>JAICWS010000007.1 GCA_025934695.1 Alphaproteobacteria bacterium
ATGGCCGCGAAGCCTTCAACGACGACGGCCTGGTCCAGCGCGCGGTGCGCGCGCTGAAGTCACGTTTTCCCGAGCTGGGCGTGATCTGCGACGACGCGCTCGATCCGTTCACCACGCATGGCCAGGACGGCCTCATCGACGAGACGGGCTACATCCTGAACGACGAAACCGTCGCGGTGCTGGTGAAACAGGCGCTTTCGCAGGCGCGCGCAGGAGCCGATTTCGTTGCGCCCTCGGACATGATGGACGGCCGCATCGGCGCGATTCGCCTGGCATTGGAAGACGCCGGCCTGATCCATACCCGCATCCTCGCCTATTCCGCCAAGTACGCCTCGAGTTTCTACGGCCCATTCCGCGATGCGGTGGGCTCGGCGGCCACGCTCGGCAAAGGCTCCAAGCACACCTACCAGATGGATGTCGGCAATTCCGACGAGGCGCTGCGCGAGGTGCAGCTCGATCTGGACGAAGGCGCCGACGCGGTGATGGTGAAGCCGGGCCTGCCGTACCTCGACATCGTGCGGCGGGTGAAGGACCGCTTCGGCGTGCCGACCTTCGTGTACCAGGTATCGGGCGAGTACGCGATGCTGAAGGCCGCCGGCGCCAACGGCTGGATCGACGAACGCGCCTGCGCGATGGAGGCGTTGCTGTCGATCAAGCGCGCCGGTGCCGACGCGATCCTGACCTATTTCGCGCTGGATGCGGCGTGCTGGTTGCGCGAAGCATGAGACTTCCTCTCCCCCAACGGCGTTGCATCGTCGGGTGAGGGGGAAACTTGTTTCGGTGTCTCTCGAATTTTTGGGTGAACCTCAACCGGTCACCACAAAGGCGCGATTACGCGGCGCGCCGAAGCTTCAGCCGTCGCCGCGCGGCGATGCCCAGCAAGTAGCACGCCGAAACCGAACAGGCTCAAGCTGCCGGGCTCGGGCACGGCGGCGGCAAAGGTCATGTCGCTGAAATCTTGAGCGACCCTTGAAATGCTGTAAAGAAAAAAACTGCTCGATCCGGGCAAGGCAGCGGCAATCCACCCATTGGAGCCCAGACTACAGGCTCCTGCAAAACAATTGTTCCCGAACATAAACCCGTCCAAGGCGCCGTTGTTGTCGAAGGCCAACCCGCCAGTATTGGCGCTCCCGGCATTCCAGCTCGTGCCGTTGAAGGTGAAGTCGAGCGCGGTGAGCAACCCCGGTGCGCCGTTTGTTGACCGGGAGTGATGCTGCTGCTGTCGTAGGAAAACGTGTCCTTCTAGGTGCCGACCAGCGGACCCGAAGTGACATCCACGGTGAATTTGTAGTTGACGGGCGTTGCCATGATGCTTTGAGCGATTTGGATGTTGCCGCTCAGCACACACCACCAGGGGCTTCCTGCCTTGGCTTTTCACAACAGCGGCTTCGACCCGGCACTGGAGAGAAGCACTCGGACGCTCTGCTAGAATGCAACGTTTGCGCCGGACCCGGCGCACCGTCATTTCCCGCACCCTGAGGCTGTCCCGAGATGCCCTGGAAGGAACCCGGCGAAAAACCGCGCGAGCCCCGCGGCCGCGAG
>JAICWS010000003.1 GCA_025934695.1 Alphaproteobacteria bacterium
GACAGCCGCGCTGTATGACTTCACTTGCGAAACCGTCGCCGTGATACGCGCGTTCATCATCAGTTCCTGGCCTTTCAGGATACCCCCGATCAGCAGGCCGATGATGGTCATCACGATCGCCAATTCGACGAGCGTGAAGCCCTTTTGTGTAGATAGACGTTTCATTGATATTCTCCCCATTGATTGCATTAAAACCAGTTTGAAGTCGCCCCATCACCTTTATTGGATAGTCAAAGTCTCATTTGGTCGAGGTTGCTATCTAAGACTGGTGATCATATCCCTATAGTTCAACAAAAAGATTAAATGATTATTTAATTTTTGTCACTTTTATCATTATTGCGACAAAATGAGATATGACTAACCCGCAGTAAATTGAATATCCGAAATAAAATGAGTACGCACGTACAAGCCGTAGCTTATCAAAATGAGAATATTGCACGCATAAAACAAGTGCTTTTGCTTCGATTTTTTGCTCCATGATGCCTCTGGAAATAACCCACCGGCTCGGATGATACGAGTCTGCCTTCGGACGAAATGAGGAATCACTAAAACGTCCGCGGACATTTTGAGCAGCAGCTGGTGTTTTGGAAAATCCAGCAAAAACAATGATGCACGCATAAACCTGCGGACTCACCGGGAAAGGCTGGAAAACCCTCTCCACCGCTTAATCCACGGCGTTTCCACCGGGCTTTGGGGCGCGGGACGGTCGATAAAAGGTTATTCGTTTGTTGCGTCCTCGGCCTGTTTGCGCTGGATCTCGGCATGGTGCGCGCGATAGGCGGAGGGCGTATTCCCGGTGATCTCGCGGAATACCCGGTTGAAAGAAGCCAGCGAATTGAAGCCGACCTCGAAGGCCAGAACCTGGATGGGGATCGCGGGATCATTCAGCATGCGCTTGGCGTCTTCGACCCGCAATTCGTTCAAAAGACGCGGAAAGCTTTTGCCGAAGGCCCGGTTAATGACCCGCGAGAGCGTGTTTTCTGACGTGCCGACCTCGCGGGCCAGGTCGGCGCGGCTGAATTCGGGCTCATGATAAAGTTTGTCGAGCTCCATCAGCTTGCGGACCTTGGCGGCAATCTGGCGCTCTTCCTCGGTCAGCAGGAATGTATGCGCGCGCGATGTCGCGCTCAGCTGGACGGGCAGCGGATAGACGCGGAAAAGCGTCGTCGTCGCAAGATAGGCGAAAGCGATGCCGAGCGTCGTCTGCAGCGCGTCGGAATCCCCGAGTTCCAGGTGGCCGGTCGCCATCATCAGGCTGACGACCACGCGCAGCACGTTCGCGATGATGAGGGTCATGATCAGCCAGTACCTTTCCCGGCCGCCCTTCGTGTTCCACAACTTGCCGAAAATATCCTTGTGCGCCCAGAGCGCCAGCATGCAAAGGGCGCTGGCCATCGAGCCGATCCAGTAGAGGATGTCGATGATCCGCTGGCATCCCCAGCCGCCCCCCTCGTCCTCGCAGAGGTTCCGCTCCTGCCCGATCAGGAAGACGCCGAGCGCCACCAGCGGCAGGACGAGAAGGATCAGGAAATGCCGGCGCTCGGGCACGTCGGTGAGCCGCACGACCTGCAGGACCAGCAGGTAGCACAAGGGCGCGCCCATCTCGCGGCTGATCCAGAGTGCGAGGCGGATCGGCTTCTCGAAATCCTCGAGGCGCAGCGCGAACTGAAGCCCGAAGGACAGCGCGAGAAAAAAGAAATAGCTGAGCGCGATGGAAGCCTGCCGCCAGTTGCGCGCGCGGAACACGATGAACACAAGGATGAAGATGCTCTGCACCAATCCCGTGACCGCGAGCCATTCGATGACGCTGAAAGTCGTCGTATAGTCGAATTTCATCTTGTCCTGCTCTTAAGCAGTTATTCGGGCTCGGGCGGCGGCTTGGGCTGGGGCAACGGCGTTTCTTCCCGCTTACCGCGCATGCGGATGATCTGGTCGACTTCCTTCGGGTCGACGCCCAGCTGCTCCATCAGGTACGATTTCATGAAGTTCACTTCATTCGGGTGGAAATTCTGGCTGCTCAGGAGCAGGTCTTCCACGACCTTGCGCGCGGCCTGCCGGTCCCCCTGCTCTTTGAGCACGAAGGCAGGCATCTGGCGCGCCCATTCGGGCAGCGTGTCGCCGGCAGGATTCATCTTGGCCAGTTTATACGCGAGATCGAGGGCGACCTGCAGGTTGTTCATCCGGTGGCGCGCCATGAAGATGGCCTGCACCAGCCAGCGCCACTTGCTTCCCGCCTCGTTCTGGCCGATCTTGCCCAGATAATCGACGAGGACCGCCGCGTCCTTGGGCGAGCGTGTCGCGCCGAAATAATAGGCCGCCAGCATGGGGACGTCGTCCGAGGCGGGATCGAGGTCGTTGAGGAGCCAGAACCAGCCTTTGAGCGCCTGATAGTCGTAGTCCTTGAGCGGCGTCGTTTGGCCGCCCGTGTCGCCGAGGTTCTGGAGCGTGATGGCGCCGAAGCGGTAGGAGAATTCCGAATCCCCCAGCGTCATCATGAGCGCGCCGTCGCGCGTCGGCACGGGGGGAACGCCGTCCCAGCGGGCGTAGATGTCCGAGGAGCCGATCCAGAAGAGAAAATTGAGGCCGAGAAAGAACAGCGCGGCCATGCTGACGTTCCGCCGGATACGGGCCGGTTCCATCAGAACTGCCGCCGCAGGAAGTCGAACGCGGTCGCCGCCAGGAGCAGCGCGATGAACAGCGCCCCTTGCGCGAACATGAAACCCTCAATCCCTAAGTGCGCCATCATCGCGTGGGCATAGGCGCCGGCACGCTCGAGATAGCCGACGCCGCCTGAACCCGCGACGCCGTAGACGAGCCACGACGTCTGGCCGAGCATGTCCAGGCGCGGCACCACGATGGAAACGACGTCCATGATGTTGTTGAGAACGGAATAAACCACCTTGTCAGGCGGGAGCGCCGCAATGCCGAGCAGCGTGCCGATGAGCCGCGACAGGACGTAAAGTCCCAGCGTTGCGAGCGCCGAACCCGACGCGGAGGACAAAACCATTGAGAAGAAAAGCGAGGTGACGGCCATGATCATGTTCTCGACGCCGATGCTAAACCCCCAGGCGGCAAGTCCGCCGGGATTCGGCCGTCCCAGGAAAAAGACGACGGCCACCACCGTCACCGCGATCAGCAGCGACAGGATCATGAAGGCCGCCGCGTGGCTGAACAGGAAGGTCAGCCGCGAAATGGGTCTTGAGAGAAGGAATTCGACCTCCTTCGTCTCGAAGCTGCGGCGCATGTAGAAGCAGCAGAACAGCACAACGCCGATGACGCTCAGGAAGCGAAGCCCGGCCGCGCCGAAAACGAGAGCGAAGCTTTCCTTTTCGGTGATGCTGGCGCTGCCCAGGAACAGGGCCAGCGCGCCGCCGCAGACGATCATCGTCAGGAGCGTGATCATCAGTTTGTCGCGCATGGCGGCGGTCAGGACGAATTTTACCAGCGGTCTAGAAATCATTCAGGAGTCCATATAATCCGAAACCCCTTAAAGAGAAGCCGGGTGCCGGTCCATGCCCATCATGAGATATTGCTTACGCTCTTCGTCGTCGATGTTCGAGCCGTTGACGATGGTCGCCTTGACCAGGACGATAAGCTCGGACTTGCCGATCTGGTCGACGTGGTTCTTGAACAGGTAACCCACAAACGGGATGTCCTTCAGGAGCGGCGCGCCGTCCTGGTTGGTCACGTTCGAATCCTTCATGAGACCGCCCATCGCCATCATCTGGCCCGACTGCATGTGCAGGATCGAATCGACTTCCTGGACCGCGAGCTCGGGCACGTTGTTGTCGGGCAGCGTGAAGCCCGGCGGCAGCGTGAGGCCGTTGAGGGCGAGCGTCAGGCCGATGGTCGGGTCGATGACGGTGCCGATCTTCTTCGAGACGGTCGGACGCACGACCAGCGAAATCTCGCCGGTATCCGCGTTGGCGTTCGGCACGACGGTCAGGATCACGCCCTCCGGCGCGTTCTTCTGGGTGCCGTTGACGGTCGCCGTCGCGCCCGAGGTGGTCGTGGCGGGCGTCACCGTCGCGGTGAAGTTGAAGTAGACGTTGTCGCGCGCGACGTTCACCACCGCGGGCTCATTGTTCATGACCGTGACGCGCGGGCTGGACAGGGCGCGCACCGTGCCGAAGCGGCTGATGGCGTTGACGACGGCCTTGAAGTCGCTGCGCGGCTGGAAGGCCAGGGCGAAGGCGCCTTCGGTATTCGTCGACAGCGGCGGCAGGCCGAATTTTTGCGTAATGCCGATGAGGCCGGTCAGGTTAAGCTGGTTCCAGTCGACGCCCATCGCGAATTCGTCGTCCAGGTCGACCTCGAGAACTTTCGTCTCGATGAGAACCTGGGTCATGATGCGCTTGCGGAACTCGTCGATGAATTTCTTGACCAGCTTCTGCTGGCGGTCGTTGGCGAAGACGCTGACCGTTCCCGTCTGCTTGCTGATCGAAAAGGTCGCGGGCGGATTGGGCACCAGCGGTTCGGCAGGCGGCGTCGTAATCGTGAGGTTCGGCGCAGCAGCGGCCGGCATCGGCGCCACGGCGGGCGAGCCCGGGGTGGGCGGCGGCGGCGGCGGCGCGTTGGGTTCAGCGGCGACGGGTGACGGCGGCGGGGTGGGGTTGACCGGCGTCGCGATCGGGTCCGCCAGCGTCGCAAGAGATATATATGTGTCCGAGGCGGCCAGCACCTGCTCGATGCCGTCATGCAGCTCTTTCCAGACGTCCGGAGCGAGCTTGTTGCTCACGTTGCCCGCCGAGCTCGAGGACGAGACGGCGATTTTCGTGTCGGCCGTGCGGTCGACGTTGAGGAAGCCGACGTTGTATTGCTTGATGGTCGGGCGGTCGATTTCGACGCGCAGCACGTTGTTCTGGTACTTGTAACGCAGGCCGGCCATTTCGGTGATGCGCTGGATCACTTCGTCGAACGGACGGTCTTTCGCGGTGAAGATGATCGTGCCGTGGATCTGCGGATCCATTTCAAGGTCGACATCGGCCTGCTGCGCGAGCTGGTACAGGAGGTCGCGCAGGCCGACGGTCTGATTCACGGCGACGGTGACGAGCGGCGACGGCAGGCGGAGTTCTTCGGGCGTCGAGATCACGGGCTGGAATTCGGGCGTAGCCGCGGCGTTCTGTTGCGCGGGCGGCAGCGGCGCCAGCGCGTCGCGGAACTGCTGGGCGTCCATGTCGGCGGAGCGGTCGATCTTGAGCTGGTTCTTCGTGGCTTCGCAGCTGACGAGCGAGAGCGACAGCGATGCCAAAACCGTTACAACAAGCAAACCGCCAAGGCGGCCAAAACGACCTGGTGCCGTCATGTCAGGGTCCCGACTTTCTGTACATAAAAATTGGTATCAACGCCCCAAAACCGGTACGTATGGTTTTGATTTCAAACCATTGTTACAGAGACAGTTTGGACGTGTCAATCGTGGCGGAACCTTTTGACGTGGAGCCGATCTTGATGTTCTGAATCTTCATTTTCATATCCGCGGGAATATCTGCCTCGGCGATCGCTGTCGCCTCGGAAATCAGGCCTTCTTTGTAAAGGTTCATCAGCGACTGGTCGAAGACGACCATGCCCGCCGGGTTGTTGTTGGCCATAATCTCCTTAATTTTGACGGTTTCGCCCTTGAGGATCAATTCCTTGATGAGCGCTTCGTTCAGGAGGATTTCGAGGGCCACGCACATGTCCCCTTTTATCGTCCGCACGAGGCGCTGCGAGACGATGGCGCGCAGGTTCATCGACAGGGCGATGCGGATCTGCTGCTGCCGGTCCTCGGGGAAGAAGTTGATGATGCGTTCGATGGCTTGGGGGGCGTTGTTGGTGTGGATCGTGGCCAGGCACAGGTGACCGGTTTCGGCCGCGGTGATGGTCTGTTCCATGACCTCGGGATCGCGGATTTCGCCGACCAGGATGACGTCGGGCTTCTGGCGCAGCGCGTTCTTGAGCGCCATCTGGTAGGAGGCCGTGTCGATGCCGATTTCGCGCTGCGTCACCACGCCCTTCTTGTGCTCGTGGTAATATTCGATCGGGTCTTCGATGGTGATGATATGGCCGCCCACGGTGCGGTTGCGGTAATCGATCATCGAGGCGAGCGTCGTCGACTTACCCGACGAGGTCACGCCGGAAATCATGATAAGACCGCGCTTTTCAAGCACCAGGCTCTCCAGCAGCTTGGGCAGGCGCAGGCGCTCGAACGAGGGGATTTCGCTGGTAATGCGGCGAATGACCATCGCCGTGTGCTGGCGCTGGCGCAGCACGTTGACGCGGAAGCGGCCCTCCTTGCCCATGTCGAACGCGAGGTTGAGTTCCTGGTTGGCGTCGAATTCGCGGCGCTGGCGCGAGGTCAGGACCTCGTTCAGCATCGCCTGCACGTCTTCTTCCTGCAATTGCTGTTCGCCGAGCGGATGCAGCTCGTTCTCGACGCGCAGCGTCGGGGGCACGCCGACGGTGATATAGAGGTCCGTCGCCTCGCGCTTGATCATCTCGTTCAGGTATGCGTATATCGCGACTCCGCTCAAAACGAATATCCTCCGCCTTCGGCTTTTTCACCTTCGGCCGGCTCGGGTTGCGGGGCGGGCGCCGGCGCCTGCGGCTTCGGGGCCGCCGCGGGCTTGGCGGGAGCGCCTTTCGCCGGCGGCGCGCCCTTGGCGCCGAGCAGCGGGCTCTTCCTGGCGGGGGCCGCGGGAGCCGCGGGGGCCGCACCTTCGCCGAGATCGTCCTCGGCCTCAGCCGAATCCTTCAGCGCGTCGCGCGCCGTCTGCTCCGTGATCGCGCCCGAGACGACGAGATCGTTGATCGAATCTTCCATCGTCTGCATGCCGTAACGCGAGCCGGTCTGGATCATCGAGTAGAGCTGGGCCAGCTGGTTTTCACGGATCAGGTTGCGCACGGCGTTCGTGCCCACCATGATCTCGTGCGCGGCCACGCGCCCGCCACCCGCCTTCTTCAGCAGCGTCTGCGCGATGACGCCCTGGATCGAGGACGAGAGCATCGCGCGCACCATTTCCTTCTCGGCCGCCGGGAACACGTCGATGATACGGTCAATGGTCTTGGAGGCCGTGTTCGAGTGCAGGGTGCCGAAGACAAGGTGGCCCGTTTCCGCGGCCGTCAGCGCGAGAGAGATCGTTTCATGGTCGCGCATTTCACCCACCAGGATGACGTCGGGGTCTTCGCGCAGGGCGCTTTTGAGGGCGCGGGCGAATGACTTCGTGTCGTTGCCGACTTCGCGGTGGTTGACGAGGCACGTCTTCGACGGATGGAAGAATTCGACCGGGTCCTCGACCGTGAGGATGTGGTAGGGGCACGTCGCGTTGATATGGTTGATCATCGAGGCGAGCGTCGTCGACTTGCCCGAGCCCGTGGGGCCGGTGACGAGGACGAGGCCTTTCTCGAGCTCGGCCAGGCGGCGCATGACGGGCGGCAGATCGAGCTGTTCCATCGTCGGGATCTTGGTCGGAATCACGCGGAACACGGCAGCGGAGCCTTGGCGGTTCGTGAACGCGTTGACGCGGAAGCGGGCGTCGGCGCCGAAGGAAATGGCGAAGTCGTGCTCGAGCTCGCCTTCATAGATGGCCCGTTGTTCTTCTGACATCACCGAGAACAGCATGGCGCGGATTATGTCGGCGGTGAGGACGTCGGTCTTGATGCGTTGCAGGTCGCCGTCGATGCGCACGATAGGCTGGCTGCCGCCCGCGAGGTGCAAGTCGGAGCCCTTGTTGTCGAGCGTGAATTTAAGCAGTTCGGTGATTTCCACGGATATTCCCCTCTGTTATGCCGGCTTCGGGAACGGTTCGATCCGCTTTTTCCGCCAGGAATGGCGGTCCCGGGGCCTGACCCCACACTTAAAGATATCTCAGATAGGCTGAAAAAACGGTAAACTTATATTTGCATAATCTTGAATTATGAACGGCGGCGGCTTTAAAAGCAGCATCAGCACGAAAGCGGCCAGCAGGGCCGGGCCAAAAGGGAACTCGGCTTCCTTTTTTATCGCTTTCCAGAGCAGCGCGATGACGATTCCCAGGAGGCCCGCCGCGAGCAGGAACCAGGCGTAAACCATCAGGTCGGGACCCAGCCAGACGCCGGCCGCGGCTGCGAATTTGATGTCTCCCCAGCCCAGCGGATCCTTTTTGAGCGCCAGCATGGCGCCTTGGCGCAGGACGAAGAACGAGCCCGCGTAAAGCACCATTCCCTCGAGCGATTCCAGCCCGTGAGAGAGGATGAAGGACTGCGCATCGCCCGTGTCCGCGGCGTTCACGCCCATGACGGCGAGCGCGATCAGGCCGATGGCCAAGTTGAGCGCGTCGGGCAGGATCTGGACGGCGAAATCGATGTCGGCCGCCGCGACCATGACGGGCGAGAGGCAGAACATCAAGAGAACCGCCGCCGAAAACCCGAACCGCGCGTAGAGGAGAAGGCAGAGGAAAAGCGTGACAAGCTCGATCAGCGGATAGCGCCAGCCGATAGGGGCCTTGCAGAACCGGCATTTCCCACGCAGGGCCAGCCAGGAGAACAGCGGCACAAGGTCGGGAATACCGAGCGCGTGATGGCAGGACGGGCATCTCGACCTCTCAACGGACACGGAAATCCCGCGCGGAATGCGCCACGACAGGGCCGTGGCGAGGCTGCCGAAGCAAAGCCCCAGGAACACCGTCACGCCGAGATAAAACCACTCCGGCATGCCGCGCGGCTTAATGGAGGACGGCGAGGCGCTTCTTGATCATTTCGAGCGGGAGTCCCTCGTCCGTGCCCCCTTCCGACGACAGGCGAATGACGTCGCGATAAAGTTCCGACGCCTGCTGGGGCTGGCCCATTTTGTCGTAGAGCACAGCCTTGTTGTAAACGATATACATGCTGCCCGGATTGAGCGCCTCGGCCATGTCCAGATATTTCAACGCGTCCTGGTAACGGCCGGCCGCGCCGCAGGCGACGCCGAGCTGCGCCGCGATATCGGCGTTATACGGATAGGCCTCGCGCAATTCCTCGAGCTTGTCGGTGGCGAGCTTGGGGTCCTTCTTCTTCAGGAGGCCCAGCATGTTGGTAAGCGCCTCGAGATTTTTCGGGTCGTTGTTGAGCACGGCCTCGTAGGCGGAAAGCGCAGCATCGTCCTGGCCGAGTTTCTGCAACGCGACGGCGCGGCCCATGAGGACGCGCTTGTCTTTCGGATATTTCCCCTTCAATTCGGTGAAGAGCTGCAGGGCGGCGGTGTTGTTGTTCTGCGCCAGCGCTTCGCGCGCGAGCGTCAGGTGGGTATCGGCGTCATCGGCATCATGTTCCTTCTTGACGGTCAGCCATTTCGGCGGCAACGGACGCACGATCGCCTGCTGCTCCAGCAGCTGGTCGACGGTCTTGAGCGCGTCGGTCTGGTCAGGCGCGGCCTCGTTCGGATTGAAAGGACGGTCGGACTGGCCGGGCGTGCTCAACTGGTCAAGCACTGCCGCATTCTGGACGATCGCCTTTTCGGCGTCCGATGGCTGGTCGCCGCCTTTGGCCGGCGCCACTTTCGCGGTCTTCGACCCCTTGTCGGTCGTCTTGTCGGCTGTCTTTTCGGCGGCCTTCTCGGCAGTTTTGCCGGCGGGCGTGGCGGCGGCAGCCGCAGGAGCGGCGGCGCTCGCGGGTGCTGGCGCAGGCATCGCGGCGGATACGGCGCCGGGCGCGCCGGTCATGCCAGGAATGGTGGCGGCGGCGGGCGCAGTCGGCGCTTCCGTTGCCGGCATGGGAAGGTCCTGCGGCGGCGCTTCGGCGGGCGCTTCAATGCCGGGAGGCGCGGCGGCGGCGATTTTCGGCGCTACCGCGGGAGCGGCGGCAGCAACCGGCGCGGCCGGGGGAACGGCAGCTGGCGCGGTGGCGGATGCGGGGGCTCCGGGTGCGGCCGGCGTCAGCGGAATGGCGTTCGCTTCATCATTCGGCGGCGCGCCAAGGCCGGGAGGCACGGCAGGTGTCGCCGCGGCGATCGCCGGCATGACGGGCGCAGCGCCTGGTGACGTGATGGCTGGCGGCATGATGGCGGCAGGCGTCGCGGCAGCCGGCGGCGCGGCGGGCGCGCCCGGCATGGCAGGCGCAGGCGTCGCGGCGGCCGTCGCCACGGCGGGCGCAGCAGGTGCTGCGGCCAGCAGCTTGGGCGCAGCTTGCGGCGCGGCCGCCATATGCGGTGGCGGTACCGGGATCGCGGGGGTATCCGCGCCCATCATGAAATAGAAGTATCCGCCTCCGCCCAAGCCGCCCAGCAGGACGATGCCCAGGAGCGCGAAGAGAAGTTTTTTCTTGCCGCCGCCGCCCGCAGCGGATTTGCGCGGCGGCGCGGAAAGTTCTTCGCCGTCCGCGCCTTCGGCGCCTTCAGCCATTTCTTCAGGAGGCGCTTCGTCAGGTGCGCCGGCCGGCGCTTCCGGAGGCGGCGCGTCGTCGGAAAAAGCCGGCTCCTGTGCGGCCTCATCCGGGCTGTCGAGATCGGGAGCGTCGCCCGTCGGGGTATCGGCCGGGGTGTCGTCTTTTTTTCCGAACAGCTTCATGACTCGTAAATCCTTTTCGAACCTTCAATCGTTTTGAGGAACGCGCGCTCGAGGTATTCCTGCTTCGTTTTCGTCCGCAGTTCAGAGGGCGTGCCGGTAAATTTCAAGCCGCCATCATGGATGATGGCGATGCGGTCGCAGATCTCGTCCATGTCGGCCAGGATGTGCGAGCTTAGGAAAACGGTCATTCCGCGCTTCTTGCAGGCGATGATCTCGTCTTTCACGAGGACGCGCGCCAGCGGGTCGAGGCCGCTCATAGGCTCGTCCAGGATGAGCAGCGGGCATTCGGTAAGCCAGGTGCCGATCAAGCCGGTTTTCTGGCGCATGCCCTTGGAGTAGGTGACGACGCGCCGCTTGAGCGACGAGCGCTGCAGCGAGACGCGGTCGGCCGCCTGGAGGACGGCGTCCTCGGAGAAGTCGCGATCGTAAAGGTCGAGGGAAAAGCGCACGAATTCCATGCCGGACAGGAACGGCGGCGGCTCGAATTTTTCGGGCAGGTAGGCGATCTTCTTCTTGGCCTGCGGATCCAGCGTCTTGTGGCCGAAGACCTCGATATGGCCCTTCGACGCTTCCATCAAACCAAGGATGATCTTGATGAGCGTCGTCTTGCCCGTGCCGTTGAGGCCGATGAGACCGAAGGTTTCGCCGGTCGCGATGTCGAAGCTGACGTCCTCGATGACGGGGCCGTGGCCGTAGTCGGCGGAAACCTGGCGGATGGCGATCGCGGGCTGGCCCGCGACATGGCCGAAGTGCTGGCCGCCGTTCGTTCCCACCGCGTCTTTTCCCGCTGGCATGCTCATTTCATGATCCCCGGCAGGAGGACCCCCGTCGTGATATCGTAGGTTTCGTTGGGGCTCATCGTGATATTAAGCACTTTGTCGGCGCCGATATCATACCATTTCAGGTGCACCGCCTCGCGCTCGACCTTGATGTCGACGATTTCCTTGAGCAATACCTTGGGCGTTACTTTCTGGCCGTTGATCCAGATCAGCCAGTCGTCGGCGGCGCGATAGATGACGCCGGAGAGCGCGATGCGGCGGATCGCCGGAATGGGCGTCCCCCCCGCTCCCGCCGGGCCGCCGCCGGAACCGTTACCGTAAACGACGGCCTGTCTTTCGAGGGCCTTTTGAATCCGCAGAACGTCCTCTGCGGTGAAGAAGAAGGATTGCGTGAACGGCGAGTGAATGTCGACCGTCGCATCGGCCGGCGGTGCGGCAGCAGCCGGGGGCGCGGCGGCGGCAGCCGCCTTGGTTCCAGCCGGGGGCGCGGTAGCAGTTCCCGCGGCAGGCGGTGTGGCGCCATTGACAGCATTGACAGCATTGACGGTCGCGGCCGCCGCCGCCGGGGCTCCTGCCGGCTTGGGCGCATTGGACTGGCCATTCTGCTGCGCGATGTTCGCGGCGCGCTGGATCTGCTGCTGTCCGCCGCGCATGGGGTTGGCTTCCATCCCGCCCGCGGCGCCGACGGCGATCGCGGTCGAGCCGAGGTCCTGCGCAGACGCGGACGCGGGCGCCGCCAGGAGCGCCGCGAGCAGAAGCAGGAGATATTCAGGATGGCGTTTCATGGGCGTCATAGCCCTCCCGCCGGCGTCTGGCCGTTCTGTTCCTGCTTGGGAATGACCGTCAGCCAGTCGAACTGGGCGGTCGCCGAGATCAGGTTGACTGGCTCCTTGCGCGCGATATGGGCCAGCGCCGCCTCGTTCAGCGCGTCCCTGCGGCTGATCTCGAAAGACTGCACGCGCAGGTGTGCCGGGAAATCGCTCTGCATCAGGTCCACGAAGTCATAAAAATTCACGTCCAGCAGGGAGACGACGTTCTCGATCTTGATGCGGCTGTCGATCAGCTGCATCTGGGCCGCGGAGGCATCGGGATTGTCGACTTTCTTGATATCGCTGATGGTGAAGGAAAAGCCGGCAAGCTGCGCCCTCTTGCGCACATCGTCGAGGTCGCGGCTCATCCGGAAGCGGTCCTGGTTCAGCGTGAAGCCCTTCTTCTCGAGCGCCTGGAACTGCGGCAGCGTCTTGTTGAAGGTGTCGAGGTCCGCCTTGATGCTCGCGATCTTCTGGCTCGTCTGGCCGATTTCATCATTGATGCCGTCGAGCTTCTGCTGGGCGTCATCGCGCATCGGGCTGAGCTGCAGGAAAAACACCGCCGCAATCGCCAGGTTGATGGCGAAGAGGATGGCGAGGATCAGGGCTCTTTTGACGCCGATAAGTTTCATGGCAGCGGAGGCCCCTTCAACTCGATGATCGCGACTTCGGCGCTGCCGGTCGACTTGTGCGCCTGCTGTTTTTCGTCGGTCATCGTTCCCTGGAACTGACCGACCTTTTCGTTCACGTTTTCGAACTGCTGCTTGAGGCTGACGTCGTAGCCCTTAAAGGCGTCCTGCAGGGTTTTTACGAGGTCCTCGGCGCGGGCGACCTTTTGCTCGAGCGTCAGGCTGTCGGGCAGCGTGAACCCGAAGTTGATCACGACCTGGCCGTGCGTCTTCGTCGCGTCGTTGCCGCTGGTCTTGAACAGGCCCTGGCCCGGCATCGCGCCGTCGATATGGAGATTATTGCTGGCCCGGTGCTCGATTTGGAATGTCTCGAAGCGCACGTCGCTGGGGACGGTGTTCTTGAGCGTATGCAGCAGCGGGCGAACGGAGGCCGTATTGTCCTCGAGCGTCTTTTTGACGGCGAGCGTCGCCTTCACGACGGCCGGTTTCACGGGCAGATTGTCGAAGATCTTGGTTTCGGCCTCATAGTCGCGGTCGAGCCCCTGCTTCTGGATTTCCTTTTGCGAAATATCGTCCTGGAGGTCGCGGTATTCCTGGAAAATCTTGCCCGAAACGCCGATGAGGCCGAGGATCGTGAACACCATGAGCACGCTGGCGATGCGCGCAGCCAGGCGCGGGGCCATGATGCGGTGGATGCTGGGAATGCGCACGGCCAGCTTGAGCGTGGGCTTGCGCCCGACCCAGGCCGCGTGCAGCGCGTCGGCGAAGTTGTCTTTTTCGCGGCCAAAGGCCCGCACGCCGATGTATTTCAGCGCCTCGGTCAGGTTGATGCAGCGGAAGTTGGTGACCGGAATGGCTTTCTGGTCGAAGAACTGCTTTTCGACGTCGCCGCAGACGACAATGACGTCGAGGCCATCGTCGTTGCTGTAGCCGAAGCGCGAGATGTAGGTGAGCGTGGCCTTGAATTCGCGGGTGACTTCCTCGACCCACCCCGTTCCGCTGACGCCCGCCTCGGACGTGGGCGTAAGGCGCGTGAGCGCGAGGTTGCCGTCCTTGATGACGACCTGGCGCAGGCCGCCCGTCTCGTGCTGGCCGATGAGGACGGCCCAGCGCGACTTCTTCACGCCCTCGCCGCCGAAAACCTTGTCCGACAGCTCGTTGACGAGGCCGGTCGATTCAAGCGGCAGCAGCCCGAAACCCGCGACGGGAACGCCCGCCTCGAACATCGCGCCGCCGATGCGGTCAAGCTGGTCGGTTTCGGGCAGCGCCACGAACAGGTAGGACGGAAGCTCTTTCTGCGCGCCCTTGGCGGCCTTGCCCTTCAGCTTGGGCGGCTGAACCGCGAGGGAGGCGCGGATCGGATAGCTGGGGAAAGCCACTTCGAGCTTGCGCTTGACGAAGCGCGGACGGTCGAAGGGCGACAGTTTGGGGATATTCTCTTCCTTGCGGTACGTCTGGTCGGCGCCGTCGAAAATGACGACGACGGACTTGTTCTGGTTCTTGCCGCCCAGCGCCTCGACCAGCTGCTGGTCGAAGTTGGGGACTTCCCAGGAAATCGAGGTCTCGCGGTCGATGCCCTTGCTCGCGGGACCATAGAGCACGACGCCCTCGCCCCCGACCAGCAGCACCCGCCGATTTGCCTTGAGCCCGACCATTACCCACCCATCTTGCCGAAGCTGTCGTACACCGGGCCGAAAACGGCGGCGGCGATCCACAGCAGCATGCCGCCGAGAATGACCGTCATCGCGGGCTCGATCATCTGGATCATCGCGTCGACGGCCTCGTTGACGTCCTTGTCGTAGAATTCGGAGACCTGGTCGAGAACGCCGGTCAGGTTACCGGATTCCTCGCCGATCTTGACCATGCGCACGACCAGCGACGGGAATTCGCCCGACGAGTTGAGCGCGTGAGAGATGCCGGCGCCTTCCTGCACTTGCGCCTTCACGCCCTCGAGCGCCTCGGTGATGACGAGGTTGGTGGAGGTCTGCTTGGCGGCGTCGAGGCACTTGAGGATCTCGAGGCCCGACGAGAAAAGGACGCCGAAGGTCGAGCAGAACTGCGACAGCGAAATCTTGCGGATCAGCGAGCCCATGACGGGCATGCGCAGTGCGACATAGTCGGTATGATAGCGGAACGGCTCCGACAGGTTGCGCCCCATCTTCAGAAACGTGAAGACGAAGATGATGCCGGCGATGATGTACATGAAATCGTCGCTGAAGAACTGCGACGTGGCGATGAGCGCGAGCGTGATCGGCGGCAGCGTCTGGCCGATGTTTTTCAGGAAGCCCGTGACCTCAGGCACGACGTAGCCCATCATGACGTAGATGACGAGGATGACGACGACGCCCAGGATCTTCGGATAGCGCGTGGCCTTCTTCACCTTCGTGGCCATCGCGTCGGCCCATTTCAGGTGCTTGATGACCTGCACGAAGGAGTGCGTCATGTTACCGGTTTCCTCGCCGGCGTTGATGAGCGAGACATAGATCGGCGCGAAAGTCGTCGGATGCTTGGCAATCGCGTTGGCGAAAGAGGAGCCGGCGGAAACTTCGGAGTAGATGTCGCTCATGATGTCGCGCAGGCGCGTGGATTCAGCGGAATCGCGGATGTCGGCCAGCGAGTCCAGCAAGGGCACGCCCGCTTTCTGGAGCTGCTCGAGGTGCACGAACATCTGGATGAGATCGCGCGCCTTGATCTTCTTGGCCATGAGGGTGGAAAGCTTGCTCGCCCGCTCGTTCATCTCCTTGCAGTCGAGGAGAGAGAGCTGGGCTTCGTTCAAGCGTGCGAAAAGGTCCTTCTCGTTCGCGGCCGTCACCACGCCGCGAACCGGGCGCCCCTTCTGGTTGATGGCCTTGTAACTAAACTTTGGCAAAGTAAAAACCCCCGTTGACGTTTTACGGTCAAAACTCTCCTTAATAACTGTTACACTAAATATAGAAGGAAACCAAGCACTTGTAATATAAAATCAGCCCGGCCCGGGAAACGTCACATCCGGTCGGCGAAGTTGAGGATTTTCGTCACGGCGTCGAGCGACGTGACCCCCTGATAAATTTTCAAAATACCGTCGTCGATCATCGCCTTGAAACCCTTCCTGCGGGCAGCCGCGCGCAAATCCGCTTTCTGGCCGCCGGTCGCGACGATATTATCAAGCTCTTCATCCATATAGAGAATTTCTACGCAGGCAATACGGCCCTTGTACCCCGTGTTATTGCATTCGGGACATCCCCCGGGAGCATAGATAGTGGGCGGGTTCGCCGGGTCAATGGGCTGGTCGTCCGGGCCCACCCCGAGCATCTTGCATTCTTCTTCGGTCGCGGGCACCGGTTTCTTGCATTTCTGGCAAAGTTTTCTGACAAGACGCTGCGCGAAAGTCGCGATGATCGCGCCCGCCGCCATCTGCGGTTTCAATCCGAGGTCGAACAGGCGCGGGAAAGCGCCGAAGCAGTCGTTCGTGTGCAGCGAGGTATAGACCTGGTGTCCGGTCATGGCGGCTTTCAGCGCCTGTTCGGCGGTGACGCCGTCGCGCACCTCGCCGATGAAGATGATGTCCGGGTCCTGGCGCAGCAGGGCCTTGATACCTTCGCCGAAGTTGAAGGCGCCGCCGTCCTTCACGTGCGTCTGGCGGATCATGCCGAGGTTATATTCCACCGGGTCTTCAAGGGTCTGGATGTTGACGTCGGGCGTGTTCACGTCGTTCAGCATCGAATACAGCGTGGTCGTTTTTCCCGAGCCCGTGGGGCCGGTGACGATGATGATGCCTTCGGGGCGCGACTGGCTCTTCTTGATCAGCTTCAGGTTATGGTCGGAGAAACCGAGCTTCGACAGGGGCACGATCGACGCGCTCTTGTCGAGGACGCGCAGGACGATGTTTTCGCCGTGCACCGTCGGCAGGCAGGAGACGCGGAAATCCGCCTCTTTCGCGCCCATGACGAGGTTGAAGCGGCCGTCCTGGGGCGCCAGCTTGTCGGCGATGTTCAGTTCCGCCAGGATCTTGAGGCGCTGGCAGATACCGTTCCAGTATTCCTTGTGCAGCGTATGGGTGGTGACCATGTCGCCGTCGATGCGCCAGCGCAGGCGGATGAAGTTTTCTTCCGGCTCGAAGTGAAGGTCGGACGCGCCCATCTTGACGGCTTCGAAGATCAGCGCATTGACGAGGCGCACCAGCGGGTGGCTGTAAGCCTCTGCTTCCGAAAGCGTATCAAGGTTTTTCTTGGCGGCCGTCTGGTCGCCGGCCAGTTCCTTCAGGATGGCGTCGATCGAGGTCGAGACGCCATAGGCCTTGTGGATCGCATCGCCCATCGTGGCGGGCGGGCAGACCTGCGGCTGGATGATGCAGCCCTTGGGCAGCAGCTGCTTGAGCTTGTCGGACGCGACGACGTCATAGGGGTCGACCATCGCGATGACCGCGCGGTTGTTGACGCGGTCGATGGAGACGGGCAGCACCTGGTACTTCTGCGCATCCTTCTTGGTGATCAGCGCGAGCGCTTCCGGGTCCACGATCGTCTTCTTCGGGTCGAACTGGACGAGGCCCGTGGATTCCGCAATGAATTCAGAGAGTACATCGGAAGAAATGAAACCGAGGTCGACGAGGATTTCGCCGATCAGCTTGGGCGATTTCTGCTTTTCGTGGAGGGCGACCTTGAGCTGATCGTCGGTGATGAGGCCGCGCTCGACCAGCCGGTCGCCGATGCGCTTGGTGGGACTGCCGGTCCCGCCAGGGCCGCCGACGCCGCCGACGGCGCCGCCTTTATTCAGAGTGCCGACATCGCCGCCGCCGGTCGTGGATATCAGATCCCCGCCGCCACTTTGCGAGGGCGAGGGCGGCGCTACAGGTACCAGCGCTGTCTTGCTGTCCGCAGATTTACCAGGCGTCTTCGCGCCCGCATCATCCGCCATTTTTATGAACCCCATCTCTCTCCTGCCTGCCTCATAATCCTCCAGTATTAAGAGTGACACAGAATAGTTAACAAAATCGGAATATTTCTTTTAACATTTACGTAATATCAATGTTTTACCCATAAAATTGAAGGTAAGGTCTTATTATGGGTTGCTTCGCGCTGATTTTCCCGGGAAAAAGCCGGGAATCCGGAAAAATACCCTTGCGCGTTGCCATATACATCTAGCCCGCGGGGATCCGATTCCATCGCCCCCGCAGACCGTTATTTTCTGTCTTATTTCACCGCCTTTTTCTTTCAGGAGCCTGACGGTATATTAGCCAGAAAATCAGCCCTTGGGATTCCGCCTCGATGTCCTCAATACAAGCTGCCCGGCCCGCCACCACAGGCATCAGCCCCCTCGACGAGATCAGGTCGCTGGTCCGCGACCACCTGCCCGCGCTGGCGGAAATTGGGATTGCGTGCCGTCCGCTCGGCGACCTTGAACCCGCGTGGCGCTGGCTGGCCACGGCGCAGCAGAAGGCGAAGCCTTCTCTTCAGCGTCCGCGCATCGCCGTGTTTCTGAGCGTGGCGGAAACGTCCCGCGAAGAGATATCGGCCAGTCTTTCAGCTTTTCAAAGCGGCGCTCATCCTGTCACGCCGCTCGCGCAGGAAGCGAATGCCGATCTGCAGGTCTATGAGCTTGGGCAGGAGGATCGCGCGCCGGGCGAAGCGGAAACCGCGCAGGCCCTCGCCTATGGCATGATGGCCGTGCAGCCGGGCATCGACCTTCTCGTCCTGTGCGCGCCGTCGACGTCCGCGGAAGTCGCCGCCGAAAAAATCCTGCGCGAACTCGACAGCGGGGCGGATCCGTTCGAGGCGCTCCTGCGCTGCGGCGGTGTGGATATCGCGGCGCTCACCGGCGCGCTCATCGCCGCGCGCCTGGCGCGTACGCCCGTGCTGCTGGAAGGCCGCGCGGCCGATGCGGCGGCGGCTGTTCTCGAAAAAGCACGCGCGGGAGCCGCCCTGCACGCGCGCAGCGCCGCATCGCTTCTCGCGGAAAAAACCGCGCTCGCGGCGCCGTGCCGCGCCGTTCTGCTGATACCGCTTTTGAAATCAATCATCCGGGCCGCCGGTTAGACCTGTTCAGGCCCGGCGCGCGACCTGCGACGCCTCTTCGTGAGCGTCGCCGGATGAAGGGCGCGCTTCGCGCCTTTCCCACAATTCAAGCACCGCGCGCATGCGGTGGCCGGTTGCCTTCTGCGCCGCCACTTCGCGCGGGATATTGCCCTCGGTATCGCGCACGAGGGGATTGGCGCCCAGGTGCAGCAACGCAATGACGGTCTTCAGCGTGCCGTGGCGCACGGCGAAATGCAGCAGCGTTCCTTCCGGCTCGCCCAGCTTGCCGTAGACGCGCATGTCGGGATTGGGTTTGAGGGGCGCGAGTTCGCGGATGCCCTGATGGTCGCAGTCGAGGACGGCGGCGTACAACGACAGGTCGATCGCTTCCTGCGAGGCAGGCGCGATGAGTCCCATGTCGATTTTGGATTCCTCGATCTCCCGGCGCCAGCGATGGCGCCTGTGGCGTGGTGCTCCCATAATTTTCCCCGCTTCGAACGGACTGAAGTTTTTTGCTTAAGTCTTATTCTTTTTTTATGCCGGCGCCCCGTTTCCGCGAAGGCGCCAGCTGAATGAAAGGCACATTCGCAAATGTGAATCCGCTTTGCAAGGGGAAACAAATTTTTTTGGCCGCGGAACTTTTTCGCCAAAAGAAAAAAGCGGAAGCCTGCGCTTCCGCTTTTTTTTGAACGCTTGCGCGCCGCGGCTTAGAACACGTCGCCGCCAATGCCTCCGTCGCCGGGACCTTTCGGCTTGGGCGGCTTGACGCCGGGGCCGGATTTGACCGTGCCCTTGACGAGTTCGAGCGCGCCGGAAGAGTCGACTTCGAGCTTGAAGGGCGACTGTGCGAAATCGGACGCTTTGTTGAACGCGTCGATGAAACGCTTGTCGAGCTTGGCGTCGTTGCCCCAGAGGCTCTTGATGTCGCTGTAGATCTGCTCTTCCTGGCCTGGCGGGAACATGATCTTCTGCTGCGGATTTTCCTTCGCCGCGCGCTGGATCTGCTCGATGATCTGGTCGAGGCTGGTGATGAGCAAGGATTCATATGCGCGCTTGGCTTCGCTGGATGCTTTCGACAGGTTCACGTCGCGTTCGGACGGATAGGCGTCGATGTGCACGACTTCGGCGATGATGTTGGCGACGCTGTCACCGAATTTTGCCGAGACGTTTTTATAGTCGAGCGGCGAGCGCACGCAATCGATGAGCATGACGGCTGCCACGACGTCGGGCGACGCGGCGTCGGAGGTCGTCGAGACGATCTTCGCGGGGCCGACGCGGCGCTTTTCGAACATGTTCTCGAGCTCGCGCGCGATGAGCTGCGGGCCCATCTTGAGCTGGTCGTCGCGCATGCGCTCGAGCGACTGTTTGTTGCGCTTGTACTCGTCGTCCTTCATGTCGCCGGAATCTTTTTCCATGTCGAGCATGAGAAGGTTCTGGTTGTGGATCATCTCGATCTGCTGCTGGAAGCTTTTCAGCGCCTCTTTCTGGTTGCCCAGGGCGTTGGTCCGGCTGTAGTTGAAGGCCTCTTCAACCAGCTGGTTCTTCGGCAGGCCGGATTCGTTGAAATTCATATGCGTGCTCCTCGAAGGTAATTGCGAAAACCCGTGCTCCGGCTGCTGATTCCCGCAGCCCGTTTTTATTTCGTTTTTGGACAGTGGATAGACTCGTAGCACGGCTTTACGCAAAACACAAAGCCCGTTGGGCCCAACATTTTACGGAACTTGACGCCATTTCGGAAATTTCACGAATGTGGAAAATGACGCATCTTCCTTTGCGTCATCCGCGAAAGCGGGGATCCCGCAGGCCTAAAAGCCGCCTGTCAGCTGAATTACTCCCCGCTCTGCAGCAGTGTCCCTGCCTTGCGCGCGCTGTTGAAGGCAATCTGCAGGATCGTCATGGAAATGATCATGTAGATGATATTGAGCCCGAAGGCGTACCACATTTCGTTCGTAAGGAATTCATGCTGCTTGACCAGCGCACGCAATCCTTCGAAGACATGCGAGGCTGGCAAGGCGTGCGCGACAGGTTGCAGCCAGGCCGGCAGCGCCGAAACGGGATAATAAACGGCGCAGAAGGGCGCCAGGAAAAAGGTCAGGGCCCAGGCCAGCGTTTCCGCCCCCTGCCCCGCCTTGAGCAGCATCGCCATGATCAGAAAGCCCAGCCACCAGCCCATGAACATGATGTTCAGGAAGAAGAACAGCATCGGCAGGCCGAGGCTGAAGATCGAAAAGCCGTAGAAAGGGATCGCCAGCAGCGCGGCCGGCAGCATGCCGGTGAGCGCGCGCAGGATGGAGAACAACATCATGGCAAGCCACCATTCCCAGGGCCTTAAAGGGCTGACGAACAGATGCCCGAGGTTGCGCGCCCAAACCTCTTCCAGATAGGAAAGCGTGACGCCAAGCTGCGTGCGGAACAGCATGTCCCACAAAAGAACCGCGCCTAAAAGCGTGCCGAAGGCCGTCATGCCCATGGTCGAGGGACCGCCGCCGGGGCTGCTCATCGCGAAGAAGCGGCTGATGAAGCCCCACAGGATCATCTGCACCGAAGGCCAGTAAATGATCTCGATCAGGCGCGAGATGGAGCCGCGCAGGATATAGAGGTGCCGCAGCAGGACGGCATAAACGCGCTGCAGAGGTTTTGTCATGCCGCCGCCTCCGCCGAGGTGCCGCGCGCGATATCGAGGAAGACTTCTTCCAGGTCCTTGCGGCCGTAGCGCTTGATCAGTTCCTTGGGCGTGCCTTCGTCGACGATCTTGCCGCGCTTCATCATTAGCACGGTGTCGCAAAGACGCTCGACCTCCTTCATGTTGTGCGATGCGAGCAGGAAGGTCGTGCCGTGATGCTGGCGGTAATTGTCGAGATAGCCGCGGATGCGGTCCGCGGTATCCGGATCCAGGGAAGCCGTGGGCTCGTCCAGCAGCAGCACCTGCGGCGTGTTGATGAGCGCCTTGCCCAGCGACACGCGCGTCTTCTGCCCGGCCGAGAGCTTGCCGACCGGGCGGTCGATGAATTCGATCATGTCGAGTTCTTTGGCCATCTTCTCGATGTGTTTTTCGAGGTTCGGCACGTTGTAAAGCTTGCCATAGACGCGCAGGTTCTGGCGCACCGTCAGCTTCCAGGGCAGGTCGACATAGGGCGACGAAAAATTCATCTTCTGCAGCGCCGGATAGCGGTTGCCCAGCATGTCATGGCCGAGGATATGGATGGAACCCGAGGTCGGCATGAGCGCGCCCAGCAGCATGGCGATGGTCGTCGTTTTCCCGGCGCCGTTACCGCCCAGCAAAGCCGTGATGCTGCCCTTTTTCACCGTGAAGGAAATATCGTCCACGGCGAGGACTTGCTTGTAGCGCTTGGTGAGGTTTTTGACGGTGATGGCGGCGGTCATGGCCCCGCGCCTTTCAGGTTTTGTCTTTGTCGGTCTTCTTGCGGAAGCTGTCGAGCGAGATGACTTCGCCCTTCTTCTTCTGCTTGTCGTCCTTGTCGAGCTCGAGCTCTTCGGCCTCGAAATGGATCTCGTCGTCGTCTTCTTCCGACAGCGGCTGGAATTGCAGCGCGAAATTGACGGACGGATCGGCGAAAATCGTGATGGAAGACAAGGGGATGGTCAGGCGCTCGGGCACGTTGTTGAAGCTCAGCATGACCGAGAATTTGTCGTCGTCGACTTCCAGGTCGTAGAACTGGTGCTGGAGGACGATCGTCATCTCGCCGGGATAGCGGTCTTTCAGGTAGCCGGGCAGCTTGACGCCCGGGCGATCGGTGAAGAAAGTGATGTAAAAATGGTGGTCGTCGACGAGCCCGTCATCCACGACCTCCTGGAGTGCCTGTTTGACGACGCCGCGCAGGGCCTTTTCGACCATCTTGTCGTAGCGGAAGGCGTCTTCGCGATTGCGGGCCATTGGCTATTCTTGCTCCGGTGTTCTAAAGCTCTCGTCGTGACAGTGTAGTGAGACTCCCAACCGCTGTCACCCGCTTTATACTAAAGATTATGGCATTAATTTGATGGGAAAGAAATGGGGCAGTTCTGTTGCTAGGCCTGCCCCACGCCCCACCTTATCCGTCACCGGTTAAGGGATTGTATTGCTAACTTCGTCAGGTCGCGATTAAGCAACGAGACGGAGTTGAGGCTGGAAAGCCTCGTTGTCGTTAGCATTTGTAAAAGTAGCCCGATAACGGCGGTACAATGCCGGACGAAAGCAACCACCTTTATTACGCACGTCGATCCTGTTTCGGCCCCATACCGGATGCGGGACAACTTCCGCAAATCTTGTAGATGGTGGAGCCGCCGGGTACCGCCCCCGGGTCCGTATCGCCTATTCCGCAGCGCGTTTATCGTCATAGTCAGGATTGCTCCTGACTCTCTAAATATAGCGTATTTCTGGGAAAAAGCCAATGACCACGAAGGGTTAGCTATTTCAGGGGATTAGCGGCTTATTCCAGCAGGCGCTGCTCCGCCGCGCTTAAGGGCCGCACTTGTCCCTTGGCGAGGTCGCCCAGTTCGAGACGTCCGATCGCGACGCGCACAAGGCGCAAAACTTCGCGGCCCGATGCTTCGGCCATGCGGCGGATTTGCCGGTTCTTTCCTTCGTCGAGCGTGATTTCCAGCCAGCAATTCCTGTCGCCTTCGCGCAGCAGCGCGACGCGCTTTGCCTTCAGCATCTCACCCGCATCCATGACGCCGCCGGAAAATTTTTTCAGCAGCGCATCGTCGACCGCGCCGCCCAGTTGCACGTGATAGGTTTTGTCGACATGATTTTCAGGCGACGTAATGCGCGCCGCCCATTCCGTATCGTTGCTCAGCAGCAAGAGCCCTTCGCTCGCCTTGTCGAGACGCCCGACGGGCCCCATCCAAGGCGCGTCTTTGGGCAGCAGGTCGTAAACCGTCTCGCGGCCCTTTTCATCGTCGGCCGTCGTCACGATGCCGCGCGGCTTGTTCATCATCCAGTAAATTTTCTCGACTGCTTTAAGCGGCTGATCGTCGACCTCGACGCGGTCGGCGCCCATGCGCACCGGCGTTTCCGGATCGCGCTTGAGCGCGCCGTTGAGCCGCACGCGCCCGTCGCGGACCAGCCGTTCCGCTTCGGAGCGGGAGCAATAGCCCATTTTGGAGAGCACGCGCGCAAGGCCAGTGCGTTTTTGATTGTCTTTCGTCACGTTTCAACCCCTGGACGAGCCGTTCAGGCCGGGATGGACGGTCGCCGCGCCGTCCTGGTCTTGCCGAGTTCCCGCAGCATACTGCGCTTGCGGATTTCGTCCATCAGTTTCGGGCGCTTGCGCTCCTTGCTGTAGAAACGCTCCGCCATTGCCGGCCGGAAAACGCTTTCGATATAGCGGCGCTTCGCCGCGCCGCTGAAATAATTCCGGTTGCCCGAGAAGTCGCGGCCGAGCTGGTGCAGCTTTTCCTTGCTCCTGAAGTCGATCTCCGTTCCCGTGCGGGGTGCGTCGGCATTGCCGAACGCTTTGAATTCGACATTTGAATCGTCGGCCTTGTATCCGGGAATGCCGAATTCCTCAGCGAGATATTTCATCGCGCGCTTCCCGTAGGAGATGGCGCTCCCGCGGCTGAACCAGTCCTTGAAAGCGATCCACAGAATGCCGGGATCGTTCTGGCTCGCCTCGATCTGCCGGTCGTAGCGGGCGGCAAACCACTTCACGGGCCGGATGCCGAAGAGGTTTTTTACCAGCTTTTCCTGCTTCTCGCGCAGCCTGTACTGGTGGCGCGCGCGCTGCCCGTAGGCGTCGGCATCGGCTTCGGTCAAAACGTTGCTGAAAAAATAATCAGAGAAACGGCCGATCTTGCGCAGCAGCATGCCGTGCCAGTCCTGCCAGGCGTGGCGGGTTTCGTGGACGACGGTGCCCACGCCCCAGCCGGGATCTTCTTCGAGCGCCTTGGCCGAGAGCGCGACGATGCCGGTGCCGCGGCTGTAATAGCCCGAGGCCCGGGTCTGCCGGTCGATGATGAATTCGATGTCATGCGCATTCGCCCAGTCGAGCGCCTCTTTCAGTTGCGGCACCTTGGCGGCGAGGTTGAAGATGTCCGACAAGAGCTTCTGGTCCGCGGCCTTGCGCTCTTCCGAAAGGCCCGCGCGCCATTCCTGCAGGCAGCCGCGGTTCCAGCGGGTTTCGGGGCAGTTGTCGTTGGCGGATTTTCTCATAGCAGCTCCGCCTTTCCCTTGTGCCGCTTGAGCAGCAGCTCGCGCTTGCGGATTTCGCTCGCGAGCCGGAGTGGCGGGCGCGACGCCGCTTCTGCGCGTCCGAAAAGGGCATAACGGGTTGCCGCCCGCCCCGGCGCGAGGATGTGCCGGTCGAGCAGGTCGCGCGAGGCGCTGTTGAAATAATTTTTGCTCCGAAAGCCCTTACCCAGCCGGCGCAGTTCCTCATGCCGCGTAACGTCGAGACCGGCGATCTTCGGAACCGGCCTGTCCTTGTAAGGATTATATTCGGCAGCGATGTCGGGCTTGGGCACGCCCGGCACGCCGAGCTTGTGGCCGAACAATTTGATCGCGGCGCTGCCATAGTATTTGGCGCGCGAGGAGTACCAGCTTGTAAAGTCGCACCACAGCTGGCTCGTGGAATCGCTGCCGCGGAACTCCTGTTCGAACCACGCCAGCCTCCTGTCCCGCTGCGAAGACGGCGGGCTGTTCCGCACGCATTCAATATTCGCGGCGTAGGCGCATTGGCGCTCCGCCAGATACTGATGTGTCATGGCGTCGGCTTCGATGACGCTCAGCCGCATGTAATAATCGGTAAAGCTTTTGCCGGTCGTCGGGATCATCCCGTACCAGTCCTGCCAGGCATGGCGTATCTCATGGACCAGCACGCCCAGCGCGCGCCTGTCGCTTTGAAAAGGCTCATCGACGATGGCGACGACGCCGGTGCCGATCGTGTAATATCCGCCGGCGTTCGCTTGGCGATCGACGATGAAGTCAATGCCATGATCTTTCGCCCACTCCAGCGCGTCGCGCAGCTCGGGCACCTTCGCGGCGAGATTGAAGAGGTGCGACAGCTTCTTGAGGTCCGCGTTCCGGCGTTCCGGCGACAGACTCGCGCGCCATTCTTCGAGGTTGCCGCGGTCCCACGCAAAGGCGGCGGTATCATCGTTCGCGGGCGGCTGGCACCGCGCCTTCGTAGAGGGATGTCCCGCGGATCGGGAAAATGCCGCCTGCATGCAGAACCTTCATTATCTATAGAACCCAGGGACTTTAACATATGCTAATTTATTATGTCAAATAAAATGTCAAGGTTTTGATTTTCAAAAGAAAGTTAGCTTTTGACACAGGCTAGCTGCGCGCCTATAAACAGAGATGTTTTGCCATATAGAGAGACTCAAGCCCCATGGATAAAGACCTCAAGGACGATATCGCCAAAGAATTTCGCCAGGAATATTTCGTGGCCGAGAAGAAGAAAGAGGGCCGCCTGTGGCAGGCGTTCCACAAATTCAACCGTGGCATTGACCGCGCGTTCCGCAAAATCGGCTTCGATGGGTCCTCGGGGGTGTTTTTGACGTGCGTCGCGCTCTTCGCCTTTGCGCCGCATGCCGGCATTGCCGCCGCCTGCTTGTGGGCCGCGGATGCGCTCACAGCCGCCGTGTCCAACATCGCCTGCCGCACACGCGCGGAGGATGCGATCTGGAAAGACATCGAGAATGGCAGCCTGCCCGCCCGCTACAACGAGGTGCTGGACGGTAAAATCAAAGGCCTGAGCGGCCAGCTCGATCATTACACCGCGCAGAAGGCGCAGCTGCCGGTCAAAGGCGCCGTCGCCGAAGCTTTCGCGGCCGCGACCGCCGAAGTGCCGGTGCCCGTCGCGGCCGTTCCCGCCGCCGCGCCGCAGGCAGCGCCGCCAAAGCCTTAGCCGGATTTTCTATAGCGAGGCGGCGGTTCGAAAAACAGGACCGCCGCCTTAACTATTATTTGGCTTGCCTGTCCAAGGCGCAGCTGTGGTAATTTGGAGCTGGATAACCGGAGGACGCCATGAAGCAATATCTCGACCTGATGCAGCATGTCCTCGACAAAGGCGTGCTCAAGAAAAACCGCACGGGTATCGACACCATCAGCACATTTGGCTACCAGACGCGCTATGACCTCGCGCAGGGCTTTCCGCTCGTCACGACGAAGAAAGTACATACCAAGTCGATCATTCACGAGCTGCTGTGGTTCCTCAAAGGCGATACAAATATAAAGTACCTCAAGGACAACAAGGTCAGCATCTGGGACGAATGGGCGGACGAGCGCGGCGATTTGGGCCCCGTCTACGGCCACCAGTGGCGGTCCTGGCCCGCCGCGGACGGCAAGGCCATCGACCAGATCGGCGAGATCCTGAAAGAGATTAAAACCAATCCCGACAGCCGCCGGCTGATTGTCACAGCCTGGAATCCTTCCGACATTCCGAAGATGGCGCTCGCCCCGTGCCATTGCCTGTTCCAGTTCTATGTCTCGGAAGGCAAATTATCATGCCAGCTGTACCAGCGCAGCGCCGACGTATTCCTGGGCGTGCCCTTCAACATCGCCTCCTATGCGCTGCTGACGATGATGATCGCGCAGGTGACGGGCCTTAAACCGGGGGATTTCATTCACAGCTTCGGCGACCTGCATATCTACGTCAACCACATGGAGCAATGCCGCCTGCAGCTGCAGCGCGAGCCGCTGCCGCTGCCGCAGATGAAGCTGAACCCAGCCGTCAAAAATCTGTTCGACTTCAAATACGAAGACTTCGAGCTGACCGGCTATCAATACCACCCCGCCATCAAGGCGCAGGTCGCCGTCTAAGAACCACGAATGAAGATAAAATGACAATCAAGGTTTCATTGATCGCGGCGGTCGCAGAGAACGGCGTCATCGGCAGGAACAACCAGCTGCCCTGGCACATCAAGTCGGAATTCCAGTATTTCAAGACAACAACGCTGGGCCATCCCATCGTCATGGGACGCCGGAGCTTTGAATCCTTGGGCAAGCCTTTGCCCAAGCGCGCCAACATCGTCGTGACGCGCGACACCGCCTTCAGTGCGAAAGGCGTCATCGTCGCGCACAGCGTCGAGGAAGGCATGAAGATCGCCAAGGACATCGCGGCGAAGGAAAATGTCGGGGAAGTTTTCATCGGGGGCGGCGCGGATATCTACCGGCTCTCGCTTCCCCATGCCGACCGGCTTTATCTGACCGAAGTCCACCTCAAGCCCGAGGGCGATACGCTGTTCCCCGCTTTCGACCGCGGCGACTGGAAGGAAATGAAGCGGGAATTCCATCCGAAACAGGAGGGTGAGACGGCGGATTACACGATCACCGTTCTTGAAAGAAAATTACCCCAGGAATAGGCGGTTCGCTTTTTTCTTTTCAAATGTTCCATAATACTGTAGTATCGCCCTGTTCAAAATCAATGACGGAAATGGCCGACCATGCCTGACAACCTGGATCCGCACGGAAAAGACCCCGGTTTGAGCAAGAAATTCAAGGAGTTCTCCTTTGGCGAGGCGCCCGATGCGCCCGTGACCGAAGTCAAGAAACCTGCGCCGCCCCTTCCGCCCGTGTCCGATGAACCGGTCAAGCTCACCAAAGAAGATATGGATTTCACCCCCTATCGCGGTCCCACGGCGCCACCCATGACCGGCGGCCGCCACGACATGGATGACGACGATATGATTGCCCGCGAGGAAGAGGAAGCCTGGGAGCAGCGCGAGCATGAAAGGCGCCAGGACGCCGCCTTTGAAGCCGCGGGTTCGATGTTCCGCCTGAACCGCGAAGTGACGAACGTGCTGACGCTGATTTCGAATCTGGAGATGCAGAGCATCGTGACCGCCGGCCTGCTCGAGGAACATTACGGCGATTATTCCGCGCGCCGCCGCAACGACATGATGATCGCGGCGCTGGCACTGAACGCCGCGAACTTCGACGATATCGCGGGCGAGCTGACGCCCGAATGCGTCGAGATGGTCGACGCCATCCGCGCGCTGTCGTCCGAGCGCAACGACGCGGCGCGCCTCGCGCAGGCGCAGGACCTGCCGCCCGATGCGAAACGGATACTCGTGGCCGAAACCATCGCCGACCTTGAAATGGCGCTGCTCGAAATGACCGACGGCGAAGACGGCCCCACGCACGAAGAACAGGCTTCCATCGGCGCCTTCCTCAAGGCCGTGGCGCCCGGCGTCGACCGCGGGCTGCGCAAGCATGCGATCGATGCGTTCAATGACGTCAGCAAAGCGACGGACAACGGCGCGACGCTGAAGGAGAAGCCGGACGGCGCGATTATCATGAACGCGGAGCCGGATATCATCGTCGAAACCGGCAAGCCCGCGGCGAGGGCCAAAAACGCGCCCGCGAAGAAGAAGCCCTCTTCCGGCAAGAAGCAGCCGCACAAATAAACGCTAAACCCGATATTACGCCTTGATCTTCTGCTGCGACTTCATGTCGGGCAGGCGTATCCACAGTCGCGCCGCGATGTTTTTGAAGGCTTCGGCTGCCAGGTTTTTCGGGTCCGCCGCCACGATGGGAATGCCGGCATCGGCTTTTTCGCGGATGATGGTCTGCAGCGGAATCTCGCCCAGAAATTCGACTCCCAGATTTTCCGCCGCCGTCTTCACGCCGCCATGGCCGAAGATATGTTCGCGGTGCCCGCAGGACGAGCAAATGTGATAACTCATGTTCTCGACCATGCCGAGCACGGGCACGCCGGTTTTCTCGAACATGCGCAGGCCCTTCTTCGCTTCATTGAGCGCGACGTCCTGCGGCGTCGAGACGATGACGGCGCCTGTGAGCGGAACATATTGCGCGAGGCTGAGTTGCGCGTCGCCGGTGCCGGGCGGCAGGTCGATGACGAGCACGTCGAGCGGCCCCCAGTCGACGTCACGCAGCAGCTGCTGGATCGCGCTGTGCACCATCGGTCCGCGCCAGATGACGGGCGCGTCGGGTTCGACGAAGAAGCCCATCGACATGAATTTCAATCCATGCCGTTCGGGCGGGATAATGAGATCTTCCGCGTTCGTTTCCGGCTTCCGGCGCAGGCCCATCATCGTGGGCTGCGAGGCGCCGTAAATATCGGCGTCGAGCAATCCCGCCTGTTTTCCCATCGCGGCGAAGGCGAGCGCCAGGTTCGCCGCGACGGTCGACTTGCCGACGCCGCCCTTGCCCGAGGCGACGGCGACCATATATTTCACAAGGGGAGCCACGGGCCGGGACGATATCTTGTGCGCGGGAGAGGTTGCCGCGCCGCCTGCTTGCGGCTTCCCCACCGTCTTCGGCGGCGGATTGCGCTCCGCCGTGAGCACGGCGGTCACTTTTTTGACGCCGGGAATTTTTTCCACTGCGCTTTGCGCCTGCTGGCGCAGCGGCTCCAGCTTCGGCCCTTCCGCCGGATCGACTTCCAGTGAGAAGGTGACCTGGTCTCCCATAATACTGATGCCGCCCACCATGCCGAGCGCGACGATATTTTTCCCGCGCCCCGGATGGACGATCTGGGACAGGCTTTTCAGCACTTGTTCCTGCGTGATGGACGACATAATCGCGCTTCTTTCTAAAGTTCTTGCAGGGCTTTATTAACCATGGTGAAGTATTTTGTCTGAGGGTTTTATACAATTTTCCACATGACATAACAAGGGAGTGAAGGCCAATGGCTAGCAAACCGCAGGACGGCATGATCCTCCTTCCCAACCGGGGTCCCTGGGGCAGCCGCGGCGGCAGTGGCGGCAGCGGCGGAGACCAGGGCGGCGGCAACAGCGGTGGCGGCGGCGGCTGGAACCAGAAGCCGTCGGGCGGACGCAACACCGACCCCGACCTCGACGACATGCTGCGCCAGGCGCAGGACAAGTTCAAGAACACCTTTGGCGGCAAACGGCCATCGGGCGACCTCGACCCCGGCAAGGCGATTTTCCTGCTGCTGGGCCTTCTCCTCCTCCTGTGGCTGGGCACCGGTTTCTACACCGTGCAGCCGCAGGAAAACGCCCTGATCCTGACCTTCGGCAAGGTCACCGACACGAAGACGGAGGCGGGCCTCGGCTATCACCTGCCCGGCCCGATCCAGGAAGACATCAAGTTGCCCGTCAAGACGACGCAGCGCATCGACATCGGCTTTACCCCCGGATCGAACGGCCGTAACGACGTCCCGCATGAGAGCACGATGCTGACCGGCGACGCCAATATCGTGAACATCCACTTCTCGGTTTTCTGGCGCATCGGCGACGCCGAAAAATACCAGTTCGTGATCGACGACCCGGAAGCGACGGTGAAGAAGGTCGCTGAAAGCGCCATGCGCGAGATCATCGGCCGCACCAAGATCCAGGACGCCATGACCGAAGGGCGCGACAAGATCGAGATGGACACGAAGGACCTGATGCAAAAAGTGCTCGACGAATACCTGCGCCGGGATGAAAACGACAAGGGCTCGGGCGTCATCATCAACAGCGTCCAGTTGCTCAGCGTCGATCCGCCCACGCCTGCCGTCGTCGATGCCTTCAACGACGTTCAACGCGCGCGCACCGACAAGGAGCGCATGAACAATGACGCCGAAACCTATAAAAACAACGTCATCACCACGGTGAAAGGCGACGCCGCCAAGATCACTCTCGACGCCGAGGCCTACAAGGAGGCCACGATCAAGGCCGCGGAAGGGGAAGCGGAGCGCTTCAGCACGGTCTACGCGGCTTACGCGCAGTCCAAGGACGTGACGCAGAAGCGCATGTATCTGGACACCATGCAGGAGATATTAAAGAACAGCCACAAGATCATCGTGGGCGACAGCAAGGGCGCACCCGTGCTGCCGTGGATGCAGGTGGGCAAGAGCGCCGGCCTGCCTCAGCAGGCGCAGTAAGGGGGCCGTCATGAGCAAATCACATACCTTCATCATTTTCGTGCTGCTGCTGGGCTTCCTGCTGATCAACCAGTCGGCCTTCATCGTGCGCCAGGGCGACCAGACCATGGTGCTGCAATTCGGCAAGCCCGTGGCCCAGTACACGGAGCCGGGCCTGAAATTCAAGACGCCTTTCACCCAGCAGGTCAAGGTCTTCCCGCAGAAGATACAGTCGATCGACCCCGAACCCGAGGAGGTGATCCTGTCCGACCAGAAGCGCCTGGTCGTCGACACTTTCGCGCGCTATCGCATTCATAACATGCTGAAGTTCAACAACAGCCTGTCGAACACCCAGCAGGCTGAGGCGCAGCTCGACAACATCATCAACTCGACCGCGCGTGCGGTATTGGGCACGGTGACGCTGGAAGACCTCCTCTCGGCCAAGCGCGACGAGATCATGGGCAAGATCCGCGACGAGGCCAACGACGCCGTCAAGGAAGACAAGGGCGTCGAGATCGTCGACGTGCGCATTATCCGCGCCGATCTTCCCGACCAGACGCTCGAAGCCGTGTATAAAAGCATGATCGCCGCGCGCCAGCAGGAAGCGGCGAAATATCGCGGCGAAGGCGCCGGCAACGCGCAGGCGACGAAATCCGACGCCGACAAGCAGCGCACGATCATCATGGCCGACGCCAACAAGCAGGCACAAATTTTGCGCGGCGAAGGCGAGGCGGAAGCGACGAAGATCTACGCCGAGGCCTTCAAGAAGGATCCCGATTTCTACGCCTTTTACCGCACCATGCAGGCTTATCGCGAGTCGCTCTCGGGCGACAACACGACGATGATCCTGGCGCCCGAAGGGGACTTCTTCAAATACTTCAAGGATGCGGACGGCATGCCCGGCCGCCAGTAGTCCGCCGCATGATGGACTTTCTGACAGCCTTGGGCCTGATGTTCGTGCTGGAGGGTGCGCTGTATGCGCTCTTCCCCCTCGGCATGAAGGGGGTCAGCGCGCGTTTGCTGGAAATGGAGGTCGGCGCCCTGCGGCTGCTCGGCCTTGCGTTTGCCGTATTCGGGGCGCTGATGATCGCGGTGTTAAGGGGCTTTTAATGCACGCTCGTTCGGCCATTAAATCTTTGCAATGGCGGAGCGCGCATATTGACCCTAAAGCCGCTGAGGCATAACTATATTGAGAAAAATAACCGCCTGAAAAAAGGTATGGAGGATTTAGTAAAATGCGCAATCTCCTGACTCGTTTATCCGTTTTCGCGCTCGCGGCGCCCGTCGCCGCGACGCTGACTTTCGGCGCCGGCTTCATGCCGATGCATGCACGCGCCGATGGCCCGCCGGGCTTCGAGGATCTCGCGGAGAACCTGCTGCCCACCGTCGTGAACGTATCGACGACCGGCAAGCTGCCGCAGTCCGCCCGCAAGGAACTGCCGCCGATGCCCGAACTGCCGCCCGGCTCGCCGTTCGAGGAGTTCTTCAAGGACTTCTACGACCAGTACAAGAACAACCAGCCGCCGGCCGACGAAAAAGTATCGTCGCTGGGCTCGGGCTTCATCATCGACGCGGCCAACGGCTATATCGTGACCAACAACCACGTCATCAAGGACGCGGATGAGATCAAAGTCACGCTGCACGACAACACGACGCTCGACGCGACGCTCGTCGGCACGGACGAGAAAACCGACGTTGCGGTGCTGAAGGTGAAGCCGTCGAAGCCGCTCACCGCCGCGCAATGGGGCGACAGCGACAAGTCGAAAGTCGGCTCCTGGGTCCTGGCCATCGGCAATCCCTTCGGCTTGGGCGGCACCGTGACCGCCGGCATCGTCTCGGCCCGCCAGCGCGACATCAGCGCGGGCCCCTATGACGATTTCATCCAGACCGACGCCTCGATCAACAAAGGCAACTCGGGCGGTCCGATGTTCAACCTGAAGGGCGAAGTCATCGGCGTGAATACTGCCATCTTCTCGCCTTCGGGCGGTTCCGTCGGCATCGGCTTCGCCATCCCTTCGAACATTGCGCATGAAGTGGTCGACCAGCTGATCAAGTACGGCAAGACCAAACGAGGCTGGCTGGGCGTGCGCATCCAGGAAGTCACACCCGATATCGCCGAAAGCCTCGGCCTCGATGCGCCCAAGGGCGCGCTGGTCTCGAGCCTGACCGCCAAGAGTCCCGCGGAAGCGGCCGGCATCCAGCCGGGCGACGTCATCCTGACCTTCAACGGTCACGACGTCGAAAACGTCCACAAGCTGCCCCGCATGGTCGCGGAGGCCGAAGTGGGCAAACCTTCCGACGTCACCGTCTGGCGCAAGGGCAAGGCGGAAAAGATCAGCGTCACGCTGGGCCAGCTGGAGACGGCTGAGGAAAGCGGCATGCTGAAGCCGCCCAGCGAACAGGGAGAAGCCAAAGCTCCTAAAAAAGAACCGGCCACGCAGCTGGAAAGCCTGGGCCTCGGCCTGTCGGCGCTCACCGATGCGTCGCGCGACCAGTATGCGCTGCCCAAGGCGCTGCACGGCGTGCTGATCACCGAGGTCAAGAAAGACGGTCTCGCCGCCGAAAAGGGCCTCGCCCCCGGCGACGTCATCGCCGAGGTGGACCAGCAGGAGGTTTCCACGCCCGACGAGGTGAAGCAGAAGGTGGAGGCCGCGCAAAAAGCGGGTCATGCCTCGGTGCTATTCTTCGTCGGTCGCAAGGAAGACATGCGGTTCGTCGCGCTCAAGCTGAAAGGCAAGTGACGCTGGCATCGCCGCAACAAACCGTTCTCGTTATCGGGGGCCCGACTGCCAGCGGCAAGTCGGGCCTCGCTTTATCCGTCGCCCGGCAAAAGAACGGGACCATCATCAATGCGGATTCAATGCAGGTCTACGACAGCCTGCCGGTCCTGACCGCCCAACCTTCCACAGAAGATAAGCAGACCGCGCCGCATCAGCTCTACGGCTGCCTGCCGCCCGAGACGATCTGCTCCGCCGCCAAATGGCGGGAGATGGCGCTCACCGAGATCGAGGCGGCGCTTAACGACAAGCGCCTGCCCATCATCACAGGCGGCACCGGCTTTTATCTGAAAACGCTGATCGAGGGGCTGAGCCCCATTCCCGACGTGCCGCACGAGCTGCGTGAGAAAATCGCCGCGCGCCAGCGCGAGGTGGGCAATCCCGCCTTCCACGCCGAACTGGAAAAACGCGATCCGAAGATCGCCGCGAAGCTGCACCCTTTCAATACCCAGCGTCTCGTGCGTGCCTTCGAGGTGCTCGAGGCAACGGGAAGGAGTCTCGCCGACTGGCAGGAACAGCCGCGCCAGAAACCGCCCGCCCATCTCAAATTCGTGACCACCACGCTGATCCCGCCGCGCGCGCAGCTCTATCGCCAGTGCGACGAGCGCTTCGGCCTGATGATCAAGGCGGGCGCGCTCGACGAGGCGCGCGAATTCATGGCGCGCGCGAAACCGCAGTGGCCTTTGTCGAAAGCGCTGGGATATCCCGAACTGGCCTCGCACCTGTCCGGCAAAATTTCCCTCACCGAAGCGATTACCCTGGCACAGGCCGCCACGCGCCATTACGCAAAGCGGCAGGTGACATGGTTCAGGCATCAATTGAAAACCGACCTGGCGCTCGACAGGTCGGACGCGGAGGCGATTTTTCCGTTGCTTTGAAAATCAGCCCAGATCGGGCGCGCGCGGTTTTGGCGCGGGCGTATTATCGGGATCGCGCCGGCGCGTCCAGTCGCGCAGGTCGAGCTCGTCGAGCCCGTCGAACTTGGCGCGGTTATAGATCTCCATGAAGGCGGCGCGCGGCATGTCGATGATCAGCGTATCTTCGCCGAAAGGCCCCTGCCCGCGGCGCAGCGGGATTTTCGTTATCTTGCCGTTCTTGCCGTCGTCGCCTTCGACGCCGGCCCAGTTGATGTTGGAATCGATCACGAAATGCATCTGGAAGTTCTGCTCGCCGCTCTGGCGCACGAACAAAGCGATCCTGAGCGGCTTGTCGAGGAACGGTTTCTTCTCGGGATAGCCGTCCTTTGCCGCGGGCGCGGCGGCTGCGGCGAAATCCTTGGCGGGATCGGGTACTTTCGCGCTCTTGACCGCATCGCCCGTCACGGCACGCAGGTCGAGCACCGGCTCGTCGCGAAGGTCGGAGAAATAGATTTTCCGCTCGAGTTCCTCGTAGGGCATGGCGACCGCGATGCGCGCCCCGGTCTTCAGCGCAATGCCGGAAATGCCCTCGCCAATGTCCGTCACATAATCGATGCGGGATTTTTCGAAGGTCACGGCATGGCAAGCGCCGCCGTCCGCGTCCCGCACCTGCGCGCGGATAATGAGGTCTTCGGCATCTGCCGTCAGCCGTTTCGCGATTTTGAATCCGTCAGTCATATCAGTCCATCTTCAGCGAAGCGGTTTCCTTGACCCGGGTGGCCTCGCAAAGGTCGAGCACCGCCTGGGCCGAGTTTTTCGCCTGGTTGATATAGTAAGTGAAATGATGCATCGGCACCGCCACATAGAACTTCGTCCAGCCGTCGATGGACTGGCCGGGCTTGAGCTGGATAAAGGTTTCCTTGTCCTTGCGGCCAGCATGCGGCTCGAAAAAGGCGATCTGCGATTCTAGCAGTTTCAGGCGGCGGAACTTGCGGTCGGTCTCCTCGGCATGCGCGTAAAGCGATATTTCAAGCGACTTTTCCTCGCCCTTTGGCTCTTCCGCCGCCGGGTTGAACTTCTTCGCGAGGCGCAGCGCCTTTTCATCCGCCACCGGCTTGCCGGTCACGAGCGTCAGGTCGATGCGGTTGCCGGTATCGAAGTCGTTGTCGTAAATGCGGCTTTTGAGTTCGGAAAACGGCATCGCGACCGGAATCGTGACGCCGTTGTTGAGCACGATGCCCGAGAGCCTGTCGTCCAGGGCGAAGAGATAGTCGATGCGCGACTCCTTGAAGGCGATCGAGCGGAATTCGGCGCTGCCCTCGACCGGCGCCAGCGCCTCGATGATCAGCTCTTCGTCGCTGTCGCGCGAGAGCAGCTTCGCCCGGCCGAGTTCCTTCATGGGTGCACTCCCTGGCGCGGACGCGGCGGCTCGGGTGGCGTGGTGCCCTTTTGCAGCGACCAGTCGCGCAAATCGATGTCGGTATCGCCGCGTCCATACGCTTCCGCGCACAGCCGCCGCAGTTCGGAAAAAGCGCCTTCAATGATGAATTCGCCGCCCTCGAACGGCAGTTTGCTCGGGTCTTTCACGGTCATGCGGATGTTCTTGCCGCCCATGATGCTGTCGCCTTCGGAGGTTTTGCGCATGAGGACATCCGCGCCGGCAAAGGTGAATTCGCGGAATTCCGCCTTGTGCGGCGGGCGCATCCAGACATGGAAGGTGAGGTTTTCGAGCGCCGCGTATTTTTCGGCCTCGGCGGCTTCCTTGAAGTCCTCCTGCAGGCGGCGGACAAGGGCCGTGCCGGTTTCAAGATAGCTGAGGGGCTTGAGATCGAGCACCGGCCCCTCGGGCGCCCGCAGGCGCTCCAGCAGCTCGGGCAGCGGCAGCCGGACCGCGGCTTCCAGCCCCGAGTTCAGGCGGATCAGCGACGCATGGGGTCCCGCCGAGCGGATGAAGTCGACACTGGACGGCTGGAAGGACAGCGTATCGGAGGCCGAGACGCCGTCGAAGCCGGGCACCAGCACTTCGACCCAGAGCGCGCTCTGGTCCAGCGAAAAGATCTTCGCGCCGGAAATTTTGCTGCCGTCCAAGGGTGTGCTCCTGCGAGGTTTAGGCATAATACCTAGCAAGCGCTATTTCTTATGTCAATTTTTCAGATTTTGCAGCGGAATCAGGTGCTTGCTTCGGGGGCGCCCAGCGCTTGTGGATCCATAGCCACTGTTCGGGGCGCACGCGAATCCAGTCCTCGAGCATGCGGTTCATGTCGGTGAGGATTTTGCGCGTATCGGCCTCAAGGTCGCCGGTCGGCACGATGTCGAGCGGCGGATGCACGGTGAGGCGAAAATGCGCGCCGCCGAGCCGTTCGCCGTGGCAGGGATATACCGGCAGGCCGAAGCGCAGCGCGAAATGCGCGATGGCCGGCGCGGTCATGGCGTCGTGGCCGAAAAACGGGACCGCCATGCCTTCGCTGAGTTTCTGGTCGACGAGCAGCGCGAGCACGCCGTTGTTCTTGAAGACGTTGCGGATGGCCCGCGCACCGGACGCGCCCTTTTCGATGTGGCCGCCGCCGATGTCCATCGCGCGCGCATGCAGCAGCAGGCTGTCCACGTAAGGGTTGTTCGGCTTGCGGTAAACGACGAACAGCGGCAACCCTATCGACCGCGAGGAGATGGCGTTGATTTCCCAGTTGGCGATATGCCCCCCAAAAAAAATCGCCGACTTGCCGCTGTCGCGCGCCCGTTCGGCATATTCGCGTCCAACGATCTCGACTCGCCCCGCCATGCGGCGCAAATGGGGATATTCGCCGAGCACGCGGCCGAGGTTGTCCCACATGCCGGCGACGATGCGTTTCTTTTCGTCCAGCGGCTTTTCGGGAAAGGCGAGGTCGAGGTTCCGGTAAGCCACGCGCGAAATGCCCATGCGCGGGCCGACGCGGCGCATGACATTTCCGCCCACGGCCGAGGCTATGTCGAGGGGCATGGCGCGGAACAGCCCGTAGCACAGGTACGCGAGGACGGCCTCGGCCATGTATCTGCATTTCTTGCCGAACGGAAGCGCTTGTGCCATGTCAGGGATTCAGCTGCAGCGTGGAAACGACGAGGCGCGAGAGCGCCGCCGGATCTTGCCATTCGAGCCGCACGCTGAATTTTTTGACTTTCTCCTTCAGCTTTTGCGGCAGGCGCACATAGTCCTTGGCGGTGGTCACGATCATGGCATCGCGCGCCTCGGCGGCACTGACGAGTTCCTTGAGGTCCTCCTCGACATAGGCGAAATGGTCGGGGAAGCTGCCCCAGCCTTCGAGCTGCGCGCCCGCCGCGATCAGCGTCTCCTTGAACTTATCGGGCCGGCCGATGCCTGCGAAGGCAAAAACTTGCTTGCCCGCGACGTCGGGATTGCCGGGCACGGGCTTGAGCTGGGCGTAAAACACCGGGATGTCGGCATGACGCTTCAGCGTGGCGGCCACATTCGCCTTGTCCTCGCCGATGATGACCACGGCGTCCGCGCGCGACAGGCCGAACGAAATTTCCTCGCGCAAGGGACCGGCCGGCATGATGCGCCCGTTACCGAAGCCGGCGCTTCCATCCGCGACCAATAATGCGAAATCCTTGAAGATCGCGGGGTTCTGGAAGCCATCGTCCATGATGATGAGCGTGGCGCCAGTGTCGATCGCCGCCTGGGCGCCCAGGGGACGGCTTTTCGAAACCCAGGTCGGCGCGGTTTCGACGAGCAGCAGGGCTTCGTCGCCGACATCGGCCGGCGTGTCGCGCCCGGGACTGACCTGGAGCGGCCCCGGTTCGTCGCCGCCATAGCCGCGCGTGAGGATATGCGGGTTGTAGCCCGCCTCCTGCATCAGCGGCACGAGGGATTCCACGACCGGCGTCTTGCCAGCACCGCCCGCCACGAGGTTGCCGACGCAGAGGATGGGCTTGGCCATCGGCACCGGAAAGTAGAAGTCGAAACGCTTGCGCACGGCCCACCCGTAAGCCTTGCCGGCGGGCGAGAGCAGCCGGGCCTTCCATTTCGACGCGGGATCCTGCGCATCGTACCACCAGGCGGGCGTCGACAGCGTCATGAGGCTGCCTTCAGCGCCAGGACGGGCGCCAGCAACGGGCGGAGCGCCGCGGCCAGATCGTCGACGACATGCGATTTTTCCGCGGTCATCTTGCGCGCGTTCGCGCCGTAAACGGCGAAGGCGGCAGGGTCTTGCAGCGCGCGCCGCAGCGTTTCCGCAAGCTCTTCGGCATCCTTCACCTGCACGGCGGAGGCCGATGTCAGGAAGTCATCGCTGATGGTAAGGAAATTATACATGACGGGACCGTAGATGATCGCGCAGCCCAGTTGCCCCGGCTCGATCGGGTTATGGCCCCCGATGTCGGCGAAGGAACCGCCGATGACGACAGTGTTGCACAGGCGATAGAACAATCCCAGTTCGCCTAACGTGTCGGCGATGTAAAGCTCCGTCTCGGGCCCGGGGAGCGTGCCGGCCGAGCGCAGGGCCGTATTGAGCCGCGCCTCGCGCGCGACTTGGCCGATTTCGGTTCCGCGCGCGGGGTGGCGCGGCACGACGATGGTCAGGAGATTGCGGAATTTGCCCTTCAGCGCAAGATGCGTTTGGGCGGCGATTTCTTCCTCGCCGGGATGCGTGCTGGCGAAGAGCACCAGCGGCCTGTCTTTCACCGCCATTTTCATGGCGGCGAGCTTGAGGTCGTCAAAAGGCAGCACCGGCGCGCCGTATTTCAGGTTGGCGGACACGCGGACCTCGCCCGCACCCAGCGCCTTGAGGCGCGCGGCCTCCGCATCGTTCTGGGCAAAACACAGGACGAAGGCCGACAGGATCTTCCGCATCGACCCCTTTGCCAGCCGCCAGCGGCGAAAGCTGGTTTTGGACATGCGCGCGTTCAGGAGCGCCGCAGGGATGCCGCGCGCAGCGATCTCGACCAGCATGTTGGGCCAGAATTCGGATTCCGACCAGATGACGAAGGACGGCTTCCAGTGATCGAGGAACCGCGCGACCCAGGCGGGATGGTCGACCGGCATATATTGATGGAACGCGCCGGGCGGCAAACGGTCCGCCATCAGTTTGGCCGAGGTGACGGTTCCCGTCGTCACCATGACGGAACAGCCCGGATAATCCTGCAGCACGCGGGAGATGAGGGAGAGTAGCGACAGCGACTCACCCACGCTCGCGGCATGGAACCAGACGAGGGGCCCAGGCCCCCGTGGACGCGCCGCGGCGCCGCGCCGCTCGGGCGCCCGCGCCGGATCTTCCTTGCCGCGCGCCGCGCGCTTTTTCAGGTAGGCGTCGAGCAGCGGCGTGGAGGCGCGCATCATGGCCCTGTAAATATCCAGCAACATCACCCTCTTCCGCGGCGTGAACTTCTTTTTCAGCTACAGAATTGGTTTTTTTGGCGTGCAATGCAAGCTTTTCTTGCGGAAAAGGGATTTAGGAAGTTAAAATGAAAACAGAGGCTTATGCATGAACAGCCGGGAAAAGGCGCTTGAAGAGCTCAAGCGTCACATCGAAGAACAAAGGGCGCGAGTCGACCCTGAAGTGCTGAAACAGGCGGCCGAAGCCGCGCAGTCGCAACTGGCCAGCCAGGGCGCGAGCGTTCCCTATGACCGCAAGGCGGCGGCGAAGGCTGTCGAATTATTCCTGAAAAGCCACCGCGACCCGAAAGACCTCGAGCGCCTGATCGCGGCAATCATGGCGAAAACCCGTCACTGATAAACCCCGGAAGTCCTACATCCCGCTGATGATCTGGGACGGCAATTGTCCGCCCGTCGTCCAGATCTTGGCCGGAATCGGCGGAGAGGTGGGCCAGGTCAGGATATTGCCCGGCTTGTTCAGGCCGCCGCCTGCGCCGACATCGCTCAGTGCGGCGTTGATGATCGAGGTGTTGGAGGAGTTCGTCAGTTCGCTCAAGAGGCCTGTACCGGCGCCGGGCGGGTTCATCGAGAGAAGCTGGCCGAATGAGAAATAAGGCGTGCCGCCCTGACGGCCGGTGCCGACCAGCGCGCGCTCATAGTCGCCGGTATTCTGGTTCTGGAAGGTGGGCGGCTGACCGTTGCCCCACAATTCCTGGATCCGGTCGCATTCGCCGTTGCTGCCGTTGCTGGCGCCGGTGATGTCGGTCGCGCCGCCCATCAGCCAGCTGATCAGCGCCTGCACGACCGACCGCAAGGCCGCCTGCAGCGCATGGATGGTGCCGTTGATGAACGCTTTGACCGCGGCCCAGGCGGCATTCAGCGCCACCATCAGGCCATTGATGACGACGTAGAAAGCCGGAATGCCGGGAATGATCTGCAGCAGCTTCATCGCGTTCTTAAGAGTGCTCAGCAATCCGTTCAGGGTCGAGAAGGCGCTGTTGAGCGCGTTGACCGCCGAGGTGATGGGGGCCAGCAGGCCGTTAAAGGCACCCATCAGGGCCGCCATGAAACCGGAGAGCGCCGTCGCGCCAAGGTTAGTGGACAGCGAGTTGCCGAAATCGTTGATGTGGTTCGACATCTGCGGGATGACGACGTTATTGAGGTCCTGCAGCAGGAACTTGTCGGAACCGGCGGCCGGCGAGAAGATCTGCGATTTGAAGACGACGCCGTTGGCCGCGGGGAAGCTGGCGGGCGCGCCCACGTCCGAGAAGATATCGCCCAGGCGCGAGGTCATCGCCAGCGCATGGTCGAAGCAGGTCATGCCGATGCCGTTGTCGTTCTGGTAGACCATCTGGCGACCGTACGACTTGTCGCGCAGGCGCATGTCGTTCGAATGGTTTTCCATCATGCCCAGGATGCCGCCGTGGTTCATCAGTCCGTTGGGGCCCGCTGGCGGGTTATAGCCGCCGGGCGCCCAAGGCTGCGGCCCGGGCGCGGAACCCGCGGCCGGGCAGTCGCAACCTGGCATGCAGGCGGCGCCGGCATAGGAAGCGGTGACGGAGAGTCCGAGCAGGCCGATGGCGATAAGCGCGATCGTCAGGAACCTTTTCATGCGCATATTCCTTTTAAGCCTCCCTATGGGCACGGCGAGGGCACCGTGATGCCCGCCTTCGTCATGGTCTGGCAGACATCGTCGGTATTGACGGGGTCCGCAACGAATGTCGTGGGCGTGGCGGCCTTGGGCAGCGCCGCGATATCGGTGTTGACCTTGCCGAAATCGTTATCCGTGCCGTCCGAGGTGGTCCAGTCCTTGGTGAATTTCGGTCCTGCCGCGGTGGTGCCCGCGGGCGGACTGCCCGAGTTCACGAGGTCGGAATAACGGTAATAGGGCACGTCGGGCTCGATGCCCTCGCTGTTGATTTCGGTCCAGAGATCCTGGAGGTCGTTGCAGTTCTTGATCGAGCCGGCGCCGCCGAGCGTCGTCGCGGCGCTGGTGTAGTCGACCTTGCCGGTGTCATTGCCCTTGGCGTCCTTGAAATCGTCATAGAAGGCGGTCAGCGAGTCGGGAATGATCTTGCTGAGCGGCGTCGTGTAATCGCCCGAAAACATCTGGCCGAGCTGGCTCGCCGCCTCGCCCGCCGCGTTGTTGAAACAGGTCATGGCGAGGATGCTATCGGGCTTGTTGATGACCTGCTCGGTCGAGGCCACGTCATAGGCCACGCGCGCGTTGGCCTTGTCCTGCATCGCGGTGAGCACCTTGGAATCGCAGCCGGGCGTCGTGCCGCTCGGCGTGTCGATTGGGTCGGCGAGCGCAAGGCGCGACGAGAGCGCGAGCGCGGCCAGGAAGAGCGGGAGGGCGAGACTGAGAAGCTTGCTATGTGTCATGGCTTATCCTCACATCGCACCGATGATGTTGATCGCCTTCTGGGCGCCGTTGGTGTAGCCCACCGGCGGGGCCGTCCAGCTCTTGAGCACGCCAGAGCCGGGGCCCGAGAGGGCGCCGGTCAGGTTGCCGCTGGCGCGGTTGATCATGTCCAGGTTCAGCGCCGGTTGCGGCAGCTGGAGCTCGTTCAGGAAGTCCTTCGCAGCGCCGCTGGGCGCGCTGGTCAGGTTCGGCGGCGCGCCGCCGCTGAGCAGCATGCTCGAGAAGGAGAAATAAGGGTTGCCGACCTGCACGCCCGAGCCGGTGAGCGCGCGCATGATCGGGTTCGTCTGGAAGTTACCGCCGCCCATGAAGCCGGTGATCAGGCTCGGGAAGCCGCCGCCCGTGCCCCACAGGTTCTGGATGCGCGCGCATTCGCCGCCGCCGGGGCCGGCCGTCGGGTTCATGAACCCGGTCAGGCTGCCGCTGATGGGGCCGACCGCGCTCATCAGGTTACTGGTGATTGTGTTCATGATACCGGACACCGAGCCCATGATCGCCCCGATCGTCGAATTGATCAGCGGCAGGATGATGCTGGTCCAGACGTTCTTGATCAGCGGGTACCAGGCGATGATCCAGGTCGGGATCTGGCCGTTGAGCAGGTCGGTGATCTGCTGGAAATACTGCCAGAGCGTATTCAGCTGGTTGACATAGGTGTTGATCTGGTTGACGAAGCCCATGATGGTCGAAATCCAGCCGGTCATCGCGCTCATGAAGTTGCCCCAAAAGGGGAATGACGTGGCTCCCAGCGCGTAGGAAAGCGAGTTCGGCGCAAAGTTGCCTGCGTGGGCGGACAACGTCGGTTCGATCACATAGCCCAGCGCGTTCTCGAGATATTGGTCGGCGCCGTAGTTCGGGAAGGACGAGGTACCGAAGGCGCGAATGCTGGCGGCGGGAATGGCGGTCGTCGGATGCAGGTCGGAGAACAACTGGCCAAGTCGCGAGGTGAGCGCCATGGCATGGTCAAAGCAAGTCATACCGGGCGCATTGTCGTTCTGGTGCTGGATCTGGCGCGCGGTGCCGCGGTCGCGCACGCGGTCGGCCTGGGCTTGCGCCTCCTGGACGCCGAAAAAGGTCGTATCATCGAATTCGTCCGTGCCCTGCTCGTTCGCGGTAGGCGATGCATTGCGCTTGCCGTCGCAGCCCGGACGGCTCGCGGCATTGGATGCGGTCGTGACGAGACCAGCCATCAGCAGTGCGAAGAGAGCGACCAGGAATATCTTTTTCATGCGTTCAAGCCTCCCTGGAAAGGGCCTCCTTCTACGGACAAGACGTCGCGATGCCGGCCGTTTGCAGGACCGAGCAGGAGTTATTCTGCCCGTTCGAGATCGTTCCGTCATTGTACAGCGGCACCACGGGTTTGATGTTCGCGCTCGACAGCGCGTTCATCTTGGTCTGGAAGTCGGTGAGGTCAGCGGTGTCGGTCGTGACCTCCTGCGAATAGAGCGTTCCCATGCCCGAGGGCACCGTGCCCTGCAGCGCGTCGTCATCCACAAACGGCTCGCCGCCCGGCATGCCCTCGCCGCGCACGGAGCCCGGACCCGGCGTCGGCGTTCCCGACGGGGGATCGCCCCACAGATCCTGCTCTTCCGTGCAGGCCTGCGTGTCGGCCAGCGTCGTCTGCGTATAGTCGACCGTGCCGCCGTCGTTACCGTCGGCGCCCGCGAAATCGTCGTAGAAGCCATTCAGCGAATCTTCAATGTCATCGGAGTAGTAGGTGTCCGAGGTCCAGACGGGTGGGCTGCTGGTGGAATAGGGATAGGTCACGCCACTCGACCAATAGTGGCCGTCGAGGTTGCCCGAGAAAACATTGCCGCCTTCATTCTCGGCGGTGCCGGCGATGTTGTTGAAGCAGTTCAGGGCCAGCTGGCTGTCCGGTTTCCAGGTGCTCTGCGCGACGGTCGCCTTATCGTAGACGACAAGCGCGCGCGCTTTCGACTGCTGCGCGTCGAGGACGCGCTGGTCGCAGCCTTCGTTTGGGCTTCCCGCCGCCGGCGGCGACGGTGGCGGCGCGGCCAATGCCGCGGCGCTGAGGACTGTCGCGCAACCCGTTGTGAGAGCAAATAAAAAGATGCGCCTTGAGACGTTCCCGGCTTTGGTGATCATCGCTGAAACCCCAATACGTCGTATATCTTTCATTTTAACAAAATTTGCTGGAATTGTCTTGACCAAACTGCGGATTTTTATGCTAAGCGCAAGAAAAAGCAGTGAAATTCGGCTGTATTATGACACGCAGTCACGCGCGATTTTTGAATCGTTTTCAATGGGTTCAGCGCGCGGAGAAAAATCGTTTTTCAGGGGCAGGCGGCGCCGGGGATGGTCGCAGCCGTCATGGCCTGGCAGAAAGTATCGGATTCCGGAATAGTTGGCGTGAAGGGCGGTGGTTGCGCGGTCATGGCACTCTGGTAATTGCTCATGTTGTTGTCGGTGCCGGTCTCCGTCGTCCAGTCGTTCTGGAAATCCGTATTCGCGCCGCCCGGCAGCGAGCCGCTCAGCAGGTCGGTCAGCGTCGCGTTCGGCACGCCTTCCTCGACGCCGCCTTGCTTCACCTGAGACCAAAGATCCTGAGTTTCGTTGCAGGTAGCCGTATTGGTCAAAGCGGTCTGGGTATAATCGACCAAACCTGAGTCCGCCCCCATTGCGTCCATGAAACCCGTATAGAAAGCCTGCAGCGCGTCCTGGATATCGGCGCGCAGCCCGCCCGCTTCGCCTGAGGGCGCACTGTTGGTGAAGTCGCCAGAGAAGACGCCGCCATCATTGTTCGTATTGCCGCCCGCCATGACGCCGGAAAGATCGTTCAGGCAGGTCGTGGCCATCGTGCTGTCAGGCTTTTCGATATGTTCTTCCGTAACGTCCACGTCATAGGCGGTGCGCACTTCGGCGCGCGCTTCCTGCGCCTGCTGGACCTTTACGTCGCAGCCTTCCGCGGGCGTGCCGGCGCTGGCCGCAAAAGCATTCTGCGCGGTCATCGTCAGACAGCCAACGACGACGACGGCGGCAAGGCGCAGCGAAAAGGTCGAGGCGTGGGCGATCATTTGCGAAGACCCCAGTTTTGACATCTATCTTTTATTTTAGCAAAATTCGCCCGATGTGTCTTGGCGAAAGTGTTCTCTTTCCGATTAAGGGAATGGAATGGTTTGGGAAACCGGTGGTGCTTCTGCTATGATGCCTTGCCGGATTTATCTTTCCTTAACGGGTCCGGCGGTATGATGTATAATAGGGATAGGCCTATTTTTAATAAAATTTTATCTGTCGGGAGGTCCTTCGTGAAGCCGCTACATCGGTTATCAATGGCCGCTTTTTCGCTCGCCCTGTGCACGGTGCTTTCCTGCGCAGCCCTGGCGTGCAAATCGGATTACTGCAACGGCAGTCAGGCGCCCACTACCCTCAACCAGGTTGGCGGCCAGCAAAATTACCAGGCCGCGAATCCGGGCGGCGGCGGCGGCGGATTGAAATACCCCTGCACGTCCTACGGGACGACGGAAGCGAACAACGCGCTGACCATGTTGCAGAGCGGCCAGGATATTTGCGTCGCGACCGACCAGATCAACGCGACACGCGACCCTGCCTATACGGCGCTGGTGACGGGCGGTGATCTGAACTGCGCTTGCTATCCGGACGGCCCCTACATGGGTTGCCGCGAATTCTATACCGCTGAATCGACACCCGGCGATCCCACCACGACCTTCATCGTGATGCGCTGCGATGCGACCTGCACGAATAACGCTGGCTGCCCCTGACGTCTTTGGGCGCCGGAATCTCCTTTTTAGGAAAGCCCGCCGGAAGGCGGGCTTTTTTGTGCCGCGGCGGAACGATGCTATAGTGGGCGCGGAAAGGATACCATAAGCCCATGCGCATCGTCGGCGGAGAGTTCAGAGGCCGCGTACTGAAAAGCCCCACGGGAAGCGCGACGCGGCCGACCAGCGACCGGACGCGCGAGGCGGTCTTCAACATTCTCCATCACGCCAAATGGCGGCGCGGCGACATCATCGAGGGCGCGCGGGCGCTGGACGTCTTCGCGGGCACGGGCGCGCTCGGCCTTGAGGCGCTGTCGCGCGGCGCGGCCCACGCCGTCTTCGTTGAGCGCGATTTTTCGGCGGCGCGCATCTGCCAGGAAAACATCGACGCGCTGGGCGTCAAGGATCGTGCGCTGATCCTGAAATTCGACGGCCTCAGTCCCGTCGCGCGGCCCCTGTACCTCGAGCCGCGCACGCTGGTCTTCCTCGACCCGCCTTACGGCAAGGGCATGGCGTCGAAAGCGCTGCTCGGCCTCGCCGAAAAAGACTGGCTGGCGCCAGGCGCGATTTGCGCCGTCGAGATGGCCAAGAAGCAGCCCGAGGAGCCGCCACAAGGTTTCATCCAGCATGACGAGCGAAGCTACGGCATCGCGGCGGTGAAATTTCTGGAATGGACGGGCTGACCCTTCTGCGTTAATTTCCGTTGCCGTCGTCGGAAGCCGCGGGCGCCGGGGCCTCCGCCGGTTCCGCGTCGGGATCGGTGTTGCCGGCCGGCTTCGGCGGGGAGAGACGCTGTTCGTCCTGTTCCCGTATTTTCCGGAGCTCGCGGTCATATTTCTCCTGCTGCTCCTTGAGCTGCGCCTTGTCTCGTGCATCCTGCAGACCCTTGGAAATCTCCTCCTGCAGCTGTTGCTCGGACTGTCTCTTGTCGTCTTGCAGCTGCTGCTCCATTTTTTGCTTCGCGTCGTTCAGCCGTTGCCGCTCAAGCCGTTTCAGCTCGGCGGCGCGCATCTCTTCTTTCGCAGTCGCTTCGGTTTTTTTGCGCCCCTCAAGTTCGCCCCGCGTCAGGACCCGGGCTTTCGCGTCGGTGGCGCGCTGTTCGCGCGCCTGTTCCTCCTTGGCGTCCAGCGCGCGCTGTGCGGCGAACCGCGCATGCCAGGGAATGTAGAAGGCGTCAACGAGCACGAACAGCGCGACCATCGCGGCGACGAAAACGATTTCAAAAGAATATTTTTTCCAGCCGCGCGGCATCAAATCTTGATGTCCGCGATCATGTCGCCCAGTTCCTTCTGCTTTGCGAGGCGCTGATCGGCGAGGTCCTGTTTTTCCTTGTCGATTTTTTCGATCTCGTCTTCCTGCGCGTTCAGCTTGTCGAGGTATTTCTGCTGGACTTCGGACTTCGCGGTCAAGCTGCGCAGGTTCTCGCGCACGCGCTGCTGGTCGCTGAAGATCGTCTGGCGCTTCTGGTCCAGCGCATAGCCCTTCTGGTCGAGCTGGTCGATCTCGCGCCGCTTGTCGGCCAGCTTTTTGAACGCGGCGCGCTCGTCGGCGCCGAGCTTGCCTTGTGTCGTCGCATAGGCGAACAGCTGGTCATAGCCCATTGCCGAAAGGCTGTAGGATTGCCAGACCTGGCTTTCGAGCACGACGGGCACGGTTTTTTTCTCGCCCGCCTTCAGCTCGACGCGCACGCGGTAATGGTCGGGCGTGACTTCGACGTCTTTCGGGTCCGGCTGGACGAGCTTGTAATCAGCGCTTAAGCGCGGATGCTCGAGAATGACGGTGCGGTCCTCTTTCTCGGGCGCCTTGATGGTGTAGTCGGTCTCGGTGCGGTTCTGCACGGAGATGCGCATGATGCCGTCCGCGACCGCGATCTTGTCCTGCTCGGAGGAAGATTTATCGGCGCGGTCGACCGCGGTTTTCGAATCCAGCGCGTAGGAGACGAGGCGCTTTTCCCCCTGCCCCACGACCGGCAGCTGGGCGTCGCCCACGAAATCGGTGCCCTTGAGCAGCGCGCTTTCTTCATAGAGCGTCAGCACGCCCGGCGGCAGGCCGGTGTCGCCGTCATTCTTGATCTCCACCGCGGCGAGCGGATGGGTCGGATGCGTCTCGGGCTGGTAGAGCGAGACGCGTTCCATCGGCACCTCGCGCGACACGAAGGGCACCATCATCGACTGCCCGGATTTCAGGTTGAAGCGGTCGGGGAAGCGGAACAGCACCTGCGTCGTCGCCTCCGCGCTCTGCGCCGCGTTTGCGGCGGCGGCAAGATCGTTCATCCCGTTGGGTTCGGGCGCAGGCGCTTCCGGAGGCGCCGCCGCGTCGCTGGCCATGGCCATGGGGGCCATCGACAACATCGCTTTCTTGGCGGCGAACAATCCAGGCGCGCCTTTGAGCTGCATCTGCATGCCCATGCGCCCGCGTGGCGCCATCGGCGCGTTTTCGGGTGCGGCGCCGCCTGCCCCGCCCTCCTCATCCCGTTCCTCGTTCGCGGATTGCTGGACTTCCTGCGCGCTCGCGACCGTGCCCTGGTCGACGCGCGGCATCACGCGGCCGAAGACCTGCACCGGAATTTCCGGACGGCTGACGTAATAGGACTGGTAAAGCTCCTGCTTGAAAGTGACCGGGTTGCCGGAGACGAGCGTCAGGTCGACGTTGTTCCAGTCGGACGCCGTCTGGTTTTCAACCACCGCCCAGCCCTGCAGCAGGCCTTTTTTCGCGCCGGTTTCCGGCACGACCATGCGATAGGCCGTCTTCCACAGCGGCGCATCGACGACGTAAGACAGGGTAACGTCTCGCTCGCCCTCGCCCAGCAGATTGACGGTGAGCATGCGGCGCTCGGACGTGCCGTTTTCGCGGATGGCATCGAGCGCGCGGGCGACTTCCGCCTTGATCTTGGGGTCGGTGAAGGAAATGGAAGTCAGGTCCTCCATGATCGCGCTCTTGATGCCCTGGTCGGTCATGATGCTGATCCGGTTTCGGGTGACGGATTTATCGGTGCCGAATTCCTCGGTCTCGGGCAGGACCTGGATCAGCTTGCCCGAAGCCTTCAGGCTGGGGCCTTCGACGGCCACTTCCGCGCCCTGGTAGGCGTTGAGCAGCGTCATCGGGTTATTGAGCTGTTCCTGCGTGAAAGGCAGGTCCTTGAAGACCTGCGCGAGCGGCTGCTTGCCGGGCAGCGTGACCGCGCCGATACGGCCATTCTTATCGAACACGATCAGGCTTTTGAGGATATCGTCGACCTGTTCGTAGCGCACCGGGAATTCCAGCTGGGCATTGCCGCTGACATGGGCGCGATGCTCGAAATTGGCGAGGCCGGAGGTTGAAAGAATGACGCTGTTGACGGGCATGTCGTCGGCGAAGGCGGCGGCGCTGAACGCGAGCGCGCTGGTCATCAGGACTCCGGTCAGGAAATTTTTCATGGCGAATACCCCTTTTGAAAAAGCCCGCGGGCACCCTCTATGGTGACACTCCGCGGCTTAAAATTCCGTTTCATTTCAATATTTGACGCGGAATAATTCGCTTTCCTTGGGCGATGCCGTTGATTTTGGAAATAATCCGCCTGCCGATGCTTGCCCTACAGATACTGGAGGCCATTTGTCCTTAAGGGATTTGGGTTAATTTATTTAACATAATCTGAGACTTGCCAATCCTGAGAGCGGTGGTACAATCGCCCCGGGTTTGTGTGGGACCTCGTTACGGGAGGAATAGGGAAAATGACTGTTTCGAAGAAGATTGTCGGCGGACTGACGCTGCGCTGCCTTGGCGCCATCGGCGTCGGCCTTGCCATCGTCATCGGCATCACCACAGGATTGCTGATGATCAGCGGCGAAGGCGACGGCACCGGCACGACCCGGGTCGCGGCCTATACCCTCAAGTTCCCCGAGGACGAACAGATGCTGAAAGATCTGTCCGCCCAGATCCTGAAAGAATCGAACCTCGCGTCTTCGGCCAAAAAGGCCGCCGACACCGAACCCGCCGCCGGCGATAAGCCGGAGGACAAGCCGGACGCCTCGCAGCCGTAATTACAGGTATTTCTTGACCAGCACTTCCGCAATCTGCACCGCGTTCGTCGCGGCGCCCTTGCGCAGGTTGTCGGCCACGACCCAGAGGGAGAGGCCGTTTTTCACGGTCTCGTCCTTGCGGATGCGGCTAACATAGACCGGATCCTCGCCCGCGATTTCTTGGGCGGTGATAATGCCTTCTTCGGGGTCGGGCTTGTCGACGACGACGATGCCTTCCGCCTTCTGCAGCGCCTTGCGCGCCTGACTGACGGTGATGGGTTTTTTGAATTCCACATTCACGGCCTCGGAATGGCCCACAAAGACCGGTACGCGCACACAGGTCGCCGTCACCTCGATGTCGGGATCGAGGATCTTGCGCGTCTCGACGCGCATCTTCCATTCTTCCTTGGTGTAGCCGTCGTCCATGAAAACATCGATCTGCGGGATGACGTTGAAGGAAATCTGCTTCGCAAAAACCTCACGGCTGGGCGCGTCGCCGGAATAAAGCGCGCGCGTCTGGTTGAACAGCTCGTCCATCGCTTCCTTGCCGGCGCCCGAGACGGACTGGTAAGTCGCGACGACTACGCGCTTGATCGGCGCGATGTCGTGCAAAGGCTTCAGAGCGACAACCATCTGTATGGTCGAGCAGTTCGGGTTCGCGATGATGCCCTTTTTCTTGTAGCCCTTGATCGCTTCCGGATTGACCTCGGGAACGACCAGCGGCACGTCCTTGTCCATGCGGAAGAAGGACGTGTTGTCGATCACGACGGCGCCCGCTTTCGCGGCGTTGGGCGCGAATTCCTTCGACACGGCCGAGCCCGCGGAGGACAGCACGATATCGACGCCCTTGAAGTTGAATTTGTCGAGGCTTTGCACCCGCAGCGTGTCGTCTTCGCCGAAAGAGACTTCCTTGCCGGCGGATTTCGGTGAGGCCAGCGCGTAAACTTCGGAAACGGGAAAGGACCGCGTGGAAAGGACGCTCAGCATTTCGCGTCCCACGTTGCCCGTCGCGCCGACGACGGCGACTTTGTATGCCATGATCACACCTTTTTGTTCTTCTACAGAATCGCCTTATTGAGCGGCGATCACGTGGTAGTATACATATTTGTCGCCGTTTTGCACACAAGCGCCGGGCTTTGGATCGGCGGCATAAGCCTTGAAGCTGTAGGCGTTTTTGCCCGCGCCATCTTTCGCGCCGCCGCCCTTGCTCGTCAGATCGACCGGCGGATTTTCGGCCAGCGGTTCGGGTTTTAGCCCGAGCGCCTGATTGATATCTTCGCACATCGCCTTTGGCACATGGTCGAGATAGGCGATGACATCTTTGCCCGATGGCCCATCGGTGCCAACGCCGGCCACAAAGAAACCGTGTCCTTCAGCGCCTATCCCCTTGAAACTCCATTCCGTTTTATTACCCAGCGCCATGGCGGGCGAACGGTAAACGACGCCTGTCGTCGCCGAAAAGACGGCCCCTCTGCCGGTGCCGTCGGGGCGGAAATCGAGCGCGGTGACGTCGACACCATCCGCCAGCATATTTTTGACCGCCAATTGGACGGCATCCGGATAAGCGGCGATGCGCTGCGCCGTGCGCAGGTCGAGCATTCCGGCATTGGCGTGCGCGCCAGGAGTCGCCTGCGTCACCACATAAGCAAGCGCGGCAAAAAGGACGATGGCGACGAGAACCAGAAAAACGGCCCGCCCGCGCTGATCATGAAAACGGTCCCTGCCTGCGACGGGCATGCGTAATCCCTTAATGAAAATCCCCAGAACTGCGGAAAAATGCCCGCAGACGCAAACTATTACTCGCAAATTATCACATCCGCGCCGGCGATTGCATCACAAAGAATGAACGATTTTTCGTAAGCGACACGGCGGGATTTTCATGCGCCAGACTTCAGCTGAAGCGGTCGGAAAACCGGTATTTTATCCTCGGGCGCCGGATCTTTCTGGCTGCCGGCGACAAGCTGCCAGAGCTTTCGGACGCGTTGCCGGCGGCCGGTGAATTCGCCGTGAAGCTTCTCCAGTGGCCCTGTGTCGCCGCCGAAATCGGCTCCGGCCCGGGTGCAGCCGTCTTTGAGGATATTGCAGAATTCGATCATGCGCTCACAGGTATGGAATTCATTCTTTAGCCGGTCGGCGTGTTCAGGCGCGGTGGTCGCGGGGCATGCTATTCTTTCATCCATTTGCCGGCCCGCGCCTTGCAGGACATCGACGAACTGGCCGAATTCGAGGAGACGCCAGTCACGCTCGAGACGCGATACGGCGCTTGCGACGAAAATCGCGGCGATGAGGTCCGCGCGCCGCGATGGCGGGGTCTTCAGGTCGACGATCACCTGATAGAAGGGCGTTTTCTCCGATGCCGCCAGTTCCATGCCAAAGGCGCGGGCTTCATCGTCCCCGGTGTCCCTGAAACAGCGTGCGAGCGCATCGCTGGCCTCAACCGCCTCAGCCTTTGCGGCTGCGCAGGCATCCTTGAGGACGCCCATCTCTTTCACCGTGTCTTTGCAGGCATCGAGGTAGCCTGCGGCGGCTGCGGTCATCTTGTTGCCGGACGTATTCTCCAATGCATCTTTGAGGGTTTCGCAGACGTTCCGGGCGCATTCGCGGAAAGACCGGAATTTGTTCGCACAAGCGTCGCCTTCGGGACCGCCTTTCGCCATGGCGAGGAAGAGCTCCGTCAGCCGCTGCGTCCGCTCGGTGTCGGAAAAATTTCCGGCAAATGCCTCGCGAAACGGATTATCCGCGCGCGCCGGGGCCCGATCAGTCTTTTGCAGCATCTCGTAAAAAGTCGCCATTCTCGCTCCCTAACCCCGCCAAGATAGATAATTTTCCATATTAAGTCAAACAAAATTAAAACTTATGGGAACCCCTTGTGCGGCGCAAAATAATTTGTCGGCGGCCTTTGTCGGATTTGCGGGAATCGTTATATATTGGGCGCATGCAGCGGGGAAAGAAATGACATCTGGCGTCGGAAACACAGGCCCATTGAAGGGCGTGCGCGTTTTTGACATGACCAGAATTCTCGCCGGGCCCAGCGCCACCCAGGTGCTGGGGGACCTGGGCGCCGATGTGATCAAGATCGAAAAGCCCGGCGCCGGCGACGACACCCGCAAATGGGGCCCTCCCTATCTCAAGGATAAATCCGGCGCGGATACGGCCGAAAGCTCTTACTATCTTTCCGCCAACCGCAACAAGCGCTCGCTCACCCTCGACTTCACCAGGCCCGAAGGCCTGGCACTCGCCAAGAAGATCATCGGCACCTGCGACATCCTGATCGAGAATTACAAAGCGGGCAGCCTCGAGAAATACGGTCTTGGCTATGAGCAGCTCAGAGCCGAGTTCCCGCGCCTTATCTATTGCTCGGTCACCGGCTTCGGCCATGATGGCCCCTATGCCGACCGCGCCGGCTATGACTTCCTTATCCAGGGCATGGGCGGGCTGATGAGCATCACCGGCCCCGAGAATGGCGAGCCTTATAAGGTAGGCGTCGCCTATACCGATCTGATCACCGGCCTTTATGCGCTGAACGGCGTGCTGGCCGCGCTCTATGCGCGCGAAAAAACCGGCAAAGGACAATTCATCGATATCGCGCTGCTCGACGCGCAGGTGGCGGCGCTGTCTTATGCCGGTCAATATTACCTGACGACCGGACAGGTGCCACCGCGCATGGGCAATGCGCATGCAACGATCGTTCCCTATGAAACTTTCCAGGCGAAAGACGGCCATATTATCCTGGCCATCGGCAACGACAAGCAGTTCACGACCTTTTGCGCCTTGGCCGGCCGGCCGGATTTGAGCGCCGATCCGCGCTTCGCCGAGAACAGCGGCCGCGTGCGGAACCGCGCGGCGCTGATCCCGGTTATACGCGACATTATCGCCCGCGAGCCACGTGATTACTGGATCAGGAACCTCGAAAGCCGTGGCGTACCCTGCGGTCCCGTCAATGCCGTCGACCAGGTCTTCGCCGACCCGCAGGTCAACGCCCGCGGCATGGCCGTTCCGCTGCACCACAAGGGTGCGGATACGGAACTGAAACTTATCGCCAACCCCTTGCGTTTTTCAGATACGCCGGTCTCTTACCGGCGCGCGCCGCCGACCCTGGGCGAAGACACCGACAAGATACTGACCATGGAACTTGCCATGACCCAAGCCGACATATCCAACCTGCGCAATAAAGGAATCGTGTAACATGAACGCCCAGCCGCAAAAGACGCCCGTCTCCAAGCTTGCCATTCCGCACAAGCACCTGCTCTCGATTGAATCGCTGAGCCGCGAAGACATCATCACGATCCTCGACCTGTCGGAATATTACGTGGTGCAGAACCGGCGCAAGTCGCAGACGAACGCGCTGCTCAAGGGCCTCGTCCTCGTCAATTTGTTCCTCGAAAATTCGACGCGCACGCGCCTCTCGTTCGAAATGGCGGCAAAGCGCCTGGGCGCCGATGTCATCAACATGACGGTTGAAGGCTCCTCAATCAAAAAGGGCGAAAGCTTCGTGGACACGCTCAAGACGCTGAACGCCATGCGCCCGGACCTCTTCGTCATCCGCGCTTCGGAAGAAAGCTCGGCCGAAAAAGCCTCGCAGCTCATGGAATGCCCGGTGCTGAACGCAGGCGACGGCACGCGCGAGCATCCGACGCAGGCGCTGCTCGACGCGCTGACGCTGCGCCGCCACTTCGGCCGGCTGGAAGGCCTCAATGTCTCGATCTGCGGCGACATCCTGCATAGCCGCGTCGCGCATTCGAACCTGTACCTGTTCAAGAAGATGGGCGTCAACGTGAAATGCGTCGGCCCCGCCGAACTGATGCCGCCTGGCCGCGGGGGTACGCAGGACATGAAGGCCGGTCTGAGCGGCGCGGACGCGATCATGGTCCTGCGCATCCAGAAGGAGCGCATGCAGCGCTCCTTGTCCTTCACCGAAGTCCAGTACTTCAAGAATTTCGGCCTGACCGCCGAACGCCTCGCCTATGCGAACGAAGGCGCGGTCGTGCTGCATCCCGGCCCGATGAACCGCGATGTCGAGATCGACGCCGCAATCGCCGACGATCCGAAGCGCAGTCTGATCACGACGCAGGTGGAAATGGGCGTGGCCGTGCGCATGGCCTGCCTCGACCTGCTCACCCGCAGCGCGCGGTAACCGCCGTTGGCCGAAGACCCGCTTCTGCCGCGCTGGACCGGTCTCTGGCGGCGCTTCGGCGTCGACGACGCGGCGCTTGCCGAAACGGGTGCCGCGCTAATTGCCGCCTATGAGGGGCCGGGCCGCTTTTATCACACGCGCAAACATCTCGACGACGTGCTGCAAAAACTCGACTGGGCGAAAGCCGCTTTCGCAAAGACGGGCGATCTGGCGGAGGTTCCCGCGGAGCGCCGCGCCGAGCTTTTCGATGCGGTGGAACTGGCGCTTTGGTATCACGATGCCGTTTACGACGCGACGCGGCGCGACAACGAGGCGAAAAGCCGCGACATGTTCCTGGCCGACGCGGCGCGCTTTGGCCTGCCGGAACCGCTGCGCGCGACGATTGCGGGGCTGATCGACGTCACGGCGAACCACCGCGCGGCAAAGACGCTGGCGGAGAAAATCCTCTGCGACTGCGACCTCGCCATTCTGGGCGCGCCCGCTGCGGAATTCGCGGAATATGACGCCAATATCCGTAAAGAATATGCCCATGTGCCCGCCGCCGCCTACAAGGTGGGCCGGCGCCGGGTGCTGGGCGGATTTTTGGACGCGCATCCGCTCTTCAAAACAAAGGCTTTTCAGGAAGAATTCGAGGCTCAGGCGCGGACGAACCTCACAGCCGCCGCGCGCCCATTGCGGACCTGGGTCCGGTCGCTGTTCAAGGGGCCCGCTCCCTAGATTTGGCAGCCTTGCCGGGATAGGTTATAATTAAAAGAAGCAGTTTTTTCGACGTTGCCGGTCCATGCCCGGCGTTTTTCGAGGAGCATCATGAAAACAGCCATTATCGCCGGCGGCCTTCTGGCCGCCATCGCCTTGAGCGCCCCGCTGGCGTTCGCGCAGGACGCGCAACAGGAGACGCAGGATAGCCAGCAAAACGGCGCGGCAGGCGGCGGCCAGCTGGGCGGTCCGGGCCAGGCCACCATCCTGAACCAGTCGCAGCTGCAGCAGCAGCTTCTCGAGCAGGCGCAGAAAAGCTTCATGAATATGACGCCCGAGCAGCGCCAGCAGCTGATCGACCAGGCGAACCAGCGCGTGCAGAACATGACGCCCGAGCAACGCAAGCAGATGCTGGACGCCGCGCGCCAGAAGATGGACAGCATCTCGCCCGAAGACCGCCAGAGGCTGATCGAGGAAGCCAAACAGCGCTTTGAATCCCTGCCGCCCGAGCAGCAGGAGATGATGAAGGAAAAAGCATCCGAAGCGCTCAAGACCCTGCCCAAGGATGAGCGCGACCGCCTGATGAACGGCGACGTTCCGCCCGCGCAGGATGACCAGGGCGCGGATCAGGGCGGCGACCAGCAGGGCGCCGACGGCCAGCAGCAACAGCAACAACCGCAGCCCGCGCCGCAATAACCCTCTCCTATTGCCCGACGCCCGAGAATCGGCCATTATCGCCCGGAACAAAAGGTGAATACGCATGTCTTTTCTGCTGACCGATTCCTCCCACCCGATCTCGCTGCTGGCGCTTGCGGCGATCGGCGGATATTTGAGCGGCAGCGTTCCCTATGGGCTGATCCTGAGCCGCCTGGCAGGCGCAGGCGATATCCGCAAGGCGGGCTCGGGCAATATCGGCGCGACGAATGTGCTGCGCGTCGTGGGCAAGAAAGTCGCGGCGGTGACGCTGCTGCTTGACGGGCTGAAAGGCTATGTGCCGGTCGCGGTCGCGGGCGCGGTTCATCCCGACTACGCCGTGGTCGCGGCCTTCGGCGCGTTCTTCGGGCACCTGTTCCCGGTCTGGCTGAAGTTCAAGGGCGGCAAGGGCGTTGCCACGGCGCTCGGCATCTGTTTCGCCTTTTCGTGGATGTTGGGCGCGGCCGTTTGCGGCATCTGGCTGTTCATGGCGGGGGCCACCATGTATTCGTCCCTGTCGGCGCTGACCGCCTTTGGCCTGGCGCCCATGGTCGCGCTGCGCATCACGCAAAGCCTGCAGACGACGGCCGTCATCTTCTTCATCACGATCATCATCTGGATCCGGCATCACGAAAATATCCGCCGCCTGTTCAAGGGCACCGAGAGCAAGATCAACTTCGGCAAGAAATCCTCGGGCAGCAACGGGAGCGCCGCATGACGGCGCTGCCGGAGAAGGAAAAGCTGGCGCGGCTGCGCCTGATCCGCACCGATAACGTCGGCCCTATCACGTTCAACCGCCTGCTGGAGCGCTTCGGTTCGGCGCAGAAGGCGCTCGAGGCGCTGCCCGATCTCGCCAAACGCGGCGGCCATGCGGAACTGAAAGCCTTTCCGCAAGCCAAGGCGGAAGATGAAATCGCCACAGTCGCCAAAGTCGGCGCGCGGCTGATTTACAAGGGCGAAGCGGAATTTCCAACTCTCCTGAATGAAATCGACGATGCGGCGCCGGTGCTGACCGTGCTGGGCCGCGTCGAGCTGCTGAACAAGCCGGCGCTCGGCGTCGTGGGCGCGCGCAATGCGTCGCTGACCGGGCGCAAGATCGCCGAAGACTTTTCCGGCAAGACCGGGCAGGCGGGATATGTTATCGCCTCGGGCCTCGCGCGCGGCATTGACAGCGCGGCGCATAAGGCGTCGCTGGCCACCGGCACGATCGCCGTCGTAGCGGGCGGCGTCGACGTGATTTACCCGCCGGAGAACGACGGGCTCTACCGCCAGATCGCCGAGACCGGCGCGGTGGTGGCGGAATGCGCGGTGGGTTCCGAGCCGCTGGCCCGGCATTTCCCGCGCCGCAACCGCATCATTTCGGGCTTGAGCCTCGGCGTGCTGGTGGTCGAGGCCGCGGCCAAGTCCGGCTCGCTGATCACGGCGCGCATGGCGCTGGAACAGAACCGCGAAGTCTTCGCCGTGCCCGGCTCGCCGCTCGACCCGCGCGCGGAAGGGACGAACAGCCTGATCCGCGACGGCGCGCATATGGCGACCTCTGCCAATGACATCCTCCAGGTGCTCAAGGACCTGCGTATGCGAGGCCTGCGCGAGCCCGTCGCCCGCCATTGGTCCGGCGAAGCCTCCCTCCTTCCGGCGAACGATGAAACGCCGCCCCAAGGACTTCAAGGTAAGATTCTGGAAATATTAAGCCCCGTTCCGGTCAGCATGGACGAGCTGATCCGGGCCGTGGAAGCCCCGGCAGGCGAGGTTTTGACCGCGATTCTGGAATTAGAACTCGCAGGACGTATTGAACGGCAGGCCGGAAATAGAGTAAATCTGATCTGAAAGCTATTTTGACACATATATATTTATAATGTGTCTCCAGATCGGAAAAGAATGAATGTCTGCCAGTAACCTCGTCATCGTCGAATCCCCGGCCAAGGCCAAGACCATCAATAAGTACCTCGGCGCCGATTATACCGTGGTCGCCAGCTTCGGCCACGTGCGCGACCTGCCCGCCAAAAACGGTTCGGTCGACCCTGCGCACGGCTTCGCAATGCAATGGGAGATCGGCGAACGCTCCCACAAGCCCCTGAGCGAGATCCTGACCCGCGCCAAGAAAGTCGAGAACGTCTTCCTGGCGACTGACCCGGACCGCGAGGGCGAGGCCATTTCCTGGCACGTGAGCGAGTACCTGAAGGAAAAGCACGTCGCCGACAAGGTCAATATCCGCCGCGTGACCTTCCACGAGATCACCAAGTCGGCGATCAAGGAAGCCTTCAGCCACGCGCGCGACATCGACCATAACCTGGTCGACGCCTATCTCGCGCGCCGCGCGCTCGATTACCTCGTGGGCTTTACGCTGTCGCCCGTCCTGTGGCGCAAACTGCCGGGCTCGCGTTCGGCGGGCCGCGTGCAGTCGGTCGCCTTAAGACTGATCTGCGAACGCGAAGCGGAGATCGAGATATTCAAGCCCGAAGAATACTGGTCCATCGAGGCGCTGCTCCAGACGAAGGAGGGCAAGGCCTTTACGTCGCGCTTGGCCGCGCTCGACGGCAAGAAGATCGAGAAGATGACCATCAACTCGAAAGCGATGGCCGACACTGCCGTCAGCCGCATCGAGGGCCAGAACTATACCGTCAAAACCATCGAGAAGAAGCAGGTCCGCCGCCATCCCTATCCGCCCTTCATCACCTCGACCCTGCAGCAGGAAGCCTCGCGCAAGCTGCGGTTTTCGGCGACGAAGACCATGCGCACGGCGCAAAAACTCTACGAAGGCGTGGAGATCGGGGGGGAGACCACGGGCCTTATCACCTATATGCGTACCGACGGCGTGACGCTGTCGAATGAAGCCATCGTGCAGGCGCGCCAGCACATCAAGAACAAGTTCGGCGAAACCTATCTGCCCGAGCAGCCCCGCGTCTACAAATCCAAGGTCAAGAACGCGCAGGAAGCGCACGAAGCAATTCGCCCGACCGACATCTTCCGCACGCCTGAAAGCGTGTCGGAATATCTCGATGACGATGAAGCCCGTCTCTATGAACTGATCTGGAAGCGCACTGTCGCCTGCCAGATGGAAAGCGCCGTGCTGGACCAGGTCGCGGTCGATATCGCGAACGGCGACGGCAAGGTCGTCCTCCACGCGACCGGCTCGATCATCACCTTCGACGGCTTCCTGAAGCTTTACCGCGAGGAACTCGAAGACGAAGAACGCGACGCGCAGGACGAGGAGCGCCGCCTGCCGCCCCTCAAGGAAGGCGATCCGCTGAAACTCGATACCGTGACGCCGAACCAGCATTTCACTCAGCCACCGCCGCGCTTCACCGAGGCGAGCCTCGTCAAACGCCTCGAAGAACTCGGCATCGGCCGTCCCTCGACTTACGCCACGATTCTGCAGGTGCTGCAGGACCGCGACTATGTGAAGCTCGACAACCGCCGTTTTGTGCCCGAAAGCCGCGGGCGTATCGTCACCGCGTTCCTCATCAATTTCTTCAAGCGGTACGTGGAATATAACTTCACAGCCAACCTGGAAGAGCAGCTCGACAGCATCTCCGCCGGCGAAGCGAAGTGGAAAAGCGTGCTGGGCGACTTCTGGACCGGCTTCTCCGAGGCCGTCGGCAAGACGACGGATCTCAAGATCACTGACGTCATCAACGCGCTCGAGCACGACCTGGAACCGATCCTGTTCCCGGGCGGCGCGGCCGCGCGCAAATGTCCCCAATGCAAGGACGGCAAGCTGAGCCTGAAACTGGGCAAGTTCGGCGCCTTTGTCGGCTGCTCGAACTATCCGGACTGCCGCTACACGCGCCCCGTGCTGACCGCCGGCGCGGACAACGATGGCGAGAGTGCGCCCGAGGGCTTCGCGCCAAAGGAACTCGGCACCGACCCGAAGACAGGTCTGCCCGTCACGCTGCGCTTTGGCCCCTATGGCCCCTATGTGCAGTTAGGACCCGGCGCGAACGCCGCGACGCCCGCCCCCACGCCGGCCCCGAAAGCCGAAGAAGAGACGGGCGACGGCAAGAAGAAACGCAAGAAGAAGGCTCCCGCCGGCGAAAAGCCCAAGCGCGCGCCCGTGCCCAAGAACATGGACCCGCATTCGATCGAACTCGACAAGGCCTTAGGCCTCTTGTCGCTGCCGCGTGAAGTGGGCCTGCACCCGGAAACCAAGGAAATGATCAAGGCCGGCATCGGCCGCTTTGGCCCCTTCCTGGTCCACCAGGGCAAGTTCAAGTCCATTCCCGCCGACGATCCGGACGGCGTGCTGACCATCGGCCTCAACCGCGCGGTCGACCTGCTGGCGCAACAGGGCAAGAGCCGCGGCGGCGGCGGCTTCGGCACCCTGCGCGAGCTGGGCCCGCACCCCGAAGACGGCAAGCCCGTCAACATCAGCAAGGGCCGCTTCGGCCCCTATATCCGCCATGGCGGAGTCAATGCAACCATCCCCAAGAGCGTGCCCGTCGAAGAAGTGACGCTGCAGCAGGCCGTCGAATGGCTGGCCGCCAAGAAGCCCGGCAAGGGGAAGTCGAAGAAAGCGAAAGAAGCCTAGAACTGAATATTGAATTTCATCATTCCTTTTGCGACGCGAACGTCGCCAGCCTCCCCTCCCTCCGGGAGGGGACTGAGGTAAGGGTACTCATCATTCCAACCCTTGCCCATGCCGCCCGAAGTACCCTTCCTGAAAAGAAATTCGCGTCCCTTTGCCGGGACGCAGCAGGGTTTGGCATGGCGCTAACCAAGAAAAGAACTTAACACGTGAAAAACAGAGATAAAAACACCACAAGCCGTGAACCCGGACTTCCCACCAAGGAAGAACTCAGACAATTCATCAACGACGCCGTAAACCCGATGGACAAGCGCGACATCGCGCGCCACTTCGGCATCAAGGGCCAGGACCGCACGCGCCTGCGCGTCATGCTGCGCGAACTGGCGGAGGAAGGCGGAGTCGAAAAAGATCCGACGCGCACCTACCGCGCGCCGCAGAACCTGCCCGACACGGCGCTCATCGAGATCACCGGCCTCGACGGCGACGGCGAATTGCGCGCAAAGCCCGTGGAATGGCACGGCAAGGGTCCGGAGCCCATCATTTACGTGATGTACAAGCGCCGGGGCGAAGGCGAAGAGGCCAAACCCGGCCACCAGCTGCTGGCGCGGCTGAAAAAAGTCGACAAGAACGAATACGAGGCGCGCGTCCTCAAGCCCATCGAGGTGGAGGAAACGGGCCGCGTCATCGGTACCTTCCGCCCCTATAAGGGCGCGGGGCACGTGCATCCGACCGACAAGAAGGACCGCAACGAATATTACATTCCCACCGACTATGTGAACGGCGCGGAAGATGGCGACCTCGTCATGGCCGAACTGATCCCGCCCTCGGCGCGCCATCCGCGCTCGAAAAATCCGGCGCGCATCGTCGAGAAACTGGGCAAGAAGGACGATCCGCGCCTGATCAGCCTGATCTCCATCCACACGCACGGCATTCCGACCCAGTTTTCGCGCGAGGCGATGAGCGAAGCCGCGAAGATGAAGGAGCCGGATTTGTCGGGCGGCCGCGAAGATTTGCGGCAAGTGCCGCTTGTCACCATCGATGGCGCCGATGCGCGCGACTTCGACGACGCCGTTTTTGCCGAGCCCGACCGCGACCCCAAGAACCCCGGCGGCTGGCACCTGATCGTGGCCATCGCCGATGTGTCCTATTACGTGCAGCCACATTCGGCGCTCGATAAAACCGCCTATGACCGCGGCAATTCGACCTATTTCGCCGATCGCGTCGTGCCGATGCTGCCCGAGCGGCTGTCGAACGACCTCTGTTCCCTGCGCCCACAGGTGAACCGCGCCTGCCTGGCGGCGCACCTGTGGATCGATGCGAACGCAAGGCTCAAAAGCTGGAAGTTCGTGCGCGGCCTCATGCGTTCCGCCGCGCGCCTGACCTATGAGCAGGTCGAAGACGCGCATCGCGGCGCGCCCGACGATACGACGGGGCCGCTGCTGGAGCCCGTCATCAAGCCGCTCTACAAAGCCTATGGGCTGCTTAAGCAGGCGCGCGAACGACGCGGCGCCCTGGAACTGGACCTGCCCGAGCGCAAGGCGATCATCAACGAGAAGGGCGTCATCACCGACATCGTGCCGCGCCAGCGCCTCGCCAGCCACCAGCTGATCGAGGAATTCATGATCCTGGGCAACGTCGCGGCCGCGCAGGCGCTGGAGGCGAAACACGCCCCTTGCGTCTACCGCATCCACGACAGCCCGGCCTATGACCGGCTGGAAACCACGCGCGAATTCCTGAAGGAATTCGGCTATTCGCTGCCCAAAAGCGACCAGCTGCGGCCCGCGAACATCAACCATATCCTGAAGCTGTCGGCGGAACGCGAGGACAAGGCGCTGATCCACACCATCCTGCTGCGCACCCAGAGCCAGGCGGTCTACAGCCCCGACAACATCGGCCACTTCGGCCTGGCGCTGGAAAAATATGCGCACTTCACCTCGCCGATCCGGCGCTATGCCGACCTGCTCGTCCACCGCTCGCTCGTGCGGGCCTATGGCCTCGGCGAAGGTGGGCTGACGGACCAGGAAACACAGGAGCTGGCGGAGATTTCCCAGCATATCTCGACGACCGAGCGCCGCTCGATGCTCGCCGAGCGCGACGTGATGGACCGCTTCACGGCGCAATACTTAAGCGCCAATGTGGGCAAGGAGTTCAAGGGCCATATCGGCAGCGTGACGCGCTTCGGGTTATTCGTGACGCTGGATGAAACGGGCGCGGACGGCCTGGTGCCGATGCGCTCGCTGCCGCGTGACTATTACATCCACGATGAAAAGCGCCATGCGCTGGTCGGCAAGCAACATGGCCGTACCTACCGCCTGGCCGATCCCGTGATCGTGCGCCTCGTCGAAGCGGACGCCTTGCGCGGTTCAACCCTGTTCGAGATGGTCGACGGCATCGAAGAGCACAGCGGGCCGCAGCGTCCGCAGGGACGCAACGATCGCCGCCAGCACCAGCGCAGGGACCGGGACAGGGGCCGCCACGGCGGCAGCCGTGATGACCGGAACCGCGGCGGGGACAAAGACGGCGAACGCGGTGGTGGTGGCGGTGGCCGCCGCCGGCGCGGCCGCGGCAAGCGCCGCTAAAAGGGCGCGTTCCGGCTGCGCCGGACCTGCATTTCCATGATATCGAGATCGGCTTCGATTTCGCGGAGCTGATTGTCGCTGAGGTCGCCGCGGCGGCGCAACTCGATCAGCGTTTCGCGTTCGACATTGATGAGCTCGAGCGAGGCGCGCGCCGCTCCGTCCGATGTTTTCTCCCCATCTTCGAGACGGTCGATCCGGTGACTGTAGCGCTCCTGCAGCTGCTTGAGGACGCCCGACGAGAACCGCTTTTCGCGCTGCCAGTGCGTGATCTTGTCGAGCGCGGCCTTGGCCGCATGCCGGCGCGCGTGGTGCCGCGCCTTTTCGTTGCGCCTCTCCTCGCCTTCGACGTGGCAGTCGATACGCAGCCAGCGCACCAGCGGCGTAAGGCCGGCGCCCTGCAGCACCAGCGTGCCGATGATGACGCAGAAGGTCAGGAACACGATCAGGTCGCGCTGCGGAAATTCGGCGTAATTCCCGATCGCGATGGGGATCGCGAAAGCGGCGGCGAGCGAGATCGCGCCGCGCATCCCGGACCAGCCGACAAGGAAAATCCACTGCCAGGGCGGGTGGGCGTCTTTTCCGCGCCGACTTCCGCCGAACAGCCGCGGCAGGTAGGAAGCGGGAAAGACCCAGAGGAAGCGGATGGCGATGACCGCCAGCGTGAGTCCCGCGCCGTACATGAGCAGCGCATCCCAGGAATAATTTGTCAGCCGCAGCATGACGGGGCGGAATTGCAGCCCCGTCAGAAAGAATAAGGAACTATTGAGGAGGAAGGTCAGCAACATCCAGACCGGCTGGCCGCGCAGCCGCACCGTGAAGGGCAGGAATTTCGCCCCCTGGCGGCCGATGTAGATGCCGGCCACCGCCGTTGCCAGCACGCCCGAGCCGCCGAAATGCACCGGCGGGACATAGGCGAGATACGGCGTCATGAGCGAGAGCAGCGTGTTCAGTTCGGCCTCTTTCAATCGGCGGCGGATACGGACGACAACCCAGCCGAGCGCGAGGCCGTAAGCGATCTCGCCCGCCGCGACGCCGACGAACTGGAGCGCCAGCATCGCGGGCGAGACCGCTTTCGCCACAACCAGCCCCAGCGCGAAGCGGAAGATGGTCAGGGCCGTCGCATCGTTGAATAGCCCCTCGCCTTCCAGGACGGTGACGATGCGCTCGGGCAGCCCGATCTTGTCGGCGATCGAGATGATCGCGACGTCGTCGGGCGGCGAGACGATGGCGCCTAGCACCAGCGCGGTCGCCCAGCCAAAGCCGGGGATGAATTTGTTCACGAACCAGGCGGTCAACAGCGTGCTGAAGATGACAAGTCCGACCGAAAGCATGAAGACAGGGCGCAGGTTCTTGCGCAGCTCGCTCCACGAGCTGAAGAACCCGCCGCCATAGACGAGCGGCGGCAGGAAAACGAGCAGCACGAGGTCGGGATCGAGCCGGAAACTGGGAAAGCCCGGAATATAGGCAGTCGCGATGCCCGCCGGCACCAGGAAAATCGGCGCCGGGATGCCCAGACGGTCCGCCAGCCAGACGAAGACGAGGATCGCGACAAAGAACACCAGGATGACGCAGATCGTCTCGATCATGGGGAGCTATCCTAAAGGGAAAGGCGGGGCTTTCTTTAAGCCTTCTTCTCCGGCGCGGGGGTGGGGGGCGCGGGTTCGGCGGAGGTGACGCGGTTGCGGCCGTTTTTCTTGGACTGGTAAAGCGCCGCGTCCGCGCGTTCGATGAAATGCGAAATGCCCTCGTCCTTGTGGTATTCGGAAACGCCGATGGACAAGGTGATGCGGCCGAGATTTTCGTTATTGGTCTTGTTGATGACTTCCTTGCTTTCGACCGCCTTGCGCAGCATTTCGGCGACCTTCATGCCGGCGAAGGCGGGGGTTTCGGGCAGCAGGATCGAAAATTCCTCGCCGCCGTAGCGCGCGGCCGTATCGCGGCCCTTGACGTTGTCGACGAGCGCGCGCGCGACGAGGCGCAGCACCTGGTCGCCGATCTGGTGGCCGTAGGTGTCGTTGAACTTCTTGAAGAAGTCGATGTCGATCATGAGCAGGCACAAGGGCGTGCCGTTGACGGTCGATTCCTCGATCGCGTCGTGGATGGCCTTGTCGAAGGCCTTGCGGTTGGCGATGCCGGTGAGGCCATCGGTCATGGCCTCGCGCTTGACGTTGTCGAGGTTCTTGCGCAGCTCGCTCACCGTTTCGGCGGAACTGGTCAGCTGGACTTCCAGCTCCTGGTTCTTCTCCACCATCTTCTTGGTGTCTTTGATGATGCTGGTCACCACGGTGCCGAGATCTTCGATGCTTTCGGCGTTCTGGATCTTGTCGGTGACGTTGCCCAGCGTCTCGCCGTATTCGGTCGTGGCCGTCTGGACGTTGCCCAGCATGCCGGCCAGTTCCACAATCGCCTGCTGGACCTGGTCGCTGACCTTTCTCACGGCGTCGTCGCGGGCCGAGGCGCTCAAGTAGCGCTTGTAAATCTTGTGGCAGGTGATGTCGTCGAAGGTACCCTGGTAACTGTCGATGGCGCGCACGATTTCAGGATCGCCCTCGAAATAGCGGAACCAGAGTTCGTAAAAGGGCGGAATGGGCTTGAGGCCCAACTGCTCGATCTTTTCGAGCGTGCTGATCGCCATCTGCTGCGCGCGGTCGGTCACGCCGCCGTCGCCGCCCGTGGGCGGCGACCCTGCGCCTTTTCCGCCCGCAGGCGGTGTCCCGGCGCCCGCAGCGGGCTTCCGGGGATCTGATTTTTCAGCGATGATTTCCGGCTTCGGCAAGTCCTTGGTCCACCCTCGTTGCTGGAAGTACGCCCCGTTGTGCCGGAGCGCAGGCTTTCTCCTATCCTATCCTTAAAATAATGAACAAAGCCTTTCATTTCCATGTGGATATTCGGGATACCGTCCGCGAGCGGCCACAACCATCACGCGAAGAAGGAATTTCCCGCATTATTTACCAGAATGATTAGCCGCACCGGCATTGGCCCCTATCTGCTTTATGTGAAAAAATTACCCCTTGTCTCGAAAGAGGGACAACGGCAAAACTGTGTGTTCCGGCTTGAAGACAGGGCGGGAAGGCTTTGAAACTTTAAAAGGATACCCATGAACGACCTGCTTGCGCTGATCCGAAAAGTCCTCTTCGTGCCGGTCCATCCGGCGGGGTATCCGTTTATCGCCATCTTCGCCCTCCTGGCCGCGATCCTGTTCGTTATCGGCCATGGGCTGGGCTTCCTGGGCCTGGTGCTGGCTTTATGGTGCGTTTATTTCTTCCGGAACCCGAAACGCACGACGCCGGTTCGCGAGGGTTTGATCGTCAGCCCCGCGGATGGAATCGTGTCGATGATCGTGCAGGCCGCGACTCCGCCTGAACTCGACGACTGCAAGGGCTCCGACCCCTTATGCGATGCCGGTCCCGTCACCCGCGTCAGCGTCTTCCTGAACGTCTTCGATGTGCACGTCAACCGTATCCCGGCGGACGGCGAGATCAAGAAAGTCGTTTATCACCCCGGCAAGTTTCTGTCGGCGAACCTCGACAAGGCGAGCCTCGAGAACGAGCGCTCGACCGTGCTGATGAAATTGAACGGCCACAATTCCAGCGTCGCCTTCGTGCAGATCGCGGGACTGGTGGCGCGCCGCATCATCTGCAAGCTGTCGGCCGGCCAGGCCGTGAAGGCGGGCGAACTCTATGGCCTGATCCGCTTCGGCAGCCGCGTCGACATCTATCTGCCGCCGGGCGTCAACCCGCTGGTCTGCATCGGCCAGCGCATGGTGGGCGGCGAAACTGTCATCGCGGACTTCAAGTCGGCCGAGACCGCCCGCATCGGCGAAGCGAGATAAAGATACCTCCATGGAAAAGAATAATAACCAGCGTCCGCGCAAAGTTCCTTTCCACAAGATGATCCCCAACATGATCACGCTGACGGCCATGGCGTCCGGCATGAGCTCGATCAAATTCGCCATCGCCGCGACATCGCCGACGCTCACCAAAGCGGAAGCCTTCCAGAAGTGGGAATTGTCGGTGCTCTGCATCGTCGCCGCCGCTTTCATGGACGCCTTCGACGGCGCCGCCGCGCGCCTGCTGAAGGCGCAGAGCAAGCTCGGCGCGGAGCTGGACAGTTTTTCCGATTTCATCTGCTTTGGTGTGGCGCCCGCGATCGTGGTTTACCTCTGGTCGCTGGATGCCATCGGCCGTTGGGGCTGGACGGTCGCGCTTCTCTTCGCGATGGCGACCGCGCTGCGCCTCGCCCGCTTCAACATCGCCTCCGACGACAAGGATCCGAACGATCCCTTAAGCAAATATTTCACCGGTGTCCCTTCGCCGATGGGCGCGGCGCTGGCCATCCTGCCGCTGATCATGAGCTTCCAGATCGACGATCCTTCGCAAGGCGTAGACAAGATCGCGGCGGGCGTGCTCGGCAACCCGCATATCGTGGGCGCCTGGCTGCTCATTTCGGCGGCCCTGATGGTCAGCCATATCCCGACCTTTTCGACCAAGCAGATCAGGATCGCCTACAAGATGCGCATCATTGCGCTGGCCATCTTTTGCATCCTGATCGCAAGCCTGCTGGCCGATCCGTGGGCGACGTTGTCGCTGCTGTCGGCGATTTACCTGGGCGCGCTGCCCTTTGGCCTGCTGCATTATAACCGCAAGGCCGCCGCGCTCTCGGCCGGCGAAAAAGATCCCGACGACCAGGACACGGACGAATAATCGTCATGTCGATGAAATGAAAGTGGAGGAGCCTGGGATGGCTGTACGCCTTCTTGAAGCTCCTCCGCTCAATCCAACGCTCCGCGCAGATGGATGTTCCACAGCCCGCCGCGCATCCTGAAATCTTCCGGCACCGCCAGCATGCCGAGGAGGAAGCGGTCCGTATGCCCGCCGTCGAAATGCCGCAGGCAGGTATCCGCAAAGCTTAAGGCGAACTGCCGGTCGTTGCGCTTCGTCCGGTCGCGCAGATAGGCATAGATGATGATGGGGTTAGTGATGCTGTAGAGCGCGGCCTCGATGCCATGGGCGGAGCGGTAAGCGCCCTGCATCAGGAAACCGTAAAGCTCGCGGATATCATGCACGCCCGCCTTGAAGCGCTTCAGGATCCGCCGCACCTCACGCCCCTGCGCCACGAACATGACGAGAGTGCGCAAGCGCCGCTCGAGCGCCGGCCGGTCAGAAGCCTCGCGCACCCGGCGAATAAGGTGGCGCAGGATGAATGGACGGACGATCGGCAGGCTGAAGATCATGTTTACCCCTCTTTTGACGCTTGTTCCTGGTTTCGCCCCGGATGCGCGCGTTTGAAATGCGCGCGCGATAGGTGGCTTCGTCGCGCCGTTTCGCTCCCACCGGTTCCAGCAGGCTGTCGACGGTCGCGCGCGCCTTGCGGCCGATGGCATTGATCAGCGCGTAGAGCGCGATGCGCGAAAATCCGTTGTGGCCATCGTCGCAGGTCATGTAATGCTGCGGCTCGTGGTTGCTGCGCAGCCGCACCGGGAGGAGCGGCGCGATCGGCGCCTTGGCAGGCGTGCCGTCCTCTTCTTCGCGCCATTCCCACATTTTTCCTTCCATGCGCGCGGTGACGAGCAGGCTGGCGCCCGAGACCTTACGGATCGACAGGTCGCCGGCATGGCGCGCGAACAAACGGCTGATCGGGCGCCAGATGCGATTCTTGAGCCGCACCGCGAGATCGTTGGAAGCCACCAGGTAGATCGTCGTGAAACGGTCTTTTTCGCGGCTGGGGCGCGAGACGGCGGCCATCGAGATCAGCACAGTTTCGCCTAAGACATGCCGCGCGCGGTCGGCGTGCCAGCCGGATTTCGTCATCAGGTCGACGGCGGCATTGTACATTTCCTGCGCGAAGACGGTGCCCGCGCTGTAGCCGACCAGCGTGAGGTTGCGCAGGCGGCGCGCGGCCTCGGCCTCGGAAATCGGCTCACCCTTATCGGTGACGAGCGGAAGGATAAGGCTCTGCGCCATCTTGCGCGCCTCGGCGCTGCAGGCGCGGTCCGGATTGCCGTTGTAGGCCGCGATGTTGAAGATGGTCGAGAGACTATTGTATGAGCCGCACAGGATCCGCGGCAGCGGTTCGCCCGCGCGCTTCACCAGGGATTCGATATCGCCGATCGATTCCAGGATATGCTGCTGCTTGTCGTGGGTAGTGAAGATGCCGGGAAGAAAAATGACCGTGGGCCGGTCGATACAAAAACTGGAAAGGTCCGCTTCAACAAGCGCAGTGCCGGGCGTCCGGGACCTTTGCCACAATTTTGCCATACTGATGTGCGCAAGCCTCCCCTGAAAAGGTTGGTCGCATCAGGCGATCTCAGAATAGGAAGGAAATTGAACGGCGTTTCAAAAATTTTTCAATTTCGCGCCAAAGCCCAATAAAAGGCGGTCTTTCGATTTTTCTTAAAGGGCACGACAGGCTTCAGAATGAACCGTCGAAAACGAACCATACGGGTTCTATTGACATAATACTTACGTCATGCTATAAGCTTTCGGTACCGATTTTTATCCCGGAAGGAAAAGCGCCCGCGCCATGAAAAACCCTCTCAAAAAACTGGCCCGCGCCGCCACGCTAAGCGCCGTCTTCACCCTCGCAGCGATGCCCGCCTTCGCGCAACAGGCGCCGCTGGCGCCCGTGCAACAGACCGTGCAGGAGCAGACCCTGCAGACCCAGAGCCTGAAAACGCAAGGTGCTACCGCGCAGCCGGTGACAGTGGCGAAACCGGCGCCGGTCGAAAACATTCCGCCCGCACCGCAGGAGAGCCCCGCGCCGAAACACCACACCGGCGAAATCATCGGCGGCCTTGCTGTGCTGGGCGCGCTGGGCGCCGCCTTTGCGCTGATGCGCCGCCGTAACCAGAAACTCGACGAACCGAAAACGCCGGAAATGACAGCCGCCGCGCCGCCGCCCCAGCCGCCCCCGGCCGCACCGCCGCTGGCGCCGCCGCAGCCTGTCGTCGTGACGATTCCGACGCCGGTTGTGGCGACAAGCCGGCCAGCCGCTTCCTGGAACCCGCGTCCGGCCGAAACGTCCGTCGCCGATGCGGACGCCAACGCAAATGGCGCGCCGACGGTGATCGCGCCCGCAGCAGATGAAAAGCCCGTGCCGGCCGTGCCGGGCGTCAAAATGGCGAATGGCACGCCGGACGATACGCCGCCGTCCAAACAACCCGGCAAATTCCAGATCTGAATTCCAAAGTTTCCTGGGAAAAGGACCCGCAAAAGGAAAGGGCCGCTTCGTCCAAAAAGCGGCCCATCAAGACTATGGCTTAAGAAGTCGTCAGAAACTAAATCATGCCTCCATGAGCCCATTGGGGCTGGGGCCGTCCACGCCCGGCGGCTTCGGGGCCATGAGCTTGGGCTTGGTGACCTTTTTCGTTTCGTCCTCGGACAGCAGCATTGTCGCCACCGGCTTGGGATCGTCCATCTTCTGGACGAACGCGACCTTGGTGTCGTCGCTGACCAGTTTCGCCGCGTCTGTGAGGCCGACGTTGCCGTCGACCGCGCCATTGAGCGCACGGTATTCATGCGGATTGGTATTTTCGCGGCCCGCGTCGAGCATCGTGTTGTAAAGATCTGCACCGCCGAGCTGCATCGCGATGTGCGGATTGCATTTGATGCCCTGCGGGCTGACGTAGCCGCCCTCCGTGCCGAGCGACTGGCGCGCGATCCTGCACTGTTCCACCAGCGCGCGGTCGCCGCCGCCGCTGAACGGGTCGTTATTCTTCTTCACGCGGCCGCCGCCGCTCATAATGCGGCTGTAGGTCTGGGCGTCCCTTTTGCGCTCTGAGTAGCTTTTGGGCAAGCCCATCGCGTCATATTGGCTGTTGAGCTGCTGGATGCGCGCAGATTTTTTATTTTGAGCTTTGCCCATCATGAGGAAGCTGGAGCTCGACGCGCCCTTCGGCTCTTGTTCATACATGGGATTGTTGGTTTTCATGTCGCCGATACCGAAGGTATCGCCACCGCCCTTGAGCTGGGCCATGAACTTGGACGGGTTCGCGTTGTGCTCTTTCGCGATGCTTTCCAGCCGCGCCGCCACCGCGCCCTGCAGCTGCAGCGGATCGATCTTCGCCTCGTTCCAGTTCGGTGACTGTAGTTCGCTCATCGGCTACCCCTTTTCAGGCCTTCCGCTGACATTTCTTATATTGTAACACGGATTACAAAAGTTGTAATAAAAATTTATGGTTAATGAAAACTTCAACATTTTGATATTGTTATAAAAATTAATGATTTATTAACCGTTTCGGACACCGCTCCCGGCACCCGGAAGCTGCGGGAATCATCGCGTAAGCCCTCTGTAAGAAGCTGCCGGCATCCTCTATTTTAGAGACAGTGACGGTTTGCTTTTTCAGGATTCTCGGGGGAAACGCATGACCAGATATTGCGCTATCATTTTCACAGCCGCGCTCCTGTTGCTCGCGGTGCCGTCGCGCGCCGACGGGTTGGCAGCATTGCGCGCGAAGGCCCAGCATAATGACACGGCGGCCCAGTTCACGCTGGGCTGGCAGTATTATGAGGGCGTCGGCACGCCCGTGAATTACGACGAAGCAGCAAAATGGCTGAAAAAAGCGGCCGCGCGCGGCAACGCCGACGCACAGTATTATCTTGCGTGCTTGTACGAGTACGGCAAAGGCGTGAAGCAGGATTTCACCGCCGCGCGCAAATGGCTGTTGAAATCCGCCGCACAGAACGACGCGCAGGCCCAGTCAGCCTTGAGCATGCTGTACCAGAACGGCTGGGGCGTCAAACGCGACACGCAGGAAGCCTGCGTCTGGATGATGCTGTCGTCGATGACGCTGCGCCTTCCCGATGCGCCCTCCTGCACCGACCTGGCCTACCTGCTGTCCGCGACGGATATCGCGAACGCGCGCGAGAAGGCGCAGAACTGGGCGCTGGAGCACAAGCAAAAGCCCGCGCCCAAAACCAGCGCGAAAAACGCCGGCGACGGCTGACATCCCTATTCATAACCCCGCGCCGTTTCGATAATTCTGGACAATTCGTCCGCGGAGGGCCAATGTTGCAAAGCGCCAATTTGACAAAGCCGCTGCCCTTGGCGAATATTTTCAGGTACTTGCGAATCCTTTTCGCATCCTTCCCGGGGGACTTCATCATGCGCCAGTTTGCCTTGTTCGCCTGCTTCATTCTGCTTGCCGTCCGCCCCGCTTTCGCGGATCCGCTGCAGGACGCGATGGCAGCCTACAGCAAAAAGGATTATCCGACCGCGCTCTACCTGTTCAAGCCGCTGGCGGAGCAGGGCAACGCTTCGGCGCAGCGCCAGATCGCGATGATGTATTTCAAGGCGCAGGGCACGAAGAAGGACGATCAGGAAGCGCTGAGATGGTTTCTGGCCGCCGCCAACCAGGGCGCGGTCGGCGATGAACTCACGCTCGCGAAATATTACCAGATGGACGGCGACAACGCGACCTCGCTGAAGATGGCGGGCGCACTCGGCACCGCGGCGCAGGATTACGCGGAGGCGCGTAAATGGCTCGACAAGGCCGCGGCCAAGGGATCGCTCGATGCGGTGCGCCTCATCGGCGACACCTATCTGACGGGACGCGGCGTTGACCAAGATTACAAGCAGGCCGCCGTATGGCTGCGCAATGCCGCCGATGCTGGCGACAAGGGCGCCCAGTACGAATTGGGGCTGCTCTATAAAAAAGGTCTCGGCGTCGGTCCCACCGACAACGTGCAGGCGCTGATGTGGCTGAGCCTGTCGGCCGCGCAGAACAATGACAAGGCCGCCACCGAAAAAGATTTCCTGTCCAAGACCATGGTGCCGGACGACATCGCCCAGGCGAACAAGCTCGTCAAGGAATGGAAAGCGAAACCTTATACGCCTGGTGCGGCGAATAACATGCTGAAAGCGGCAGCACCCGTTCCGGCCCCCGCCGCGGCAGCGGTTCCCGCGGCGACGGCCGCGCCTGCGGCGCCCGTAACGCCTGCTCCCGCGCCCGCAGAAAAAGCGCCGGCACCCGCGGCGCCGGAAGATCCTTACAATCCCGACCCGAATGCCGCCCCTGCGCCCGGGCATGCCCCGTAAGCTTGCGGTAAGCTCTGCCCCCTAGAATCGAAGCTGGGAACATTGGCAAAGGCTGTTGCCATGTCTCATTGCATGGCCGAAAGACGGAACGCGCCTGCCAGCGAATTCCGTCTTTCGGTTTTCAACCAAAGGGGGGACCTGCATGAATGGAAAGATTGCGACGGCAGTCGCCATGGCGGCGCTGCTCTATGGTTCCGCGCTTTTGTCGGCATCGGCCGATGCGCCGAAGACGGAAAAATGCTACGGCGTCGCGAAAGCCGGCAAGAACGACTGCAAGACGAACGCTCACGCCTGCGCCGGGAAATCGGTCAAGGGGAGCGATCGCGCCGATTACCTGATGGTTCCCAACGGGCTTTGCACCAAGTTCAAGGGCGGAGATACGACCGCCGCCGCTGCTACGCCCGCCAAATCCAAAAAAGTGAAAGCGGCCTCCGCAGCACCCGCACCGGCTGCCGCCACGCCCCAGCAAAGCTGGTGGCAGAAGCTATGGAGCAAAATCTAGGCTGCGAGCGCCGTGCCGGAGCGGATGCGCCGATAACTCAAGGCTTCCGCCACGTGATTGCCGTCGATCGTTTCCGCCTTCGCCAAATCAGCGATCGTGCGCGCCACGCGCAGCGTGCGGTGATAGCCGCGCGCGGATAATTTCATTTTTTCAGCGGCTGAGGTCAGCATTGTTTGCGCCCGCGCGTCGAGCGGCGCGATCTGCGTCAGCACGTCGCCGTCGGCATCGGCATTGGTGATGAGCGGCGCGGGCGCGGAAATCTTTTTGAACCGTTCTTCCTGGATGCGCCGCGCCGCGTCGACGCGCAATGCCACATGCGCCGAGGTTTCGCGCGGCGGCGGCAGCGCGAGATCGGCGGCTTTCACTGCCGGAACGTCGATATGCAGGTCGATGCGATCGAAGACGGGGCCGGAGATTTTCGCCTGGTAATCCATGACGCAGCGCGGCGCCTTGCCGCAGGCGAGCGCGGGATCGGCCACATGGCCGCAGCGGCAGGGGTTCATCGCGGCGATAAGCTGGAACTTGGCCGGGAAGGTGACATGGTAATTCGCGCGGGAGACGAGGGCGCGGCGTGTCTCGAGCGGCTGGCGCAGGGCCTCCAACGTCTGGCGCTGGAATTCCGGCAGCTCATCGAGAAACAGCACGCCGTGATGCGCAAGCGAAATTTCGCCCGGCTTCGCGCGCAAACCGCCGCCGATAATCGACGGCGTGGAGGCGGTGTGGTGCGGGTCGCGGAACGGGCGCTGCTGGATCAGCCGTCCGCCTTCGAGCTGGCCCGCGATACTGTGAATCATGGACACTTCCAGCGCCTCGGCCGGTGTCAGCGGCGGCAGGATGCCCGGCATGCGCGCGGCCAGCATCGACTTGCCGGAGCCCGGCGGCCCGATCATCAATAAATTATGCCCGCCGGCCGCCGCGATTTCGAGCGCGCGCTTGGCGCTTTCCTGCCCCTTCACGTCGGCGAGGTCGAGGCGCGAAGCATTGTCGTTGCTCAGGACGGGGAGCGGGCGCGACAAAACTTGAGTGCCCTTCATGTGATTGAGCAGCGCCACGAGGTTCGGCGGCGCCAGCACTTCGAGATCGCCCGCCCACACGGCCTCGCTGCCGCAATCTTCGGGGCAGATGATGCCGCGGTTGTTGGCGGAAGCCGAGATTGCGGCCGGCAGCACGCCCGCGACCGCGCGGATGCCGCCGCCCAGCGACAATTCGCCCAGCACCGTGTACTGCGATAAATCTTCCGACGGAAAAACGCCCATCGCCGCGAGCACGCTTAAGGCAATCGGCAGGTCGAAATGACTGCCCTCTTTCACTACGTCGGCGGGCGCGAGGTTGACGGTGACGCGCTTGGCGGGAATGGCGAGGCCGATGGCATGGATGGCCGCGCGCACGCGCTCCTTCGATTCACCGACCGCCTTGTCGGGCAGGCCCACGATATTGAAATGCGGCAGGCCCGGCGCAATCTGCGCCTCGACGTCGATATCAAGAACATCGACGCCCCGGAATGCCACTGTACTGACGCGCTGGACCATTACAACTTCACCTTCCCGATTGCTACACAACCCGCCTCATAGCTATCAAGCGGCCTGATGGTAAAGACGATGTGGTCATCTCCTGACGATGTCGGGAAGACACCAAGAATTTGATAATAATGTTCAGGAGGGAAGCATTCCACGGGCTGTGACGGCCTTTCAAGCAAGGCTTCTTGTTGCCTTCCACCGTCGCGGCTGAATAATATCTCGTGCACAGCATCCTTCTTGGGCTCCAACAGCAACGGTTCACCCTCTCGTGAAAGTGATAGCTTGGCCTCGCGATCGTAAGTGATCGCCTGTTTCCAAGTCGAATCGCCTTGCAGCTTCTCTAGCCAAAGAACCGAAGTTCCTTCTCGTTTGCATCCGGAACAATTTTCCCATCCATATAGAAGATACACGTCCTTTTCGTGGACCAAAATGCGCATAAGAACATCTCCGCTGCTCGACGACTTACCGGCGCTGTCCAAAATCTTATGCTTAACCAACTCAAGCTTTGGAGAATATTCCCAATAGGCAGGCTGGTCATCGTGTCCTTCCTTACTTCTTTCAAATCCAACTACAACCAAATCGCCGTTTTGAGTAATGGCGACATCGCCACCGCCGCCAATACCGAAGGTTACGGATTGTCTAGTCGCCAGATCAGCGTCATAGATCGTCAACGTGAAATGACTTTGCTCCGCTCCCGACAGCAGAATGACTTCATCGCCTCTGCCCACCGTTACGGCGTATGGGACCCGATCATCTACGGGCGCAAGTTTTTCAACCTTGAATGGCTCGGGAAAGTGAGCCGAGGTAAAAGGGGACATCTTCAAAACGACGCCACGCCTGTTGTCGCCGTCAAACGAAAACCATCCTCCGCCTTTATGATCTACTCCCGCAATGAGGGCACCTGAGCCATGCAAGGGTTGCGCAGCCTGAACATAGCCGTCAAAGCCTAATGGTCCCGCAAAATGCGCCCCCACGGACCCCGCGTACCCGCCCTCTCTTTTCACTTTATCATCAAAATAGAGGAAGGATTTCGTGCCGAAAACTATTACATCATCGCCCGCCGGCATGGCCGCTAAAGCGTAAGCTGCTTTTGATAGCCAAATATATTCGACTGGTTTAGGCGTTTCTGCCATTGCATTTGGCGGAAGCAGCGAAATCGAGGCTACCAAGAAACCCGTCATTAGGGCCAGCATGATGAAGCGCTGGACCATTAACTTTTATCCTCGTCCCTGCCGCATTTTTTGCGCACCCAGAAATCGTACTCGCGAAAATCGGGATAGATTTTGTCTTTCGTGTAAAAGCGAATGTAGTCGTCCCAATCTCGCGGGTTATTGAAAGAATTATAGGTCAGTTCCCACAAAGTTCCGGGGAAAATAAGCAGATATGGCGCGTCTTCGAGAGATGCTTGGGAATAATCCTTATTCACGCCCACCGGATAAAAACTTGCCGGGTGTTTCAGCTCCTTCCAACCCATGTCCCCGGGCTCGTGGTATTGGCCCCAATAGGTTGAGAAGCTTTGCCGGGACATGCCGTTCGACCATGCATCCCCAAAGCGCATGGTACTGACACGCTGTCCGGCTTTGTTATAGGCGTCGAAGTTGAGAAAGACGCCGCGCGATGCCACGCCTCGATTACCTCTTTCGACGCGGAGAATGAAAGACAGGGTCTTATTGATCAGATTCACATTCTTGTCATAGCTGTCGGCGATGACCTGATGCTGGGGAATATATTCCGCGTCGTTCAATGGGCACTTGTCTTCCCCGGCAAACGCGCTTCTGGATGCGCAGAACAAAAGCCCCGCTGCGATTAGGCAAATCATCACCCGGTTAGCCAAACGCGCGGCTCCCGACGCGTTCTGCGCCTTTACGTCTCGGAATGCCACTGTACTGACGCGCTGGACCAAGCCTGCCTCGCATATTTACGAAATCTGATTCTTTGTACCGCAAATGTTCTCATCCGTAAAGTGGGGCTGATTTTTCATATACTGAAACTTGCGGTGTATGGAATAGATGCTATGGTGCTCTTCCTTTTATCGACGCTACAGAAGGATCGCTGCCCATGACCGCCCTTACCCTCGACCAGGCGCTGGAAAATATCTACACCTCGGTCAATAACGACAATAAGGATATCGATACGCATATCACCGCGCTGAAAGCGGCACTGGGCGGAAAGAAGGCGGTCGAAATCGATCCGTCGCGGCTGACCTATAACAATCGCGCGGGCCGCAAGATGATGCAGTCCTATTTCAGGAAGCGCGGCCTCGAAGTGAGCTTCAGCGGCGAGGGCTGAGCCGGCGTCGGCCCTTCTAGGGCCCCGGCAGATTGAGCGTAAAGTCCGGGCGCATATCTTTGAATACGAACGTTAAATTTTGCGCGATTCCAATCCTGCGTTACTTTTCGGCAGATCGCCGCGAATAAGAGGTTATGATGTATCGCATCCTGGCATTCGCCCTGCTCCTCCTGACCGTCGCTGTTCCGGCGCGCGCGGAGGACACGCCCTATGACATCTTGTTCAACGGCAAGCAGGAGTGGCTGAACACCGCCCGCCCCGTCACGGCGGAGGATGCCAAGGGCCGCGCGGTGCTGCTGGATTTCTGGACCTATGGCTGCATCAACTGCATGCAGGTCGTCCCCGACCTGAAGGCGCTGGAACAGCAGTTCGGCGACAGGCTGCTGGTCATCGGCGTGCATTCGGCGAAATTCGCAGGCGAGCGCGGCAATGACCGGATTTTGGCCGCGGCGAAGCGTTTCGGCATCACGCACCCCGTTATCAATGACTCCGCCTTCCATGTGTGGGACGCGTTCCGCGTCGACGCCTGGCCGACGCTGATCCTGCTCGGCCCCGATGGCAAAGAGGTTAACCGCTATGCCGGCGAAGGGCATAAAGATGAAATCGCGAGCGATATTTCGAAAGCGCTCGAGAATGCCTCGGCTGCCGCGCCGATACAGGGCCTGAAGATGAAGGAGGAGGATAAATCCACCCTTTCTTTTCCCGCGCGCCTCGGCTTTGCCGATACGACGCCCTGGGGCGAGCTCATCTTTGTTGCTGATACCGGCCATAACCGCCTGCTCGGCTTCGATATGAAGGGCAATGTCAAAGTCACCATCGGCGCGGGCGCGGAAGGCGCGGTTGACGGCGATTTTTCGAAAGCGACGTTCAACCATCCGCGCGGTTTTGGCATTGCGAAGGACGGAATTTATATCGCCGACACCGGCAACCACCTGATCCGCTATGCCGACTTCAAGGCGAAGACGGTGGCGCGCGTGGCGGGCACCGGCGAGCGTGGCACGGACCGCGACGCGTCGAACGACGATGCGCTGAAAACCGCTATCGCCTCGCCCTGGGACGCCAAGATGCTCCCCGACGGCAAGACGCTGGTCATCGCGATGGCCGGGCTGCATCAGCTGTGGACGCTCGATACCGACAAGAAGACGCTCTCGGTCCTGGCCGGCACGGGCGCCGAGGATATCAAGGACGGCGCCGCGAGCGACGCGGCCCTTGCGCAGCCGAGCGGCCTGTCAATCATGGGCAATGACATTTACTTCGTCGATGCCGAGAGTTCTTCCCTTCGCGTGCTGAAAGACGGCCAGGTGAAAACGCTGATCGGCACCGGGCTGTTCGATTTCGGGATTGTCGACGGCAAATATCCGCGCGCGCTGATGCAGCATGCGCAGGGGCTGGATGCACAGCCGGGCCGCATCGTGGTGGCGGATACCTATAACAATGCGCTGCGCCTTTACAACCTGGAGGACCAGACGCTCTCGACTATCAAGCTGCCCAAAGACGCGCTGGCCGAACCGGGCGACGTGATGCAGTTGAACGGCAAGCTGTGGGTTGCCGACAGCACGCATAACGGCATCACAATCGTTGATGAAAAGGCCGGCACGGCCGAAGCTTTCGCGTTGAAACTGCCGAAAAAATGAATTTGACATAATTGTTGACTCCTGGCGCGCGATTTCCTATGGTGCCGCCCATCATCAACAATGCGCGATTCCACCTGCCATGAAGCTGTCCGACAAGAACAAGGCGTTGCTGCGCAATACCCTCCTCTTCAAGAAGAAGGTGCCTTGGTGGATAAAGCTGCTGCGCGCCGGCACTGTCGGGACGCTGATGATCCTGGGTCTCCAGCACCTCGTACTACCCAACCTGCCGGGCCGCGGCCTGACGCCCGGCGAAGTCAAAATGCTGACGCCCATCTTTAAAAACTCGGTCGATTATTCCAGGGTTCGCATCCACCAGTCTTTCGTCTCCGACGCGATGCGCAAGGTATTCCGCGCAGGCGCGATCACCTTCGGCAGCACGATCCTCGAAGACGACCGGACGCCCGACTATTCGGCCCCCGGCGTGCCTTTCTGGCAGAGCTATAAATTCACGCATGAAATGACCCACGTCTGGCAGAACCAAAATGGGGTTCATGACGACCCGGTGCGCACCGCCGAGCGTTTCTTCGCGAAGCTCAATCCTTGGGACAAGCAGTTCCCCACCTATGTCTACCGCCTGAAGGACGGCCGCGACCTGACCGACTTTACGGTCGAACAGCAGGCGAGCATCGTCCCCGACTACAACTTCGTGGTAAAAGCCGCCGACGCGGCGAAGAAGGACGTGCAGTCCCCGCTCGACGCGGACAAATTCGCTTCGCCAGGCGAGCGCAAGGCCGCCTATGAATCAACGCTGAAGAACTTCCTGAAAAATCCATCCTATCCGCGCCACCGATAGGCCGGTTTACAAAGCGGGAAAGCTCGGCTATTCCTTCGCCATGAAGACCTACGTCGAATTTATCCGGCCAAGCAAGAAGACCCCCGCGGGCATCGCCACGAACGCGGAAGCATCCTCGCGCGATCCTCGGAAACTCGATATTCCGGCCAGCTGCGACATCTTCTATTTCTATGACAGCCCGATCGGCAATGCCTACTTCTCATCGACCGAGCAATATAACCGCTCGAAGATGTATATCGTCGCAAGGCGGCTGCTGACGCGCGACGAAGCCAAGCAGCTGATTGCCCCGCGCCTGAAGAAAGACCAGGCGGCGCGCATCGTCTGGGACGCGAAGCTCGAGAACAATCGCCTCTTCGCGCTGACGCGCAATAACAACATCGAAGTCGTGACGCGCGACAATATCGTGGTCGATGCGGACGGCCAGCGGCTGTGGCCGCGGCCCCGCGCAAAGAAAACGCTGGCCTTTGAATTCGACGCCGCGCTTGACCATGATATTTCGGTGAAGAAGCCGGTGCGCTTCCGGCACAAGCCGCCGCAGCCCTAACGGGGCGCGCTGCCGGGCAGGACGGGCCGGGCATAGCTGGCGACGGAGCTTGCTACCGGCGCTTCCGGCGGGAATTTCAGCCGCAGCGATTTTCCGACAAAAATGTCTTTTTCAAGCGGCAGACCCGCGTCGGCGGCGGCATAAATCTTATCGACCAGGGCGCTAGCCTGGCGGTGCGCCTCCGCCGCCTTGTGGTCGCGCAGGCTGACCTTGGTGACGGCGACGACGTCGAGAAACTGGCGCCGCAAATGCGCATGACCGCGCGCGAGGCTGCAACCAGCGTCGCCCGCGATCAGGCCGCCGCCCGTGAGCATGGAACCGACGGTGACGGCCACGAGCAGCGGCGACGCCGTGCCGGCGACGCCCAGGCAGACGCCGACGAGGGCCGCAGCAAGAAAGACGAACGGTAGCGGACGCCAGAGCTTTTCCACCCACCAGCGCCTGCCCAGCGTCGTATCGCAACGCTCCATGCCCTTTTTGACATCGGCGTCGCTCATCGTGCGCACGCTCTTTTCGACGGCGCGCACGAATCTTTTGCTCAGTACATCCAGCATCTTCTCATTTAAGGATCTGAAAAGCATGCTTGTGCCCTACAGACGGGGGTTGAGGAAGTCTTTGACGCGCGCGAAGCCGTGGCGCTGCGGCGGTTCGGGACGCTTGAGCTTCAGCGCGGGGCGGACCTTGATGCTCGCCTCCAGCGGCAGGCCGGCCTCGATCGCGGCATTGAAATTCTCGGCGGCCTTGAGGCCGAGCAAGTGATCTGCCGCGCGCTGGCGCTCCGCATCCTGCTCCGCCGCGATGCGCGCCGTCACTTTCGCGTTAAACGCATCGGTCATCTTGTTGCGCTGGTGCAGGGCGATCCGGAGGGCATAGCCGGCGGCCACGGACGCGCCGACCAGATAAGCTCCGCCGATGACAAGCCCGCCCACGCCAGAAGCGGCGGCAAGCGACCCCGCCATGACGGCCTTGGTGATCTGGCCGACAGCGATGGCCGGTATCGTCGTATAGGCGATGAACTTGGTGATCTTCGGCTGCCGATCCAGCAGCCAATCGCGGCGCGCGATGGCGGCCTCGAGCTCGGCCTCGGTCATCTTTTTTGGCATCATCGCGCTGAAAAAAGGAATTCTCATGCGCGCCGCCTTAACAGGAAGGCCGGAAGATATCCATCACGCGGGCAAAGCCATTGTGATGATCGGGCATCGGCGGCGCGGGGAACTTGAGGCGCAGCGCCTTGCGGACGGAAATCGAATTTTCCAGCGGCAGCCCGGCATTCACCGCGGCGTTGAATTTATCTTCCGCGGTCATGATGCGCAGGCGCTCGGCCTCCGCTTCCGCGGCCTGGCGCGCTTCCACCTTGACGGTGAGCGCCTCGAAAAATCCTTCGCGCCGCTGCTGCGCCTGCGTCATGATGCCTTTGTACGCGTAGCCCAAGCCGAAGAATGTGCCGAAGCCGCTGCCGAGCGTCGCCGGCAATACCAGCGGCGTGAAAACCCAGCCGCCCGCGGCGAGCGCGATGATGCCGCCGAGGGGCGCGGCGAAGATCGTCGCATGCGCCACGATCGCGCCAACATTCGGCCATTTGCGCAGCGTTTTGTCACAGCGCTGAATGCCGGCTTCCAGCTCGGCTTCCGTCATATCGACCGGCTTCTTTTTGTCGAGGAAAGGAATTTTCATGGCGTCATTCGCTTCACCAGGCGCAACGGCGCCTTGACCGCCACCGGTTGTTCGAGCGGCAGGCCGCGATTGATGCTGACGCTGAGCTGCCGCCCGCCTTCCAGCTTGCCGATCGCCGTGCAGACGAAGTCGTGCGATTTTTCGGGCAGCGCCAGCACCTTCAGGCGCTCATGCAGCTCGTCGCGGCGCTTGCAGAGCGTCGCGATCTGCTGCTGGTAGGGCTCCTGGTCTTTGTTGTCGTGGGCCACCATCATCAGTTCTTCCGCCGCCTGTTCGAGGTAATCGCTGTCGTAGCGGCGCAGGACTTCTTCGCCCGCGCTCAAGGTCATGGCGAGGTTCCCGGCCGCGCTCAGGTAAAGGTCGCGCAGCCCGTCGGCGATGGATTGGTCCGCCTCGGGCGATGTCGGGTCTTCGAGGAATTTTTCGATGGCTTTGACGCTGCGGTGAAAATCCTTGCGGGCCTGTTCGCCGAACCCCGTCACCGTCTCCGCCGACCAGCGCTGGTTTTCCAGTTCCCGGATAAGCGGGTTCATCTGGGCTTGGGCCTCGGGTCCGGCGTCTTCATAGGAGGGGTATGTGGGCTTTTTGATCTCGGGCATGGTTTTCTCCAGCGTTGGGGGAGTTTATATATTTACATAATAAATGTCAAGCGAAATAAGCCCCTCTATCCCTCAAAAGGCCGGTTGACGGGAAAGCCGGGCGGGGGGATACTGGGACGTTATTTGGAGTTTTTACATGTTCTTCGCACGCGTCAATTTCCTGGCCAATTCCTTCAACAGCGCGATTTCGGCTTATGGCCGCACCGCGGCGCTGGGCATGGGCGCAAGCACCGTCATGGGCCTGGCCGACGACAAGAAGAACAAAAAGGGCGAAGGCGTCGAGAACACGCTGAAGGCTGTCGCCAAGATGTCCCTGCTGGGAATGCTGATGTAACAGGCTTTCACGCCTGCTCTCAAACACTCAACGTTACGACCACCCCGACGAAAGTCGGGGTCCAGTCAATTTGACTTCTATCTCATAAATAATGCGATAGGAGTTGTATAAACTGGACCCCGACTTTCGTCGGGGTGGTCCAGTTTAAATCCTTAATGGATGAGATATTCCGCGCTGCCGTACCGGATCTCGTCCGGCGTGATGAGCTTTTTGTTCGCGACGCGAACGGAATGCAGCTTGCCTTCGATCTCTTTCACCCAGAAATCCAGGAATCGCCGCAGCTCCGGGAAATGGGGTGCGAGGTCGTATTCCTGCCAGAGAAATGTTTGGAGAAGCTTCGGGTGGTCGGGCATGTGATACAGAATTTCAGCGGTCGTGAGCCGGTAGTCACGCAGTTGCAAAACTAAATTTGCCATATACCTGAAACCTCCTTCTAAATCTGGCATATCCTTTAACAGTAAGTAACAATCCCCTATTACTATTTAACCATAAATTAGGCGTTTTGTGCCAAAAAACTGCAATATCAAAGAGTTAGCACTCTTTCCCCATGAGTGCCAAAAAGAGAGTAATGCCTTTGGTTTTATTCACTTTTCCGATCAGATTCAGGTTGAAAAATACCCCCGGCAAGGTTACATCTTTGGCACTTACCCGAGGGGAGTGCTAATGGTTAGGCTTCCTTTGAAACCGGGTATTCAACCTTGCTTTATGAGAAGGAAATCACCTCATGAAATTCCGTCCTCTGCATGACCGCGTCCTGCTGCGTCGCCTGGAAAGCGATTCCAAGACCGCCGGCGGCATCATCATCCCCGACACCGCGAAAGAAAAACCCGCACAGGGTGAAGTCGTGGCCGTCGGCACCGGCGTCCGTGACGAACACGGCAAACTACAACCGCTCGCCGTGAAAGAAGGCGACATCGTGCTGTTCAGCAAATGGTCCGGCACCGAAGTCAACATCGACAACGAAGAGCTCCTGGTCGTCAAAGAAGCCGACATCATGGGCATCATCGAAAACAAGGCCAAGAAGTCCAAGGCCGCTTAAGTTAAACAGAGTTAAAAGGAGTCAAATACAATGGCTGCTAAAGACGTAAAATTCTCGGCAGATGCCCGCCAGAAGATGCTCAAGGGCGTCGACACGCTGGCGAACGCCGTTAAAGTCACGCTGGGTCCCAAGGGCCGCAACGTGGTCATCCAGAAATCCTTCGGCGCGCCCCGCATCACCAAAGACGGTGTCACGGTCGCGAAAGAGATCGAGCTGGAAGACAATTTCGAAAACATGGGCGCCCAGATGGTGCGCGAAGTCGCCTCCAAGACCAATGACATGGCTGGCGACGGCACCACCACCGCGACCGTTCTGGCGCAGGCGATCTTCCGCGAAGGCGTGAAGTCGGTTGCCGCCGGCATGAACCCGATGGACCTCAAGCGCGGCATCGACAAGGCCGTCGCCGTGGTCGTCGACGACATCAAGGCGCGCGCCAAGAAAGTCTCGAAGAACGACGAGATCGCGCAGGTCGGCACCATTTCCGCCAACGGCGAGACCGAGATCGGCAAGATCCTGGCCGAAGCCATGGCGAAAGTCGGCAACGAAGGCGTCATCACGGTTGAAGAAGCCAAGTCGCTCCACACCGAACTCGACGTCGTCGAAGGCATGCAGTTCGACCGCGGCTACCTGTCCCCCTACTTCATCACCAACGCGGACAAGATGGTGTGCGAGCTGGACAGCCCCTACATCCTTTTCTTCGAAAAGAAGCTCTCCAACCTCCAGTCCATGCTCCCGATCCTGGAAGCTGTCGTCCAAAGCGGCAAGCCCCTGCTGATCGTGGCGGAAGACGTGGAAGGCGAAGCGCTGGCGACCCTCGTCGTCAACAAGCTGCGCGGCGGCCTCAAAGTCGCTGCCGTGAAAGCGCCCGGCTTCGGCGACCGCCGCAAGGCGATGATGGAAGACATGGCGACGCTGACCAAGGGCGAAGTCATCTCTGAAGAACTGGGCATCAAGCTCGAGTCCGTCACGCTGCAGCAGCTCGGCCAGTGCAAGAAAGTCCGCATCACCAAAGATGACACCACGCTCATCGGCGGCCGCGGCGACAAGAAAGACATCGACGCCCGCATCTCGCAGATCCGCGCGCAGATCGAGGAAACCACCTCGGACTACGACAAGGAAAAACTGCAGGAGCGTCTCGCGAAGCTGGTCGGCGGCGTTGCCGTCGTCCGCGTCGGCGGCGCGACCGAAGTCGAAGTGAAAGAGCGCAAAGACCGCGTTGAAGATGCCGTCCACGCCACGAAAGCGGCCGTGGAAGAAGGCATCGTCGCCGGCGGCGGCGTCGCTCTCCTCTATGCGAAGAAGGCGCTGTCGAAGCTCAAGGCAGCCAACCGCGACGAGGAAGTCGGCATCGAGATCGTCGGCCGCGCCATCGAAGCCCCGATCCGCCAGATCGCCTATAATGCTGGCGTCGAAGGCTCGATCGTGGTGGGCAAGCTGCTCGAGCAGAAAGACACCAACTACGGCTACGACGCGCAGAAGGGCGATTACACCGACCTCGTGAAGGCCGGCATCATCGACCCGGTGAAGGTCGTCCGTCACGCGCTGCAGGACGCAGCATCCGTGGCTGGCCTCCTCATCACGACGGAAGCCACCATCGCCGAACTTCCCAAGAAGGAAGAAGCTCATGCCGGTCACGGCCATGGCGGCGGCATGGACGGGATGATGTAATCTCTCGACCTAGACAAGCTAAAGAAAAGGCCGGGTTGAAAGACCCGGCCTTTTTCGTTGCTCAAATTTGTACTCCCCTCTTATATGCGAGGCGAGCGACGCCCGCACTTGTGAGCATAAAGTCTTATTGCTAATCTCAATCGTCGCTGAGCCCAGTATGGGCATTGAAAATTATATTATGGCGCTATTGTTGACTTCATAAGAAAACGGAGCATAAATGACAACCGCCCAAATTGAAATGTTCGAAGCCGAAGAAGAGCAAGAGGCACTTGAAAATGAAGATGATCTTGACGCTCTTGATATCGGTACGCTGTCGACAGCGATCGTCAATTCAACCGACTGGACAGTCGATACAATTTTAAACCAGGTTCGCAAAGGCAACATTCTTCTTAATCCAGATTTTCAGCGCCGCGACGCTTGGGTAAAGAAAAGGAAAAGCGAATTCATTGAGTCTCTGTTTCTGAACTTCCCTGTACCCCAAATCGTGTTGGCAGCCGACAAGACCCACAAGGGGAAGTATATTGTGATTGACGGTAAACAGCGCTTGCTAAGCATGAGTCAATTCGCCTCAACTGGCGAAGGGGATATATTCGAAGAACTTAAACTTACCGGGCTTCAAGTTAGAAAGGACTTGAATGGAAAGTCATTAACCATGCTACGACAAGACTCCCGGTTTTCCGACGATATTCGCGCATGGGAGAATGAAACAATTCGCACGGTTGTTGTGAAGAATTGGCCGAATGAAACATTTCTATATCATGTTTTTCTTCGCCTGAACACCAACAGTGTTGGATTGTCCCCACAGGAACTCAGGCAAGCGCTCCACCCGGGTCCATTTATTGATTTTGCCGCGAAGGAGTCTAGCAATAGCAATGCCATACGAGAGATGCTTTCTATCTCTAAGCCTGACTTTCGGATGCGGGATGTTGAGATTTTTATTCGCTATTTTGCATTCAAATATTTTATCCATCGCTACAACGGATCGATGAAAGATCTCTTAGATATGGTATGTGCCGAATTCAACGCAGCTTGGGAGGAGCGCAAGGTCGAACTGATGAAGGACGCGCAAAAGCTTGAGCACGCCCATCAAGTAACCAAAAGCATTTTTGGCGAATCGTCATATCGTAAATGGACGGGCGAAAGATTTGAAAGAAAGTTCAACAGGGCAATCTTTGATATCATGGCGTTCTATTTTTGCAATGATTCCGTGGCCGTCAAAGTGCAAGGGAATGAAGCCGCTCTTAAAAAGGGATTTCAAGAACTTTGCGCTGGAGATCGAAACTTCATTGCCTCTCTTGAACGAACAACAAAATCCATTGAAGCAACGTCCTATCGTTTGGCAAAATGGGCGACCGTTCTCAACGGCGCACTAGGGACTTCACTGCCGATATTCAAAGTTGAAAACGGTAGGCTTATGTAGGCGGACAACCGGGCATGAACAGCACCCTCTACGCCTCTTTAACGCATCGCATTGACGAACTTCGGCGGCATATGCTGCCTGCTACATTTTCTGACATCGGGGATTATACCGAGGGAGAAAGAGATATTGCTTTGGGGTTTCGGGTATTGGCTCACGCCGAGATCGAACATTATTTGGAAGAGCTTGCCACTAGTACGTTAGATGACTGCGCAAAGGTGTTCTCTACTTCCAACCGGGTTAGTCGCGTTATTTTAGCTTTTGTCGCTTCATATCAGGCCGGCTGGGCAACGGAGGTTGGCGAGGAAAGTCCATTTACAGCCAATTCGCGAGCAAAACCGAAAGAACATTTTTCCGAAGCCCTTAACCGCGCAATTGGTCAATACAAGGAATCGATTATTAAAGGCAATAATGGCGTCAAAGCTGCCAATCTGAAAACAATCTTCGTCCCTCTCGGCATCGACTTTCGCGAATCCAGTGATGAAGTCGATCAAACTTGGCTAAACAGCATAAATACCTTCGGAACCAACCGAGGCTTAACGGCCCATAAATCGAAGCGTGTACATAATCAGATTGACCCTAAAAGTGAGTTCGATGAGGTTGACGCAATAGTACAGGGGTTAAAAGAGTTCGATGCTTTAGTGTTTTCCTTGTCGCAGTAAATATTTCTCGGCGCAGTATTGGCTATTATTTTACATCGCCAGCAACACCGCCACATAATGGCAGATCGCCGCGGCCAGAACGATGCCGTGCCAGAGGGCGTGGGTGTACATGTGCTTGTCCCACAAATAGAAACCGACGCCGATGGTATAAAGCACGCCGCCCGTGGCGACGAGGACGATGACGTCGACCGGCATCGCGGCAAAGAACGTCTTGCCGCCCGCCACGATGGCCCAGCCCATCAGCAGGTAGATGATGGAGGAAATGACGTCGAACCTTCCTGCGAGCAGCGACTTGAACACGATGCCGATGAAGGCGAGGATCCATAGCGTCCAGAGCAGCGTGATCCCCATCTGGTTGTACATGTAGACGAGGATGAAGGGCGTATAGGTGCCCGCGATGAGAAAATAGATGCTGATATGGTCGAGGATTTCGAGCACGCGCTTGACGCCTCGTTCCGTAACGACATGGTAAAGCGTCGAGGTTGTGAACAGCAGCAGGAAGCAAAAGCCGTAGACGCCCGCGCCCACCACCGCGCGCACGTTGCCATGCGCGACCGCGAGCGCCGTCAGCACGGGGAGGCAGCTAACGCCGAAAAGGATGCCCGCGCCGTGGATGAGTCCATGGACGAATTCCTGTTTATGCGAGTAGGACGACATGCGGCGCTCTTGACCTCTTGAAATAGAACCTTGGCCAATTCTAGCCGGAAATCCGCCGCCACTGGCAGGCGGATTAGCCCCGTTCCGCTTGAATTGGCACGTATATGTTTTGACATAAGGGCCGAAATTCCGGAGAAAGTCTCGCCAAAAAGGGGCGGAACCGCGCGCCTCGCGGTCCCGTTGGAAATTCCATGAAGCTGTCTTTATCAGATAAGAATTGGCGTTTTGACCGCGGCCTCGCCGGCGATATTCTTCTCGCCCTCGCCGTGGCGGCCGCCTTTACGGTTTTTGCGGTGACCGTCATGCAGCTGGACGATGTCACGAATGTGCCCCGCATCTTCCCGCCGGGCCGCACGGTTTACATGTAGAACCTTCGGCGTTATTTTCCGATCAATGCCAGAATTTCATCAGCCGTTTTTTCCGCATCGGTGAACTGCAGCGCCTTTGACTGGGCGTCGAGCCTTTCCAGCAGCGGCTTCACGGCGGCGATGCCATGGTGCGTCACATAGCCCGGCATTTCGTTCTGGATTTTTTCGGTCTTGGCGGCCCAGGCGTCGGATGGGATCTGCGGCAGCGGCAGCGCGCGCATCGCGAGCCTGTCGCCGCGCAGGAATTTTCGGTAGGCGGCGATGGAAGCGTCGCTTTCGGCGACGTCGCGCAGCACATTGTCGTTTCCCGGCATGCCCCAGCCGAAGATATTTACCACCCGCGCGCCATGGCCGAACAGGTTGCCCAGATATTCCTCCATATCCGTCGCATGCGACCTTTGCCCCGCATACGGCGGCGCGACGGCCGTACCGGCCGCGGAAATCCATGGTGGATTGCCATGGGCTTTCAGCTGCGCCGCGATCTGTTCGAGATGGCCGGGCTCCGGATAGGTCGAAAAGCCGGGCGCATGCGACGGGCCGAAGGCGGTTTCGGGCGGGGTGGCATGCGCGGCTTCGAGATAGGTGGCGGGGACTTTCGCCGGCGTCAGGCGCTTCGCCAGCTCATAGGCGGTCTGTGATTTGAATGCGACATGGGAATAAATATGGTCGGCGGGCACGCCGCTCTTCGCGAGATCGCGCGTCCACATATCAATGAAGTCTTTCAGTACTTCTTCACGCGCGGCGTCGGCATCGGTGGGCGGGTTCTGTGCGCTGAAGCCCTTGTTCGTGAAGGCGCAGAAGCCGAGCGGCGCGTTGGTTTTATAGTCGCGGCCCATCTGCGTTTCCCAGCCCGCAATGACACCGATAAAAAGATCATCCTTTCCCGCCGCATGCAGCCTGCGCAAGCCGCGTTCCACCGCGTGGCCGATGACGGCAGCGCGCGCGGAAACCGCGTCGCTCACGCCCTTGCTGTTGAGGCAAAGCTGCGGCGCGGCGCGCACCGGCTTCGCCGACCAGTCGAGGCGCCGTCCCCGGCTGGGCAGGCCCGACCAGTCGAGCCATTCGATGCTGCCGGGGATGCCGAGCGTCTTCACGCGGCCCCAGAAAATCGAGTCATCGATGTGAAAACCGACCGCCATGTTTTTCCGCACGGCGATGTCGAAGCCGTCGGTAATGAGCGCGGTCACTTGCTCGTCCGTATCGTCGAAGGCGATCGGCCCCAGGATAAAGCCCAGTTTCCGGCTGCGGGTGCCGGGCGCGTCGATGCGGCTGCGGATATCCTCGACCTCTGCCGCGAGATCGAGCGGCGAGGGCGGCGCGCTGAGGCCCCCGGTGCGACCGTCATAGCTGCCGGTGAAGAGCTGGAAGGCCAGGTATTGCGGTGCACTCTGCGCCGGGGCGGCGCTGGCGATACCGGAGAGCAACAAGGCAGCCAAGGCTGTCAGGCAGGCGAGGAGTTTCATGAACGGATTGTACCCCGCCCGTCCTCCTTTCGGCTATCTTTGCATTATGGAATATAAAACCGCGATCGCTTGGCAGCCCCCGCGGGCGGGATTATATTCGTGCCAGCATTTAACGAAAGACACTCCATGCCCGAACTTCCCGAGGTCGAAACCGTCTGCCGCGGCCTGTCCAAGGCCCTGAAGGGCCAGAAAATCGAGGCCGTCACGGTCAACCGCAAGGATCTGCGCATCCCCTTCCCCAAGCATCTTTCCGAAATCGCGGGCGCGAAGATCGAATCCATCGGCCGCCGTGCGAAATACATCCTGATCCGCCTCAGTAATGGCGAAACCATGATCGTGCACCTCGGCATGTCGGGACGCATGGTCGTGAAAGCCAAGGGCGAGGCTTACAGCCCCGAAAAGCATGACCATTTGCTGTTAAAGATGCAGGACGGCACGAAAGTCGTCTTCAATGATGCGCGGCGCTTTGGCTTGGTCGATCTGGTCGCGACGGGTGACCTTAACCAGCACAGGCTGTTCCAGCATCTGGGCCCCGAGCCGCTGGAAGTGGCCTTCAACGCCGAATACCTGGCCCAAAAGTTCAAGGGCAAGAAGGTCGCGGTGAAGCTGGCGATCATGGACCAGACCATCGTCGTCGGCGTCGGTAATATCTATGCCTCGGAAGCGTTGTTCCGCGCCGGCATTGACCCGAAGCGCAAGGCACAGACTCTGAAAAAGCCTGCGCTCGACAAACTGGTTTCCTCCATCCGGATTGTCTTGCAGGACGCGATCAAGGCGGGCGGCAGTTCCTTGCGCGATTACGTGCAGGCGGACGGCGAATTGGGGTATTTCCAGCATCACTGGGCGGTTTACGACAAGGCGGGGCAGAAATGCCCGGGCTGCACCTGCGACATCAAAAAGACGGGCGGCATCCAGAAATTCACCCAAGGCCAGCGGTCAACATTTCATTGCCCGCGCAAGCAGAAATAGGCTAAAAACGGGCCATGCGAGATATTTTTCTGTTCAGCCACGCGGTACTGGGAGCGACGCTTCCCTTCGCCGGTTTTGACGAAAACGATTTCACCCAGGAGCAGCCCCATGACGACCAGCGCCCTTCCCGCACAGAAAGCGAGCGGCACCATGACCTATGAACATATCCTCGTCGAGCAGAAGAAGAAGGTTGGCGTCATTACGCTGAACCGCCCCAAGGCGCTGAATGCCCTATGCCAGGCGCTGATGGACGAGCTGGCCCAGGCGCTCGACGGTTTCGAGCGCGATCCGGGCGTGTCCTGCATCGTCATCACCGGCAGCGAGAAAGCCTTCGCGGCCGGCGCCGACATCAAGGAAATGGCGCCCAAGAATTACATGGACGTCTACAAGGAAGATTTCATCACCCGCAACTGGGAGCAGCTGACGCGCTGCCGCAAGCCCGTCATCGCGGCGGTCGCCGGCTATTGCCTGGGCGGCGGCTGCGAGCTCGCCATGATGTGCGATTTCATCCTGGCCGCGGACACGGCGAAATTCAGCCAGCCCGAGATCACCATTGGAACCATCCCCGGCGCGGGCGGCACGCAGCGCCTGACGCGCGCGGTGGGCAAGGCCAAGGCCATGGAAATGTGCCTGACCGCCCGCATGATCGATGCGAAGGAAGCCGAAGCCGCGGGGCTCGTCTCCCGCGTCGTGCCGGCCGCGACGCTCATGACCGAGGCGCTTGCCGTGGCGGACAAAATATCTACCTTCTCTCTTCCGGCCGTGATGATGGTCAAGGAATCGGTTAACCGCGCCTATGAGACCACGCTGACGGAAGGCCTGCGCTTCGAGCGCCGCCTGTTCCATGCCACTTTCGCGTCTGAAGACCAGAAAGAGGGCATGGCGGCCTTCGTCGAGAAGCGCCCGGCAAGCTTTAAAGACAAGTAAAATCAGGGGTTTTTACTTATCCACAAGTTTGTTGACTTCGCCTGAAAACCCCTTTAAAAACGCAAAGCTCGGGCTTGCGGGATGCGCATGACGTGATTCTGCCGTTTGAGCCCGGTTAAGAGAATTTAGAGAAAGAGAAACTACAAAAATGGCCATTCATAAGTCAGCCAAAAAACGCATTCGCCGCAACGCGCGCCGCGCCGGCTACAACAAGTCCCGCGTCTCGAACATGCGCTCCCAGATCCGCAAAGTCGAAGAAGCGATCAAGTCGGGCAACGCACAGGCAGCGCAGGAAGCGCTGAAAGCAGCCCAGCCCGCGATCCACAAGACCGCCGCACGCGGCCTTCTCCACAAGAAGAACGCCTCGCGCAAGCTGTCCCGTCTCTCGGCGCGAATCAAGCTGCTCAAGAAGAAATAAGAATCGCTGGGCGGAGAATCTCCCGCGCGAACAAAAAAACGCCGCAAGACCTGCGGCGTTTTTTGTTTTTGGAATGAGTCAACCGCAAAAACTTTTCTTCCGAAAAATTTTCAGCGAAATTTTTTCGCATGAAAATTTTTGCAAGAAATTTCGCGGCATAAAAAATTCATAATTTGATACGTTTCTTGCTTTTTAAATTTTATCCACAATTCCTCTTGCGACTCATTTTTCCCCCGGTGTAGTGTTGCTCCACTTCACAGTTTGTAACGGAACCAAAGACGCCGCGACACCGCGAAAGCATCGCAGTTTTTCGGCTTGGCAATGCAAATGAGTGAGGGTTCACACGCTGGTCTGGGGAGGAGCGATTCTCTTCCAATTCTTCTCCAATCAGCGATCGGGATGTGAAGGAATTCCTGGCTTCGTCCTGAAGCAAAATATTTCTTACAGAGGCCGCAAGGCTTCTTCATCGAAGCACTAAAGTATTCGAGGGGTAGATATTTGATGTTTGATAAGGGAAATACCGCTGCCGCCGCCGCGGCAGAGAGCGCTGCCGTATCCACCCTGGCGCTCCGCTTCGAGCAAGTGAAATCCCTGCTCCAAAAGGAATTCGGCGACGCCGCCTTCCGCACCTGGATCCAGCCGATCGAGTCGACTGGCTTTTCAAACAACGCGCTCGAGCTTTCGGTTCCCACCCGATTCATCCGTGACTGGGTGAAATCGCACTATGCCGACCGTATCCGCAGCCTGTGGCACCAGCATTTCGGCCCCATCGCCCGCGTCGATATCGTCATCGCCGCCAAGAAAGCGCCGACGTCCGGCGAGGCGAAACCCGCCCCGCAGCATACGGTCACCGCTTTCGAGCGCCCCGCCGTCGCGAATGAAAATGCGGCCGAGAACGTCTCGTCCCCGCTCGATGCGCGCTACACCTTCCAGAATTACGTGACCGCGCCCTCGAACGAGCTCGCCTATGCCGCCGCCAGACGCGTGGCGGAGGGCGACGGCGCGCCGAATCCCTTGTTCCTGCAGGGCGGCGTGGGCCTGGGCAAGACGCACCTGATGCATGCGGCGGCGCAGGCCATCCGCGCCAAATCGCCCGAGCGCAAGGTCGCTTACCTGTCGGCCGAGAAATTCATGTACCAGTTCGTGCGCGCGCTGCGCTCGAAGGAGACGATCTCCTTCAAGGAGCAGTTCCGCAACGTCGACGTGCTGATGATCGATGACGTGCAGTTCATCTGCGGCAAGGAATCGACGCAGGAAGAGTTCTTCCATACCTTCAACGCCCTCATCGACCAGGGCAAGCAGATCGTCGTCTCCGCCGACAAGGCGCCGTCCGAGATGGAAGGCATCGGCGAACGCCTGCGCTCGCGCCTCGGCATGGGGCTGGTGGCCACGATCAATCCCACCTCCTATGAACTGCGCCTGTCGATCCTGCAATCCAAATGCGCGCTGATGAAGCGCGAGATGCCCAAGGACGTGCTGGAATTCCTGGCCTCCAAGATCGCGTCGAACGTGCGCGAGCTCGAGGGCGCGCTGAACCGCCTGATCGCCCATGCAGATCTGGCCGGCCGCACCATCACCGTCGAGTCCGCCGCCGACCTGCTGCAGGACCTGCTGCGCGCTGGCGCCCGCCGCGTGACGGTCGAGGACATCCAGCGCAAGGTCGCGGAACATTACAACATCCGCCTGTCCGACATGCATTCGCCGCGCCGCGCGCGTCCGCTGGCCCGTCCGCGCCAGGTCGCCATGTACCTGTCCAAGCAGCTGACGGAACATTCGCTGCCCGAAATCGGCCGCAAGTTCGGCGGCCGCGACCATACCACCATTATCCACGGCGTGCGCAAGATCGAAGAGCTCTGCCAGGCCGACCGCGCGATGAAGGACGACATCGAAACGCTCAAGCGCGTGATTGCGGGTTAACGCCCCTTTAATCGTCATTCCCGCGAAAGCGGAATCTCGTGGAACAGGTACCGCGCTCGATTGTCACGGGATCTCCGCTTTCGCGGGAATGACGGAAGCTAACGGAAATGCACCCCAGCGCCGAACTCCTCACCCGCTTCTACACTGCCCTCGGCAACCGCGACGCGGCAACCATGGGCGCCTGTTATGCCGATAACGCGGTCTTCTCCGACCCCGTCTTCACGAACCTGGATGCTGCCGACGCCCGCAAGATGTGGCGCATGCTCTGCGCCCGGGCGAAGGACTTCAGCCTCACCTTCAACGTCATCGAGGCGGATGATAAAACGGGCCGCGCCCGTCTGACCGCGACCTATTTATTTTCCGGCACCGGTAACCGGGTCGTGAACCGGATCGAATCATCTTTTGAGTTTCGCGGCGGCAAAATCGCCCGGCACACCGACCGTTTCGACCTCTATGCCTGGCTGCGCCAGGCGCTGGGGGTCAAAGGCCTGTTGCTGGGATGGTTGCCGCCGGTCCAGAACCGGCTGCGCCGGCAGGCCATGGATCGGTTAACCGCCTGGAAGGACTAAATCCCGCCTTTCCAGAGGATTGGATTTATCCGCGGAACTGTCCTATATTCTTGAAAGAACAAGTCTTTCCTCCTTGAGGGTTCCCCCATGCGCCGTTTTCTGATGCTTTGCCTGCTCCTTCTGATATCCGCGAAGAGTTTCGCGGCGGAACATCCGAAGCCGCGCGAAGACCATGTGCAGGCGCGTCTCTATTCGCCAATCACTGCCACAGGAGACAAGACGGTCATTCCGGTCGCGCTCGAACTCAAACTCCAGCCGAAATGGGATACTTACTGGCGCACGCCCGGCGACGCGGGCCTCGCGCCCGTGCTGAAGTGGGACGGGTCGGACAACTTCAAGTCGGCTGATCTGAAGTATCCGCTGCCGCACCGGCTCACCGCCTTCGACCTCGACAATATCGTTTATACCGATGCGGTGACCTTCCCGATTGACGTGACGGTCGCGAATGCCGGCCAGCCGCTGAACCTGAAACTGCATGTCGACCTGTTGGTCTGCAATGACATCTGCGTGCCCGAAAAGCACGACCTGACCCTCAGCCTCCCTGCGGGCGAGGCGAAACCTTCATCGGATGCCGATGCGTATAAGGATGCGGTCGCGAAGCTGCCGCAACAGGCGGGCGGCGATTTCCACTTCGACAAGGTCTGGCTCGATTATGACCCGTCGAACAAGAACTATGTCGTGGTGCAGGCGACCTCGCCCGAAGCGCCGGCAGCCGACGCCGACCTGTTCATCGAGAACCCGGCGGGGCTGACCTACGGCAAGCCCGTCACGACTTATGACGCGAAGACCAAGACGCTTACCTTGCGCGCCGAAATCCATTCCAACGATCCGCTGGACTCCATCAAAACCAGCCTGTCCAAGAGCCCTTTCACGCTGACCTGGCGCAACCATGACAAGGGTATCGAAGGGACTGCCACACTAGGCGAGAAACCGGCAGGTGCCGGCCCTTTAGTGACGCCCCGCGAAGGGGCGGTGGTGATGGAGGAAATGGAGTCGATCAGCCCTGAGATCCTGTTCCTGGCACTCTTGGGCGGATTGATCCTGAACCTGATGCCCTGTGTTTTGCCGGTCCTGTCGATCAAGGTGCTGTCGGTCGTCAGCCACGGCGGCAAGGAGAACAAGAAGACCATCTTCCGCAATTTCATGGCCTCTTCGGCCGGCATCGTCGTTTCTTTCTGGGGGCTGGCAGCGGCGCTGGTCGCGCTCAAGAGCGCCGGTCAAAGCGTGGGCTGGGGCATCCAGTTCCAGCATCCGGCGTTTCTCGTGTTCCTCACCTTCATCGTCCTGTTCTTCGCGGCCAATATGTGGGGTTTCTTCGAAATCCCGCTGCCGCGCTTTATCGCCAGGCATATCGTGGCGAAGCACGAGCATGAGCCGACGCTGGTCGGCCACTTCCTGACCGGCGTTTTCGCGACGCTGCTGGCCACGCCCTGCAGCGCACCGTTCCTTGGCACCGCCGTCGGCTTCGCGCTCGCGCGCGGGCCGTTCGAGATTTTCTCGATCTTCACCTTCTTAGGTCTTGGCCTCGCCCTGCCCTATCTCGTGCTCGCCGTCTCGCCGCGCCTGTTCAAATACATGCCCCGGCCCGGCAAATGGATGGTGACGCTGAAGAAGATACTGTCTGTCGCGCTGCTGCTGACCGCGGTGTGGCTTGCGAACATCATCATCACACTGCAGACGATGCCCACGCTGGATGAAGGCTGGGAGGAACTGGACCAGGCCGCGATTCCGAAACTGGTCGAGGACGGCAAGACCGTGGTCGTCGACGTCACCGCCGACTGGTGCCTGACCTGCAAGGCGAACAAGAAATTCGTGCTCGACCAGCCCGACGTGGTCGAGGCCATGTCACACGACAATATCGTCAAAATGCAGGCGGACTGGACGCAGCACGACGAATCCATCGCCGCCTATCTGCGGCAGTTCGGGCGCTATGGCATCCCTTTCAACGTTGTTTACGGGCCCGGCGCGCCCAAGGGCATCGCCCTGCCCGAGCTCCTGACGAAGAAGGATGTTATGGACGCGCTGTCCGAGGCGGCGTCGGAGTAGGATTGCTTTTACATACTGTCAATCCGGTTGTGCTCCAAAGACGGAAAGGTTAATCTTTTTGCCATGACGAATGCATCCGCCCAGCCCGCGAAGAGGCCCATTACCGACAGCATGTTCAACATGTGGCGCGCCATCATCGTCATGGCGCATGCCGACGGCGTCATTCACGAGAAAGAACAGGAATTCTTCGACAAGGTCTTCGCGAACATGGCGCGCTCCTACGACCTGACGCCCGCGCACATGGATACTTTCGCGAAGGACCTGAAAGTCGCGCAGCCCATCGAGGCGCTGCTGCCCAAAATCACCGACCCCGAGCTGCGCAGCCTGCTGCTCTATTTCAGCCAGGTCGTCGCCTGGATCGACGGGCACTTAAGCCCGGACGAATCCGAACTGCTCAAGAAGCTTCACAACGCCTTCGGCAAGGGCGCGGAAATGGGCGAGGTCATGGCGCGCATCCGCCAGGAAATGGCCGACCAGATGTTCAAGCGCCGCACCGACCTGCAATCGCAGCGGCCCGACCGCAACCCCCTGTTCTATGCGCTCGATGCCCTGCTGATCCGCCTCGGCATCGACCTGATCGATTGACCCATGGGCCAGAGCAAACCCTATACGACCGGCCGCACCCTCACCGACAGCCTCTTTTCCATGTGGCGCTGCGTCATCGCGGTCGCCCACGCCGACGGCATCATGCATGAGACCGAAGTCGCCCATTTCCGCCAGCTGTTCCAGGATCTCGACCGTTCCTTCAAGCTCACGGCCGCCCAGCGCGGCCAGCTGGAGGACGACCTGAAAACCGCGCCGCCGGTGGAAAGCCTGCTGGCGAAGATCACCGACGACGAGCAGCGCCTGCTGCTGGTCAACTTCGCGCATGTCGTGGCCCATGTGGATGGCGAACTGCATCCCAATGAAGCCGCGCTGCTGACCGTGCTCGACAAGGCCGTGCCGGTGACGACGGAGACCCTGCGCATCCGCGACGAGATCCGCCGCGACATCGCGCAGCAGATGGCCCAGCGCGCGGCCGACGCCATGTCCGACGACGGGGCGCGGGGCTGCGCGCTGACCTATGCGCTCAATGCCCTTCTCCACCGCCTCGGCATCACCACGGCTTGAACTGGTTTACATATCCCCCAGCTGATTGACAGCATTCTATAATCGATTAGGTTAGGTTCATGGCACCTGCTTGTCCCCAAGTCACCGGCGATCCCGTCAGCACCAGCACCTTCTACATGTGGCGCGTCATCATCGCGATCGCCCATGCGGACGGCAAGGTGCAGGACGAGGAACGCGCCTATATCCAGCGCATCGTCGCGAATATGGACCGCGCCTACGGCCTCACCGACGAGATGAAGAAGACCTTCCAGTCCGATCTCGACAATCCGCAGATGCAGAACATCCCCGAGCTGATGAGCCATATCAACGACCCGGCCACGCGTGGGCAGGTCATCTACTTCGGCGGGCTCCTGGCCCGCGTCGACGGCAACATGGACCCGCGCGAGGAGGAAATCCTCGCCAAGCTGCGCGCGGACCAGATGTCGAGCCTCGACATGAACCAGATCCGCGCCCAGGTGAAAGAAGCCGTGGCCGACGAGATGTTCCGCCACGACCTGAAGAAATCCGAGCTGCGCCCGCAGCACGGCATCACGGGCGCGCTCGACCATATGCTGCTACGCCTCGGCATCGACGTGCTGGATTAAGCGACATGGCCGCCGTTTCCCAAGACAAGAAAGAGCTCAGCGACAGCCTGTTCTACATGTGGCGCTGCGTGATCGCCATCGCTCATGCCGACGGCACGATTCCGGCGCAGGAACGCGATTATCTGGACAAGGTCATCGGCAACCTCGAGCGCATCTATGGGCTGACGCCCGACCAGGACAAGGTGCTGGAGGCCGACCTCAAGGAGCCGCGGAAAATCTCGGACCTGCTGCCGCATGTGACTGCCCCCGAAGACCGCGCGTCGCTGATCTATTTCGGCGACCTCGTGGCCCATGCCGACGGCACCATCACGCCGAACGAGCATAACATCCTGCAAAAGCTGCACGACGACCAGATGAAAACAATCGACGTCCAGAAGCTGAAACTGGAAATCGACGCCGACATCGCCGCCCGCCGCGACGAGCGCGCGCGCGAAATGGCCGATATCCACAAAACCGAGCAGAAAAAACACCCCGTCTTCGCCGCTCTCGACCGGCTGATGCTGCGTTTCGGTATCGATATTCTGGATTAATTCCGGGATCATCAAAGACGGACGGAAACCTTCCTCGCTTCGCGCGCAGCGCAATCATCCGGAACAGGACATTTCGCGCGAAGTTACGAAGTAACGAAGCATTCTCTCCAAACGACCTTCGTTACTTCGTAACTTCGCGCGAATATTGCGGCTTCGCCGCTTCAGAAACCCCGGTTCCGTTAATACAACCCGCCGAGACCCGTGTTCACGCCTTCGCCGACGTTGGTGACGTCGGAGACGGAGGAGACGCCTTGGCCCGTGAACATCATGGGCTGGTCGTTGGGTTCGGTGCCGGCGATGAAGGCTTCGAGGATGGATTTTTCGTCGCCCGGCTTGGAGCGCACGCCGGTCGCCGGGTTGATGGAGACGAGGCGGATGCCTTCGGGCACGCGGAAGGGCACCGGCGGCACGTCTTTGAGTGCGTTCACCATGAATTCCTTCACGATGGGCACGGCCACATGGCCGCCCGATTCCGCGTGGCCCAGGGACGAGGGCTCGTCGAAGCCCACATAGGTGCCGACGATGATGTCAGGCGTGAAGCCGATGAACCAGGCGTCCTTGAAGTCGTTGGTCGTGCCCGTTTTACCGGCAACAGGTCTGCCGATGTCCTTGATGAGGGTGGCCGTGCCGCGCTGCACGACGCCTTCGAGCATCGAGACGATCTGGTACATATAGCGCGGATCCGCAATCTGTTCGCGGGCGTCGGGCAGTTCCGGCACCGCCTGATTATTCCAGGGCACGAGCGGCCCGCAGGGATCGCAAGAACGCGCGTCATGCACGTAGATGGTCTTGCCGTCGCGGTCCTGGACGCGGTCGATCAGCGTCGGGATGACCTTCTTGCCGCCGTTGACGAAGGTCGAATAGGCCGTGACCATGCGCAGGAGCGTCGTGTCGCCCGCGCCGATGGCCATGGAAAGCATCTGCGGCAGATTGTCGGTCACGCCGAATTTGTTGGCGATATCGGCGACCTTGTCCATGCCGACGTAGTTCGCGAGGCGGATGGTCATGAGGTTGCGCGACTTTTCCAGCCCCACGCGCATCGTGGTGGGGCCGAGATAATCTTCGGAATAGTTCTGCGGCCGCCATTTGGACAGGCCGGGGCCCTGGTCGAGCACGAAAGGCGCATCGAGGATAAGCGTCGCCGGCGTAAAGCCCGCCTCGAGCCCGGCGAGATAGACGAAGGGCTTGAACGAGGAACCCGGCTGGCGGATCGCCTGCGACGCGCGGTTGAACTGGCTCATTTCATACGAGAAACCGCCCGCAATCGCGAAGATGCGGCCCGTATGCGGGTCCATGGCGATCAAGCCGCCTTCGACGTTTGGGATCTGGCGCAGCCAGTAAACGGGGCGGTCCTTGTCTTTCTCGCCTGAATCTTCGGTGAGCCAGACGTCGCCGGGTTTCAGCAGCTGGCTGACTTTCGTCGGCGTTTCTTCATGCTTGCGGTGCGCCCATTTCATCTTGGCATAAGTAATGACGGCCTTTTTGCCGTCGCGCAGGCCGATGGTGGCTTCCTTGTCGCCGCTCTCGAGGATGACGGCGGCCTTCAGGTCGCCGGTGCCGGCCGGGTCGTCGACCGATTTCAGGTTTTTCTGCCAGTCCTTGAGGTCGATATGGCCGATTTTTTCGCTGTGGAGGCCGTGACGCATGTCGTAAGCCTCGAGCCCGTGGCGCAGCGCCTGTTCGGCGAACTTCTGGTACTCGGGATTCAGCGTCGTGCGGGCGATGAGGCCGCCTTCATACAGACCCTTGTCGCCGTAAAGCTCCTGCAGCTTGCGGCGCACTTCCTCGGCGAAATAGGGATAATTCACAACCTGGTCGGCATCGCGATGGATGACCGTGATGGGCTTGGCGGTCGCGGCCGCGGCTTCATCCTTGGTGATGTAGCCATTTTCCTGCATGTTCGCGATCACCGAATTGCGGCGGTCGAGCGCGGCCTGGTAATGGCGCTCGGGATCGTACTCGGAGGGCGCCTTGGGCAGCCCGGCCAGGAAGGCCGCTTCCTCAATGTTCAGCTGGTCGAGCGGCTTGTCGAAATATTCAAGCGAGGCCGCCGCCACGCCGTAGGAGCGCGCGCCCAGGTAGATCTGGTTCAGGTACAGTTCCATGATCTTGTCTTTGGAGAGCGCCTGCTCGATCCGGAAAGATAAAATCGCTTCGCGGATCTTGCGCTTGAGCTTGTCCCAGATCGTGTTGGAAGCCGCGACCTCATCCTTCAGCAGAAAGTTCTTCGCGACCTGCTGGGTGATGGTCGAGGCGCCTTTCGGGCGCTTGCCGGGATGCATGATGTCGGTGATGCCCGCGCGCAGGATGCCGACCGGGTCAACGCCCATGTGGGTGTAAAAGTTCTTGTCCTCGGCCGACATATAGGCGTGGATGACAAGCGGCGGCACGTCGGCAATGGGCACGAAGACCCGCTTTTCGGCAGCGAATTCGGCGAGCAGGCGGCCGTCGCTGGCATAGGCGCGCGTGACGATGGGCGGCTGGTAATGGGTGAGCGCGCTGAAATCGGGCAGGTCGCGGCCGAAATAGAACAGCGTGAAGACGAGCGCGCCGACGCCGGCGATGATCCCCATCAGCCCCAGGGAGAACAGCATCATCAAAAGGCGCGTGAAGGAGAAGAATCCCGGGCCGCCCGAGCGCTTCTTTTTCGGCTTCTGGTCATCGCCGTCGCCGGATGGCGCGCTTTGAGCCTTCTTGCCCTTGCGGTTCGGGTTCTTGTCGGGATTGGCGGCGAGATCGGCCATGGCGTTAGAGCTCCATCTTGATGGGACCGGTTGCCGAGCCTTTGATAAACTGCTCCACGTAAAGATTGCCCGAATGGTCGATGTCTTTTGCATTGCCGTGCCAGATAATCTGTCCCTTGTAGATCATCGCGATGTCGTCGGCGATCTTGCGCGCGCTGGCCATGTCGTGGGTGATGGACAGCGTCGTGGCGCCGAGGCCCTTGGACGTCTCGATGATAAGATCGTTGATGACGTCGGCCATGATGGGATCGAGGCCGGTCGTGGGCTCGTCGAAGAAGATGATCTCGGGGTTGGAGGCGATGGCGCGGGCGAGGCCGACGCGCTTTTGCATCCCGCCCGACAGTTCCGCCGGATACAAATTTCCCACGCGCGCGGGCAGGCCCACGGCGTTGAGCTTTTCGATCGCGATCTCGCGCGCCTGTTTGCGGTCCATCTTGCGGCCCTGGATCAGGCCGAAGGCGACGTTTTCCCACACCGGCAGGCTGTCGAACAAGGCACCGCCCTGGAACAGCATGCCGAACTTGCGCATCAGCTCGTCGCGGTGCGCGCCCTTGGCGTGGGTCGTGTCCTGCCCGTCGACGGTGATGGAGCCCGCGTCGGGATAAAGGATGCCGAGCACGCATTTGATCATGACGGATTTGCCGGTGCCGGAGCCGCCGATGACGACGAGCGACTTGCCCTTCTGGACCGAAATATCCACGCCGCGCAGCACCTTGTTGGCGCCGAACGATTTATAAACGCCCTTCAATTCAAGCTTCGGGACGGCGGATTTTGCGGTTACTGCTGCGGCTTTGGCGGCGCTCATCTATTTCCCCGCGAAGAAGAACTGGGTGAGGAAATAGTTCACCACCAGGATGAGGATGGACGCGGAAACCACCGCGTTCGTCGTGGCGGCGCCGACGCCCTGGGCGCCGCGTTGCGAGTGATAACCGTTGTAGCAGCCCATGAGTGTCACGATAAACCCGAAGGCGGCGGCCTTCCACAGGCCGGAGGTCACGTCGGTGGCGGTCAGGTATTCCCAAGTCTTGTGGAGGTAGTTTTCGGGACCGAAACCCAGCTTGTAAACGCCGACAAGGTAGCCGCCGAAAACGCCGATCACGTCGCCGATCAGCACGAGCGCCGGCAACATCAAGGTGCCGGCGAGGATGCGCGGAGCCACCAGATATTTAAATGGATTGGTGGAGAGCGTGGTCAAGGCATCGATCTGCTCGGTCACGCGCATGGTGCCGATTTCTGCGGCGATCGAGGCGCCGATGCGGCCCGCGACCATCAGGCCGGCCAGGACGGGGGCGAGTTCCCGGGTGACGGAAAGCACGACGACGGTCGCGACCGCGCCCTCGGCCGAAAAACGCGAGAACCCCGTATAGCTTTGCAGGGCCAGCACCATGCCGGTGAACAACGTCGTCATGCCGACGACGGGCAGCGAATAATAGCCGATGTCGAGAAGCTGGCGGATCAGCAGCCGGCCGAAGAACGGCGGCGAAAAACAGTGATAGATGCTCTGCATCGCGAAGAGGAATAGCCGACCCGCGCCGGAGAAGAAATTGAGAAACGTGTGGCCGAGCTTCTGCAATCCGTCGAGCGGCGACCAGTGATGGATGACTTCCTGTTTTTGTTCGTCTGCGATGCTCATGCTCTCATCCGCCCGTGTAGCTGCGCTTGTATCTTTTGCCAAGGCTTGTGAGTATTTCGTAGCCAATTGTTCCCGCCTGTTCCGCCACTTCATCCACCCCTTGGGCCGGCCCGATGATTTCCGCCCAGTCGCCGGCCGCAGGCTGAATGTTCAGCGCCGTTGTGTCGACGATGATCGTATCCATCGAGACGCGCCCGATAACGGGACACTTCTGCCCCCCGATTACGACCGCGCCGCGCCCGGTGTGGCTGCGCAGATAGCCGTCTGCATATCCTACTGAAACCGTGGCGCAATTTGCAGGGGCAACCGCCTTATAACTGGCACCGTAACCAACGGTCGATGATATGTCAATCATACGCACCTGCAGGATTCTTCCCTTCAGCGTCACGGTCCCCTGCATCGGGTTGGGGCCTTTATCCTGCGGCCGAATTCCATAAAGGGCGCAGCCGGGCCGGGCAAGGTCGAAATGATAGTCCGGGCCCAGAAAAATCCCCGCCGAATTCGCAAAACTGTAGCGGCAGGGCATGGAAAGCGCGTCTGTCAGCCGCCTGAACAGCGCGAGCTGCTCGCGGTTCTTCGGGTGATCGGGTTCATCCGCGCAAGCGAGATGGCTCATGATGTAGCGGATATCAAGGGATAAAAGCGCGCTTTTGTCTCTTGAGAGGCTTTCCGCCTCCTTCGCCGACAGGCCGAGGCGGTTCATGCCGGTATCGAGGTGCAGCAGCGCCGGATGGCGGCGGTTGTCGGCCTTCGCCGCCGCGGACCAGTGCGCGATGTCGGACAGCGAATTCAGTATCGGGACGAAACCGCCCGCGATGAAATCCCGCGGTTCCGCGCCCCAAGGGCCGTTCAGCACATAAATGACGGCGTCCTTCTCCGGCAAAACCGGCCGCAGGGCCGCCGCCTCGTCAAAATGCGCCACGAAGAAATGCCGGCAACCCTGCGCGAAGAGCGCGGGGGCCACGGCGGCCGCACCAAGACCGTAAGCATCGGCCTTCACGACCGCCGCGCAGTCGGCGCCGGTCTTCAGCTTTTTCGTCAGCAGCAGGTAATTGCGCGCGATGGCGTCGAGATGAATTTCGAGGGTGGAGAGCGCGCCCGCGTAGTTACTCATCGCTCTCAACTGTGTAATTCGCAAGGTCGGTGAAGCGCGTGAATTCGCCGTCGAAGTGCAGTTTCACGGTGCCGATGGGGCCGTGACGCTGCTTGGCGATAATGCATTCGGCGACATTGTGCACGCTTTCGAGGCGCTTGACCCAGTCGTCGTGACGCTGGGCGAATTTGTCGCCCTGCTCGCCGACGCCTTGGGCCGGCGTTTCGCGGGCGAGGTAATATTCCTCGCGGTAAACGAACATGACGACGTCGGCGTCCTGTTCGATGGAGCCCGATTCACGCAGGTCCGAGAGCTGCGGGCGCTTGTTGTCGCGGGCTTCGACCGCACGCGAGAGCTGCGAGAGGGCGAGCACGGGGATTTCGAGTTCCTTCGCAATCGCCTTCAGGCCGCGCGTAATCTCGGAAATTTCGAGGACGCGGTTCTGCTCGCCCGCGCGGCCGGAACCTGTCACGAGCTGCAGATAGTCGATGACGAGCATGCCAAGGTTGTGCTGGCGCTTGAGGCGGCGTGCGCGCGTGCGGATCGCCCCGATCGAGAGCGCCGGCGTGTCGTCGATGAACAGTGGCGAGGCGCTGAGTTCCTGGGAAGCTTCAACAAACCTTGTGAAATCAGTATCTTTCACCTCTCCGCGGCGGATCTTGTCGGAAGCGACGGAGGCGAGATCGGCAAGAATACGCGTTGCCAGCTGCTCAGCAGACATTTCAAGCGAGAAGAAGCCGACAACCGCGCCCTCTTTGCCTTTCGAGCGCAGGTAAGCCTTGGCGGCGTTGAAGGCCATGTTCGTGGCGAGCGCCGTCTTGCCCATCGAGGGGCGGCCGGCGAGGATGATGAGATCCGAATTCTGCAACCCGCCCATCTTCTTGTCGATGTCGACGAGGCCCGTCGTGATGCCGGTGATATCGCCCTCGCGCTGATAGGCCAACTGCGCCGTATTGATGGCGGCGGCGAGCGAGGTCGAGAACGGGATAAAGCCGCCCTTGAAATCCCCCGCGGTCGCGAGGTCGAAGAGGCGTTTTTCGGTCTGCTCGATCTGTTGCGAGGCCGTCTGTTCGACGGCATGGTCGTAGGCTTCGTTGACGACATCTTCGCCCAGCGTGATGAGCGCGCGACGCAGGTGCAGTTCATAAACCGTGCGCCCGTAATCTTCGACATTCACGACGCTGATTACATGCGCCGCGAGATCGGCCAGATATTGGCCGCCGCCGACATGGGTGAGGTCCTGTTCCTTGTCGAAATAGGCTTTCAGCGTGATGGGGCTGGCGTCCTGCCCGCGTTCGATGAAAGTTGAGATCGCGGCGTAAATGCGGCCATGGACGGCGTTGTAGAAATGCTCGGGCTTCAGGAACTCCGACACTTTCTCAAGCGAGCGGTTGTTGACGAGAAGCGCGCCCAAAAGCGCCTGCTCGACCTCTTCGTTATGCGGCATGACGCGGTATTCGGGCTCCGCGGAAACGCGGGATGCGGCGATGTCGGAAATTTTCACGGGGTCGGCTGTCATGAGGCGTTTAAGCTATCAAAAGAATCATTCGGGTGAAACGGCGCTGTGACTAAAATGGGGTGTTATTTCACCCCCGCCAGCGGCAACGGATTCTTCTTTCGCTTCAAGTGCATATTTTGGCTTATGTAAAGAGTAACAGCGGCCTGATAAAATTACGTTATATCAACCGCAAGCATGACCAGTGGTTGCCCGCCGGGCCGAACGTGGGCCGCGATCTCGAGATCACCCACTGCCCGCGCCTCCAGCGCCTGCCCGACGGCCTTCGCGTGGGCGGCCGCATCATCACCGACTTCGGCGTCTTCACCAGCGTCGCCAGCGCGCAACAGGCGTTCAAGGCGAAGTTTGCGGTAAAGGGAAGGCCGTTTTAGCATTTTTTGCGCTTTGACGACACTGCCGAAGGTGGCGGTGGAGTCCCTCTCCCGCTAGCACGGGAGAGGGAGAAGAGGCGTCGAGAACACAAAAAACAATCCGCCGTTTGATGCGGCGGGTTGCTTTGTATCGATATAAGAAGAACCGCGATATTAAGCGGCAGCTTCCTCGGTCTCGGCAGCAGGCGCTGCGGCGGCTTCCGCTTCGCTCTTGGCCTTTTCCTCGGCTTCGATCCTTTTGATCGCTTCCTCGGCGAGGCTGGCGGCTTCCTGCTCCGCGGTTTTGCTGATGAGGGCTACGCCCTTTTCTTCCTGGATCTTCGCCTCTTCCTGCGAGCGGGCGATGTTGATCGTCACTTCGACCGTCACTTCGGGATGGAGGCTGACTTTCACCGGATAGAGGCCCAGCAGCTTATAGGAACGGTCCATGCGGACCTGGCTGCGGTCGACCTTGAAGCCGGCTTCGACGATCGCGTCCGCGATGTCGCGGGCCGAGACCGAGCCGTAAAGCTGGCCGGCTTCGGACGCCTGGCGGATGATCGCGACCTTGATGCCGTCGACTTTCTTGCCGACTTTTTCGGCTTCGGCGCGGCGTTTCAGGTTGTCGGCTTCCAGGTGCTTCTTCTGGGTCTCGAAGTAGGCGATGTTGTCTTGCGTCGCGCGCAGCGCCTTGGAGCGCGGCAACAGGAAGTTGCGGGCGTAGCCCGGCTTCACGTTCACGACGTCGCCCATCTGTCCGAGGCTTTCGACGCGTTCAAGCAGAATGACTTGCATGTTCTATACTCCTTCTACCCGGTTCAGGCTGCGACGTATGGCAGCAGGGCAAGGAAACGGGCGCGCTTGATTTCGCGGGCCAGTTTGCGTTGCGACTTCTGCGATACGGCAGTGATGCGGGACGGAACGATCTTGCCGCGCTCGGAGATGTAACGGCCGAGCAGCTTGGGATCTTTGTAATCGATGGTGGGGGCGTTCTTGCCTGAGAAGGGGCAGGTCTTGCGACGCTTGAAGAACGGACGGCGTCCGCCGCCGCCAGCGGGGCGGCCTTCGCCGCCGGGTTTGCGATCCCCGTAGGGTTTTCTTTCGAAAGCCATTATTCAGCTCCTTCTGCTTTGGTTTCTTCGGTGCGCGGGCCGCGATCGCCGCGGTCGCCACGATCCCCGCGGTCACGCGAGAAGCCGCCACGATCCCCGCGGTCACGCGAGAAGCCGCCGCGGTCGCCGCCGCGCGAGAAGCCGCCTTCGCGGTCGTCGCGGTCGTCTTCCGAGTGCTTCAGGATGGCCGAGGGGCCTTCCGGAAGTTTCTCGATGCGCACGGTCATGTAGCGCAGCACGTCTTCGTTGATGCGCATGTTGCGCTCCATCTCGAGCACGGCGGAAGCCGGTCCGTCGATGTGCAGCAGCGTGTAGTGGCCTTTGCGGTTTTTCTTGATTTTGTAAGCGAGGTTGCGAAGACCCCAGCTTTCGGTCTTTTTGACTTCGCCGCCGTTGGAGGTGACGATTTTGCCGAAGTCCTTGGCAAGATCTTCCGCGGCTTTCGCGGAAATGTCCTGCCGTGCGATGAACACGGTTTCGTAGAGAGCCATTTATGTTTCCCTTGGTTGATAGGCGGCCCGCCGCTGCGCATTTTCATGCCAGCCGCACAGGCAAGAGCCGGCAAGAACCTTTCCTGCCGGCGGGTTTGGTACGGGGTTTATATATGGAATCGCGCCCGAAACACAAGGGTTTTCCGCAGAAAATTCCGCGAAATCCTTGAAACTGGGCGATTTCCCCGCCGCTGTGAAACTTTTGCCTTGTTTTAGTTTTCATAATGTAATAATCTGTCTTTCCCACTTTGGAAGGCGGCGGCGTGAAAGACGATTTTGGCTTCATCAGCGATATGGACTTCAGGTTCCGCGGCGCCGGGATCTATGGCGACAATTTCTACAACCAGTTCTATCTCGACGACCAGTGCCGTTACCACAAGGACGAAGGCCCAGCCGTCATCGACAGCGACGGAAACAAATTCTGGTACCGGCACGGCGAGCGCCACCGCGACGGCGACTTGCCGGCGGTCGAGATGAAGAACGGCGACAAGGCCTGGTGCAAAGATGGCAAATATCACCGCGACGGCAAGCCCGCGATCGAATTCGCCAACGGCGAAGCGGAATGGTGGCTTGAGGGCATCAAGCTGAACCAGAACGAGGTCACGGCCTATCAGCAGAAGCTGCTCACCGAGGAATGGCGCAAGGCCGCTGACGAAATCGTGGCCGAAATCCGCAAGGGCCTGGACCATGACATCCGTGTCATGAAGCCGCCGAAATTCCTGCTGTAGCGACGCCAATGACGCAGGAACCCCAACATTACAAGCTGATGGATGGCAGCGAGCGCTGGGAGCTAGATGACAAGCTGCACCGCGAGGACGGGCCTGCGCTGATCACGCCGGAAGGCGAATTCTGGTACCGTCACGGCAAGGAGATGCCGCCCGAAGAAGTCGCGGAACGCAAAGCCGTCATCGAAGCGGACAACCGCGCCCGCGAAAATGACGCCCGGCGCTGCGAAGGCGAGACCGTCGAAGAAACCATGAAAAGCGGCACCTCGCGGCCCATCGTTACGATGCGTCCGCTGCGCTTTGGTCCTTAAACGACGTCAAACCGTCATTTGTATTTGACATAAATATAAAACAGGTCTACAGTGCGGCAATTTCAAAGCGAGGCCGGACCATGAATTTTAAAACCATGATCGAGATCGTCAAAAACCTTCCGCAAATCGCGATGTGGAAGCTCAGTGAAAAGAAATGCGATGCCATCGCGCGCAATTTCCGCGCCGAGCTGCGCGAGCATCCGTCGTTTGAAAAAGACGAAAAGACCGGCAAGACCTATCTGGAAGTCATCTTCAAGGAAGGCACCACGCCCGACCTCGCCAAGCTGCCGAAGAAAGTCGGCATCTGGCCGGTGCGCCATGAATTCCGCAAGCCCTACATGAATTTCGGCAAACTCCGCGAACTCTTCAACGCGAATGCCGAGGCCATCAATGCCGTGCAGGAAAAAGTCGGCAAGGACATGCAGGGCCTGTCGATGAATTGCGACAAGAAGACTTCAGGGCCCGTTCTCACTTTCGTCTTCCTCGAGAATAGCAAGCCCGACCTGGCGCAGCTGCCCGCGACCATCGGCCCCTTCAAGGTCGTCTCCGAATTCCGCCCGCAGGCGCGCCTGCTTTAAGGCCGCACCAGCCTCAAAGGCCTGGAAACGGCCATGGGCATGTCGAGCCCGCCCACCAGGCTTCTCGCGGTGGCGGCCGTGAGCTGTGCCGCTTCCTCCGCGCGGCGGCGCGGAGCGTCGGCGATCAGTTTTGCCGCGAGGTCATGCTTGTTCACCCGGGCGTACCATTCCGCGGTTTCATGGGCGTAGCTTTTCTTCGTCACATCCGCACCCGCCGACAGCAGTTCTTCGATGATCTTTACATGACCGCCCACCGCCGCATCCATGAGCGGCGCGCCGCGGTGGCTGTCGCGCGCATCGGGGTCGGCGCCCGAAGCCAGCAGTTTGCGCACGACCGCCAGCTGGTTGAAACGCGCCGCGCGGGTAAGCGCCGTGTCTCCATTGCCGGACTTCGTATTCAAGTGGCGCGCGCCGAATTTCTTCGCGAAGGCGGTGACCGTCGCGACATCGCCGTCCTTGGCGGCGGCGACGAGTGCGTCGATATCCTGCGGCGCGGGACGCGGTGGTTTCCTGGATGCGGTCATGTGTCTCCTCACTGCAAGTTCTAGCCGCCCCTACTTATTATGTCAATAATCGCACCGAAAGAAGCTTGATACCTCCCCGGGGACGGTCTATTCAGACCCTCAACCTCAATATGTTACAGGATTATGACCTATGAGAGCTTTCGTATTCCCCGGACAGGGCAGCCAGTCGGTCGGCATGGGCAAGGAACTGGCCGAGGCCTTCCCCGTCGCCAAGGAAACTTTCCAGGAGGTGGACGACGCTCTGTCGCAGAAGCTCTCAAAAATCATCTTCGAAGGGCCGGATACCGAGCTCAATATGACCGAGAATACCCAGCCCGCGCTGATGGCGGTGTCGCTCGCGGTCACGCGCATCCTGAAACAGGGCAAGCCCGACCTGCTTACCCCCGCGAAGTGCAAATTCGTGGCCGGGCATTCGCTGGGCGAATATTCGGCGCTGACCGCCGCCGGCGCGTTCCAGCTGAAGGATGCCGCGCGCCTTTTGAAAACGCGGGGACAGGCGATGCAGAAAGCCGTACCCGTCGGCGTGGGCGCGATGGCCGCCATTCTCGGCCTCGACCTGCCGGAGGTCTCGGCGATTGCGAAAGAAGCCTCGAACAGCGAAATCGTCGCCGCGGCCAACGACAACTCTTTTGGCCAGGTCGTCGTGAGCGGCCATAAGGCGGCCGTGGAAAAAGCCGTCGCGCTGGCGACCGCCAAGGGCGCCAAGCGCGCGGTCATGCTGCCCGTTTCAGCCCCGTTCCACTGCGCGCTGATGAAGCCGGCGGCGGATGCGATGCAGTCGGCGCTGGCGAGCGTCGCGATTGTGCCGCCCTCCGTCCCGCTGATCGCCAATGTGATCGCCGACCAGGTGGCCGACCCCGCGCGCATCAGGCAGCTGCTGGTCGAGCAGGTGACCGGCATGGTGCGCTGGCGCGAGTCCGTACTTTATATGAAGACACAGGGCGTCACCGAGCTGATCGAGCTTGGCGCGGGCAAGGTTTTGAATGGGCTGACCAAGCGCATCGACGGCGATCTGACTGGCCGGGCCGTCAACAGCCCGAAGGATATCGAGGAATTCGCCGGCACCCTTTAAAGGAAGGCAAGCCCTGATGCTGTGGTTTTTCTATGCTGTCGCGGCGTCGGTTCTGTGGGGCGTCAGTTACGCCCTGCTGGACGAGCTTTTGAAGAAGCTGTCGTTCGCGACGCTGATCCTCTACAGCTCGGTGGCGAGCCTCATCTTTGCCCTCGGCCTCGGCTTCGCGCGCAACAGTTTTTCCGCCGACTGGCAGATTTTGAAGTCCGCGGGGCGCGAGACGAAGATGCTGGGCATCAGCATCATCATCTATATCGCGGCCAACCTGTTCATCATGTCGAGTATCAACGCGAAGAATGCGACAATGGCCGCGATGATTGAAATCACCTATCCGCTGTTCACCGCGCTTTTCGCCTGGATGTTCTTCCGGGAAGTGCAGGTGACCGCGGGCACGCTGGTCGGCGCGGGGCTGGTGCTCGCGGGCGTCGCGTGCATTTATATCTTCGGAAAGAATATCTAATTGAAAGGATGCGGCGAAGCCGCTATGAAAAACATTGAACCGCCGAGAGCGCCGAGAATAAGACAGCAGTGATAAGGCCGGTATGGTGGTAATCGTCGGGCATTTATGCTCTTGAGATTCCGCTATATCTTCGGGCAACAGGTGCAGCGGAAGAAATAAGAGGTACTAATGAAAAAACTTTCTATGCTCGCGGCGTTGCTGGTTACTGCATGCGGGACGCCTACGTACTTGTCAACCGCGCCGGGGGCGCCGCTCCCGACGTTTATGGGCGTATGCACCTCTTGGGATGCCGTAGGTCGTTGCGCGCATTGGTCCCCGCATCTTGAGAAGTGCATTAACCCCAAGGGTGTAAACGCGTCTCCGCCGGTCGTGCCGTGCTCAGCTGTGCCCGGGTACAAACCATGATGGTTGGGATGTCAAAGGCTGAATGGCAGCGCTTGCCGCCGTGCACGGTATGGGAAAGAACCGATCTCAGTGCGCTCAGTGGTTCAAAGGTGCCTGCGGCGCATTCTCCTTAAACGAAAGAAGAGGAAATCACATGTTCAATCTGGCAGGAAAAAAGGCGCTCGTGACGGGCGCGTCGGGCGGTATCGGCGGCGCGATCGCGAAGGCGCTGCATGCGCAGGGCGCGGACGTGGGCTTAAGCGGCCGTAACGTCGAGGCGCTGAACAAGCTAGCCGCAGAGATCGGTTCCCGCGTGCATGTGCTGCCGGGCGACCTGAATACTTCGGAAGCCGCCGACGCGCTGGTGAAAGCGGCAGAAGAGAAAATGGGGCAAATCGATATTCTTGTGAACAACGCGGGCCTGACTAAGGACGGGCTCTTCATGCGCATGAAGGACGAGGACTGGCAGGTCGTGCAGGACGTGAACCTGACCGCGCCCTTCCGTCTGATCCGCGCCGCCATCCGCGGCATGATGAAGCGCCGCTGGGGCCGCGTCATCAACATCACCTCGGTCGTGGGCGTCACGGGCAATCCGGGACAGGCGAATTATTGCGCCTCGAAGGCCGGCATGATCGGCATGACGAAATCGATGGCAGCCGAAGTCGCCAACCGCAACATCACGCTCAACTGCGTCGCCCCCGGCTTTATCGCGACCGCGATGACCGACGCGCTGAACGACGAGCAGAAGGCCAAGATCAACGCGACCATTCCCACCGGCACCATGGGCACGCCCGAGGATATCGCGGCCTCCGTCGTCTATCTCGCCTCCGATGAGGCCAAATACGTGACGGGCCAGACCCTGCACGTCAACGGCGGCATGGCGATGATCTGATTATTTCGGCGCGGGCGCGACCGGCTTCGCGCTGAGGATGTTCGGATAGTAGCCGAACAGCGGGAAGCTGATCCCCTGCACTTTCACGTCATAGGTCTTGCCGACCTCGATCTTGTCGGCGATGCCGCCGCGCGTGAATTTTCCCATCCAGGGATTGATGACGTTCGTGAGCTGGCCCTTGTCCGTCTTGTAAACCGTCTTGGTGAAGCCGACGCCCTCATCGTCATTCAGCAACGCCCAGCTCGTGCCCGTCACGGTCACGCGCTCGGTATGAGGAACGAGATCCTGGTAGGCCAAAGTGCCGCCGCCCACGAGAACGCCGGCGAGGAGAAGCGGCGCCGCTGCTTGTTGGAACATCCGCTGAAGAAAACCTTTTTTCTGTGCCATTTTTTTGAACCCTCTATATCATATTAAAACGATAGAAATTATATGATAATTATCACGCGGCATTTACCCTGTCAAACGTCTGCCAACCGATTCACAAGAATTTCGCCTGCTTCCCCTCAAATTTACTTTTAATTCCAACCACTTAATTGTGTTTGACTTTTTATTATGTAAACAATAGACTGCATCATCGATCAGGGATTCAACCCTGGCGGCATGATCGGCAGAGGTGAGTGTTTTGGACCGGCCCGGCGATATCTTCAGGCGGAAATCCTTCCCCGGCAGCGCGCAGCTTGGCCAGTTCGCCGACCTGTGCGACGACATTGGCCGGACGATCACGCTGCAAAAACTTTTCAATCCCGAACTCTTCCCCAAAAACGGCAGCTTGCGCGGACTGAAGCGCCTGACGCAGGACGCGCGCACGCAGATGCTGGCCGACAAGATCGTTCGCTGCTGGCATGATCAAAAACCCGATCCGCATGAAGTGGACATGCTGCTCAAGGCCGGCGTCGACACCGAATACATCCATCCGCAGGCGGAGGGCGCCACGCTGCTGGGCCTGGCCGCGCGGCGCGGCTATGTTCAGTGCGTCGAGGAGCTGCTGCGCCATGGCGCGGACCTATCCGGAAAAGCCGCCAATAAAATGACGCCGTTCCAGCAGGCAGCCTGGATGGGCCAGGCCGAGGTCATGGAACTGTTGCTGCGCCGGGGCGCCGATATCGCGATCCGCAACGAACATGGCATGACGCCCCTGATGCTCGTCGTCAATGGGCTGGGCGGCCGCGACGGCCGGCGCCGGTCGCTGGAATTGCTGCTCGCGCATGGCGTGTCTTTGGAGGACAAGGACAACGAGGGCCGCACGGCGATGGATTACTTCCGCCGCAACCATTTCGGCTATGCCGCGATGGGTTGGAATAACGATTGGGCAAAGCCCCTCTTGGACGCGGACGCCCAAATCGCCGCGCGCCGGAAAAAAGAAGAAGCCACGCAGCGGCTGATGAACGCGATGCGCGATGTCGGCACGGCGGGGGGCCGAACGCCGAGCCCGCAGACGCTGCAGCGCTATATCGACGATGGCGCGAACATAGAAGCCATCGACGATTTTTGGAAGACGACGCCGCTCGGCATCCTCGCCCATTATAACTGCGTGGCGCAAATCCAGGTATTGATTGCAGCGGGCGCCAATGTTTCCCCGAAAGCTGCCAACGACCTGGGCGAAACGCCGCTGACGACTGCCGGCTTCAACGGCTATACGGACCTTATCAAATTGCTCCTCGACAGCGGCGCGAAAGTCGACGAGACCGACAATCGCGGTAAAACTGCGCTAATCAGCGCCGTGGACTGGGGCTGCCGCCGCGAGGCGGCGCGGCTGCTGGTCGCGCGCGGGGCCTCCGTCACCTGCACCGACAAAGAGGGAAAGAGCGCGCTTGATTATTGCACGGCGGGCCTGGCCAAAGACATGAACTATGGCGACGGCTCAGCGCGCAAGGTCTATACCGAGATGCAGCTGATCCTGGAAGGGGGCGCATACCGCGATTTCCTGTGCAGCCGCATCTCCACCCTGCCCCGCATGACGGATGACGCCGGTTTCGCCGCGGCGCTAATCGCAGGGGATGTGAACCCGCACCTCACAGACGGCAATGGCTGGACGCCGCTCCACTGGGCCGCCGGCTGCGGCAATGAGCCGCTGATGGAATTTCTGCTCTCCAAGGGCGCGGATATCGAGGCGAAGGACGCAGCAGATCGCATGCCGCTGAAACACGCGCAGTTGGCGAAGAACAAGCAGGCGGAGGAATATCTGACCAATACCTGGCCGAAGGTCCGGAAGGTTCTTCTGGAGCGCCTGAAGACCGAGTTTGAGGGGCAGTTTGAAAAAGGTGCGAAAGAAACCGTCGATGTTTCGCGCCGGATACGGCTGAAAAAACCACGCGCGCCGGGAAAGACGCCATGAGTTACGGCGATTTCTTCTTCGACGACGATTTCAATCGCCGGGCCTGGAAACAACCGACGCCCGAAGAAATCGCCAAACAGGAGGCCGAGCGACGGGCGCAGGCAACGCGCGAACTGCTCGAGGAAATGGACCATAAAGGCTCCCGCAGTCCGCGCGCCTACATGGTCAGCGCGCTGCTGAAGGAGGGCGCGGACCCCGAAGCGCGCAGCGATTTCTGGCAGCGCACGCCGCTCGATGTCGCCGCCGGCTATCACGAAACGGAGATCGTGAAAATTCTTGTCAAAGGCGGCGCGCGCTACGACGACTTCAATCCGTACGGCCATACGCCCTTCCAGACGGCTTGTGGCTATGGCTATCTCGAACTCGTCGAATATTTCATCGGCCTCGGCGTCGACGTGAACCGGCCCACGGCCGACGGCCAGACGCCGATTATTTTCGCCGCCGTGCCGGGTTGCCGGCTCGAGGCCATCCAGATACTGATTGCCGCGGGCTCGCGCATCGAGGGCGCGGACAGCAATGGCAAAAGCGTTTTCGACCATTGCCGCGAGGGCAAGGACGATTACCGCAGCTGGGGCGGCACCTACAATTGGGCCGAACGCCGCAATGAGGGCGGCCGCAGCGGCCGCGCCGTCTATACCGAGCTGGAGCGCCTGCTGCTGGATGAATGGTTCGCGCAGTACATGAAACAGGGAAAGCCTCTGCTTGACAAAAAGTGGGCATCTACGGTGCTGAATGCGGCGGCGGCGCAGGGCGACGTCAAAATCGCTGCGGAGATGATCAGGGCCGGCGCCGATCCGAACATGCCGGATGCGAAGGGAACGCCCGCCTTATTGACCGCGACGCTGGCGGGCGATCTCGCCATGGTGGAATGCCTGGTCGCGGGGGGCGGCAATCTCAATCAGGCCGATCCGAAAGGCAATGTACCATTCAGCGCCGCGCTGGCGCGGGACGACAAGCTACTTCCCGGCGTCATGCTCGCGCACGGCGTGGATGTGAATCTCGTGGATGCCGAAGGGACGCCGCCCCTGGTCGCCATGACGAAGAAGGGTGATGTCGCGATGATGGAGCGCCTCATCGTCGCGGGTGCGGATATCAACAAGCCCGACAAGTTCGGGCACACGCCCCTCATGGCCGCCGTTTTGCCCTACAATGCGGCTGTCGTGAAGTTATTGCTGGACCTCGACGCGGAGGTGGAGCCCCAGACCAACAGCCATCAAACGGTGCTGAGTCTCGCCCGCAACGAGTTCGGCTGGAAGCGCGACATCGACGGGCGGCCAAGCGACGACGTTTACGCCGAGCTCAAGACCAAGCTCCAGGAAATGGCCATTCGGCAGGCGGCGGATCAGTTCCGGACCGGCCTGAAAAAGGACGCAAAGGCGGTGCCGAAAATTGCCTTGGGCAAAAGTAACAAACCCCCGCCCGCGCCCACCGCGCTGCGCCTTAAAAAACCCAAGGGGCCGCCAATTTAAGTAACTGTTTTTGCTGTGGATTTAAGTCTTGGCGGGGTGGAAAAACATCGCCCCGCTGGATTTTTCTGGACCGCGTCCCATTTATTCTCATCAGACCGGGACACTTTGCGATTATGGCAATGCCCACTTTGCGGTTTGCCAGCGCAAAAATTGTGTGATAATCAAACCCTCACACTAAAGATGAAGAAACAAGTTTAACGTTAAACCGAACGAGGAAATTCAATGAGCAACATCAACGAACGCGTCAAGAAGATCGTGGTAGAGCACCTCGGCGTCGACGGCGCTAAAGTCACCGACAACGCCAGCTTCATCGACGACCTGGGCGCAGACAGCCTGGATACCGTTGAGCTCGTGATGGCTTTCGAAGAGGAGTTCGGCATCGAAATTCCCGACGACGCGGCTGAAAAAATCCAGACCGTGAAAGACGCGATCGCTTTCATCCAGCAGAACGCGAAAGCCGCTTAAGCTACGGCTTAAGAGTGGCACCAGTTACAAATGGCCCCGGTTCTTGTTTTTCAAGGATTGGGGCCATTCTCTTAAAAATCACAGTGGAGCTTGAATGAGACGCGTCGTCGTCACCGGCATGGGCATCGTGAGCCCGCTTGGACTTGGCCTCGATTACAACTGGCAGGCCATCACCGCCGGCAAATCGGGCCTGCGCAAGATCAAATCCTTCGATGCCTCCGACCTGCCCGCGCAGGTGGCCGGCGAAGTGCCGACGAAGTCCGAGACGGAAGACGGTCCCGGCTATCTCGACATCAACAAATACATCGAGCACAAAGAACAAAAGAAGATGGACCTCTTTATCCACTACGGCGTCGTCGCCGCGGCGGATGCGGTGGAGGATTCCGGCTGGAAGCCTGAAGATTACGAAAGCCAGTGCCGCACGGGCGTGCTGATCGGCTCGGGGATTGGCGGGCTCACGAATATCCAGGACACCTCGATCATGATGCAGGAGAAGGGCCCGCGGCGCATTTCTCCCTTCTTCATCCCCTCGTCTCTCATCAACCTCATTTCGGGCCAGGTGTCGATCCGCTACGGTTTCAAGGGCCCGAACCATTCGGTCGTCACGGCCTGCGCGACGGGCAGCCATGCCATCGGCGACGCCGCGCGCCTGATCATGCTCGACGATGCCGACGTCATGGTGGCAGGCGGCGCGGAAGCGGCCATCTGCCGCGTCGGCGTGGGCGGTTTCGCCGCCTGTCGCGCGCTGTCGACAGGATATAATGACACGCCTGAAAAAGCCTCGCGCCCCTTCGACAAGGGGCGGGACGGCTTCGTCATCGCCGAAGGCGCTGGCGTGGTCGTGCTGGAAGAATATGAGCACGCGAAGAAGCGCGGCGCAAAAATTTACGCCGAAGTGGTCGGTTATGGGCTTTCCGGCGATGCCTACCATGTCACCTCGCCGTCCGAAGACGGCGATGGCGGCTTCCGCGCGATGAAGGCCGCGATCAAGCGCGCCGGCATCACGCCCGACCAGATCGACTATATCAACGCGCATGGCACCTCGACGCCCCTCGGCGACGATATCGAGCTCACCGCCATCAAGCGCATGTTCGGCGACGCGATCAAGAAGGTCAGCATCTCCTCGACCAAATCCGCCATCGGCCACCTGCTGGGCGCGGCGGGCGCGGTCGAAGCCATCTTTTCGGCCATGGCGATCAAGACCGGCATCCTGCCGCCGACGCTCAACCTCGACGATCCGTCGGATGTCGCGGCCGGGATTGATCTCGTGCCGCACAAGGCGAAGCAGAAAACGGTCAATATCGCCCTGTCCAACTCGTTCGGCTTCGGCGGCACCAACGCCTGCCTGATCCTCCGGAAGGTCTGATGCGCCTGCGCCATGCCGCCATGATCCTGCTTGCCGCGGCGTTACTGGGCGCTTTTGCCTTTTACGGCTGGCTGCAGGCTTCCCTCTCGGCGGCCGGACCGCTGCAAAAAGCGGCGATCGTCTATATCGAACCCGGCAGCGGCACCAAGAAAATATCCACGACATTGCAGCAAGCGGGCGCAATCGACTCGCCCGGGCTCTTCGCCTATGGCGCCAAGCGCATGGGCGGCATCCTGCACGCGGGCGAATACCAGGTCCCGGCCAATGCCTCGATCGAGGCGATCATCGAGCTGCTGCAATCGGGCAAGACCTACCAGCGTCATGTGACGGTGCCCGAAGGGCTGACCTCATCCGAAATCGCGGACATCGTGAATAATGCCGAAGTGATGACCGGCAAGATCGACGTCGTCCCAGCGGAAGGTTCGCTCCTGCCGCAGACCTATAACTATACGCGCGGCGATACGCGCACCTCCGTCATCGACCGCATGAGCAATGCGATGAAGACGACGCTGGACGAGCTGTGGGCCAAGCGCTCCCCCGACGTGAAGGTCAAGACGCCGGAAGAAGCCGTCGTGCTGGCCTCCATCGTCGAAAAGGAAACCGCGCTGCCGACCGAGCGGCCGCGCGTGGCTGGCGTGTTCTATAACCGCCTGCGCATGGGCATGCCACTGCAATCCGACCCGACCGTGATCTACGCCCTGACCGAAGGCAAGGAAAAGCTGGGCCGGCTGCTGACGCGTTCGGACCTCGAGACCAATTCTCCTTACAACACCTATACCAACGCAGGCCTGCCGCCCGGCCCCATTGCGAACCCGGGCCGCGCCTCGCTGGAAGCGGTGCTGAACCCAGAGCACAACGATTATTTCTATTTCGTCGCCAACGGCACCGGCGGCCATTCCTTCGCCAAAACGCTTGACGAGCACCAGCGCAACGTCCTCAAGTGGCGCGAGCTGGAGCAGCAGGGGAAATAATTTCCCGCATTTTCAAAATCTGGATTAGCGGCTGAGGCCGAAGAACTTCTTTTTTTTCGGCGGCGGCTCGCCGGGCTTTTTAAGCTGCAGCGGCTTTTTCACCGCCACCTTGTTTTCAGTGCCGTCGTGGAAGGCCTTGCCGACGGCGTCATTGAACGCTTTCTTCAGCGCTTCTTTGGCGCGCGCGGCTTCTTCCTTGGCCCATTGCATGGCGCGCGCGTAGGCCGGCGTCTTTCTGTATTCGCGGTCGTCCATTTCCTTGCGCACGTCGGCCTTTTTCTTTTCGGCGGCGCTGAAAACCTTGTTGTAGATATTCGCCCAGCCCACGGCGCAGCCGACGAGGCCGACGGCCCAGATGGCGGGACCCGAGACCATGCCGCCCAGCAGCAGCGGCAGATTGCCGGTTGCCATGCCCAGTCCCCACAGTCCCTTCATGGTGTACCAGCCGGCGGCGAACAACGCGACCGCGATGCCATGGTTGACGTGCGTACTGTTACGCTCCAGCCAGGACTGCGTATCATTGGCCTTCTTCAGGTCCTTGATCAGTTCGCCATCCGTCTTCTGGTCGAGTGGTTTCGGCTTCAAAATCATTGGATTAATACATCCCCTGCTGAAATCGCCGTTCACTATATATCATTTTCCATATTATGTCAAACATGAATTGCGGACTGGCCATAATCGACACCTCCGCCTATAGTCGCCGCCATGATCGATAAACCTGATAATCCGGCGACAAGGGACAAAGACCTGTTCTTTGCGGCGATGCGGGGCGACGCGGCCGAGACGCAGCGCCTGCTGAAGAACGGCGGCAATGCGAATATGCGCCAGCCACGCACCGATTACGGGCAGGTGGTGACCGCGCTGTACGCCGCCGTCGACGCCGGGCAATTCGAAACCGCGGCGCTGCTGATGAAACATGGCGCGAAACTGGATGCCGGCACGCCCGAAGGCCGCACGCCCCTGATGGCGGCAGTCATGCGCGGCGACGCGCGGCTGGCCGCCCATCTCATCGACGCGGGCGCGAAAACGTCTTTGCGCTACGGCCCCGAAACGCTGTTCGACATGGCCGAAAACTGCGCCAAACCGCGGGAGATGCTGCGCCTGCTGCTCGAAAAAGCGGATGCCGAAGCGCTGAATGACATGCTGCTGGATGCCGCGCGTGACGCGCGGCTCCTGCTGGTTGAAACGCTGCTGGCGCTGCAGGCGGACGTGCGGGCGACGGATCATACGGGCAATACCGCGCTGATCCTTGCGGCGCAGAACAACAAGAAACCCGCTGACGCCGCCGCGACCCTGCGCCTGCTGCTGCAACATGGCGCGGAACTGGAGGCGGAAAACGACCTGCGCGAGACCGCACTATGCGCCGCCATGATGCGGCGGCCGGTCCCGGAGGAATCCGTGCGTCTTCTGGTCGAAGCGGGCGCCGACATCACGCGCGACACGCTTGCGGGCATTCCCGTCTTTGAGGCGGCGCAACTGGCCGAGAACGAAAAGCTCCTTCCCTTCTTCGAATCCGCCCGCAAACAGAACCTGCTGCGCGAGATGAAAAGACAGTTCGAAGGCACGGGCAATAAAATAACCGTACGCAAGCCTTTAAACCCGCGTCCGCCGCACTAAATCCCCGAAAATCAGCGGCTTGACCTGCTTACCCAAGTGTTAAGCCTTTTTTGCTAAGATGAAATCATGGCGACAAAAAAAAGCATGGAAAGCACGCATATCGACCCCAATCTGCTCAAGGGGGATAGCCCGTTCCGGAATAATCTCCTGATCGCGATGCCGGGCATGATGGACGGGTTTTTCACGCGCAGCGTCGTCTATATCTGCGCCCACAGCTCGGCCGGCGCGATGGGCATCGTCATCAACCAGCGCCTGCCCGACGTGCAGTTCCATGATCTTCTGTCACAGCTGCACCTGCCCAAATCGCAACTGGTGGTCGAGCCGATCGTGCATTTCGGCGGACCCGTCGAGACGGGGCGCGGCTTCGTGCTGCATTCGACGGATTTCATGCGCGAAGACACCGTGCGCATCAACGACAACATGTGCATCACCGGCACGATCGATATCCTGCGCGCCATCGCCGAGGGCAAAGGCCCGCACAACAGCATCTTCGCGCTGGGCTATGCGGGCTGGAGCGCGGGGCAGCTGGAAGCGGAGATGCAGGCCAATTCCTGGATCACCGCGCCCGCCGACGAAGAGATCATTTTCAACACCGACATCGGCAAGAAGTGGGACAAGGCCATGGGCCGCCTTGGCATTAACCCCATCCTCCTCTCCCCCGATATCGGCCACGCCTGACTTTTTCTGCACCTCCCTGTAATCCTGAAGAAATTCCGGACCTTCCTCTGCCCGTCATTTGACGCAATTATGTAAAACAGTTAGAATTGCTTCTAGGCGTTTAAGGGAGGATTTCTTGCTGAGCAAGGGACAGCTGACGGAAAAATTCAACCTGCGCGGTCGCCGCGTTGTCGGCGACATTCCCATCCATCCGGCGAACGATATCGATCCAGATGAAGTGGCGCGCTCCGCCCAGCGCGCACGGCTGGGTTTTTATGTCGTGCCCGATGCCGAGAAAAAAGAGCACGGCGGCATGCTGGGCACCGTCTATCTTTACGACCGGAAACAATTGCAGCGGCAGCTCAATGAGAATAAGGAGATGCTGAGGAAGGCGGAATGGCCGGTGCGGTCCGATGATTTCGTCCGCCGCCTGTCCTACGTCATCGCACCAGCGAATTCGGACCTCTATGCGTTTATTTCCCGCCTCCACGACGTGGAAGGCAAGCCCCATCTGTGGATGGCCGCCGACAATTCCGCCCAGGTCGCGCAGCAGCACTATGCCGCCGAAATGAGCAAGATGGTTTACCGCGCCCTGCAGGAGAACAACCGTGCCGGCGCGGAATGGGTGCGCAATGAAGCGCAAGCCGGCCATTTGGGCGCCATGTCCAGCGTCAGCCTGATGTACAGCCGCGGCAAGGGATTCAAACAGGATTACGCCGAGGCGGCTTTCTGGGCAGGCGTTGAAACGCGAACCCTCATGCCCAGTTACCGCCGGATGATCGAGGAAGGCCATCCGGCCGTCAAAGATCTGATGGGTCCTGGCGTCAAGGCGTCGGACAGCGACGCGGCGATTTCTTCAGCCGTCGCGGCGCGCACTCAATTTCGTGACTTCGTGAAACTGCGCGATGACGCCATGGCAAAGCTGAGGCCGGACGACAAACAGGCGGTCGAAAAGCGCATCGCCGAATGGCATGCGACGCCGGCCGTGAGCCAGTGGCAAAAGTCGTACACCACAAAAAACGCCCCGCCGACACCTTAGAAAATTATTTGACATAACCACAAGACAGGCGTATAGTCTTCAGATTATTCAAGGGGCTTTTCCAGTGACGCTCACCGCCAAAATCAGCACCGCCTTCAAAAGGGCGCTCCATCCCGTGCAGTTCCGGAAGGACCGCGAGTGGTATCTGGGCGGCATGTGCAACAGCGCCTGGCCCTCGGTCAAGGAAGTGATCGCCAAATATCCCGATGCGGTGAACTGGCGCGACGAACAGGGCATGACCGCCCTGCACTGGGCCGCGACCTATCGCAGCGCGCCGATGATCGAGTACCTGCTGGACCATGGCGCGGACATCGAGGCCGCCGACAAGCAGGGGTTCCGCGCGCTCCATCATGCCGCCCAATGCGCGGGCGACGATCCGACGGCACCCCTGCTGGCCCTCCTCGCCCGCGGCGCGCAAATCGACCCGCGCAACAACAACGGCACGACGCCCTTGCTGCATGCGGTGGTCCGCAACAAACCCTGGAACGTGAAGGAACTCATCATCGCGGGTGCGAATGAAAACGCCGCCAACAACACCGGCAACACCCCGCTGATCGACGCCAAAAATTCCCGCTCAGGAGCGCCCGCCATCTACGCGGCAATAGAGGATGGCCGCCGCGAGCGCGAGCGCCGCACGGAAGAAGCGCGCTTGCAGGCGGAACACGAAGAGCGGCAGACCGCCATCCGCGAGGCGGTCGAGAGCATCGGCAACGGCGTTTCCGGCGATATGAAGCTTATGAAACCGTTCCGCCTAACGAAATAAATTCGTCCGACAAAAGCGAGAAGATAAGATGATCGCGCCATTCGCCCGCGATCTTGAGATATTTGCGGCGGTAGCCTTCGAGCATGAAGCCGCAGTTGTTCAGCACGCGCTGGCTGGCGATATTCTCGGGCAGCGTGCCCGCCTCGACCCGGTGCAGCTTGATCGTGCGGAACGCGAACTGGCAGGCCAGCAGCACGGCCTCGGTCATGAAGCCCTGGCGCGTATGCGACTCGTCAAGCCAGTAGCCGGCGGTGACGCTTTGCGCGGCGCCGCGCACGACATTGTTGAGCGAGAGGCCGCCGATGAGCTCGTCGGTATCGTCGCGGAAAATGAAAAAGGCGTAGGCCCGGTCGTCCTTCCAGTCCTCCTGGTAGGTGGCCAGGCGATTGAGATAGCCTTCCCGGTCGATGTTCGCCATGGCGCGGGTGGGACTCCAGGGTTTCAGGAAGGCATGATTGCGCGTCTTGACCGCAATCCATTCCGCCCCGTCCCTTTTTTCAGGAGGACGGATGTAGACCCTTTCTCCGGCGATCGCCTGGAACGGCGGGACGGCCTGGTCGTTCTTGAAGAGCTTCAGCAGCATTTCATTGCCTAAAAATAACTGTTTTTAGCGAGTATATTATCTATTATGAAGGAGAAAAGGATTGATTTATGACCATGTGGCGCCTCGCTTTTCTGATAGCCATAATCGGATTGGGAAATCCGCTCTGCCCGACGAACGCACGGGCCGCCGCTCCCATTCCATATGAGATGGCGGCGGCCGACACGGCGGCAACGGCGAATCAGCCCGCGGAAGACCATATTTCCATCACGAAACTGTCCACCTTAAGCCCCGCGTCCATCTCCAAAGGCGCCGACGTCAACGCCGGCGAAAAATCCCTCGTCGCCAAGGACGCCGACGAAAGCGCGCAGCTGCCCGAATACCCGATGGGCGCGCGCATCGGCATCGGCGAGCTGAAAACCTATGTGACCGGCGAGGAAGATACTTTCGCCGACATCGCCCGCCATTTCGACCTGGGCTACGTCGAGTTGCGCGCCGCCAACCCCGGCGTCGATCCCTGGGCCGCGCCGCCGGGCGAGACGCTGACCATCCCGACTTTCAAGCTGCTGCCGCGCGCGCCGCAGCAGGGCATCGTCGTCAACCTGGGCGAGATGCGCATGTATTATTTCGAAACGCCCGGCAAGCCGCCGCTGACCTTCCCGCTCGGCATCGGCCGCGAAGGCCTGGAGACGCCGACGGGCACGACCAGCATCGTCAAAAAAGTCGTGGGGCCCACGTGGTTCCCGACCGAACGCATGCGCCAGGAAAAACCCTGGCTGCCCGCCGCCGTGCATGCCGGCAACCAGAACCCCCTGGGCACGCATGCGATGTACCTCGGCTGGCCGACGTTCCTGATCCATGGCTCGAACAAGCCCTGGGGCATCGGGCGGCGCGTCAGCTCGGGCTGCATGCGCATGTACCCCGAAGATATCATCACCATGTTCGGCCTCACGCCCATCGGCACGAAAGTGACGGTGGTGAACCAGCCGATCAAGGTGGGCTGGCTCGATGACGGGCTTTACCTCGAGGCCAATCCCACGCTGACGCAAAGCAACCAGATCGAAGTCGACGGCACGCACGACATCAAGCCGATGACCGCGGGCATCCGCAAGACGATCACGGAAGCGGCGGGGAGCCAGGCATCGCACATCAACTGGGCGCTGGCCGAAAAAGTGGTGCGCGAGCGCCGCGGCATCCCGGTGCTGATCGCGAAGCCGGACTCCACGCCGGAAGCGACGGAAAAATTCTCCGGCAAATAAAAACTTTTCTTTAGAGAATTAAAATCGCCAAAAGAAAAGCCCGGAAAAATTCCCGGGCCGAAAAATTTCTGTGCAAAATTCTGCGCAAATTAAATCGCGCGCTTTTGCGCAAACAAAAACCGCGCCGGCAATGCCGACGCGGTTTTGCTGATCCCTTTCGAAAAAGGGATGCCGATTACTTGCGCAGCGCGTGGCTGACAGCGGTGTCGGCTTTCGTCGTCTGGACGGTGCTTTCACCGGCAGTACGGCCACCGGACATCGGGGTCCAGGAACCACCGCCGTTGCAGGCCGAAACCGACAGGACGGCGAGGAGAGACAGTGCGAGCAAAGAATATTTCATTTTATCCTCTTATTTTGGTTTTGCTCCCTCGTGAAAAGGAGCCGTTGTACAACGTTGTAACAGTCAAGGTTTTACTATAGATACACCAGCGAGTCCATAGACTTAACCGGTTTGCCAACTTGGCAAAAAGTTCCATGAGGATGCAAATTTATATCTTCTGGAGGGCGAGGATTTTTCGAAAATAGGAGTCAACGCCGCCGACGATGGCCGTGGCGATACTGCGTTGAAATTGCGGGGTGGTGAGCAGTTTCGCCTCATCCATATTGGACAGGAATCCGGTCTCGATCAGCACCGACGGAACGTCCGGCGCCTTCAGTACGGCGAAGCCGGCGGCCCTGTGGGAATTTGGCAACAGTCTTACATTATTGCTCATGAACGCGCTTTCGAGGTAATGCGACAACAGCTTCGAGTCATTCATTTTCTCGCGCATCGCAAGGTCGAGGAGAATCCCCGCCACGTCCTGGCTTTCGGAGGCGAGATCGACGCCCGCCACCACGCCCGAATTGTTTTCGTCATCGGCCAGCCGCTGCGTTTCGGCGTCGGAGGCTCTTTCGGACAAGGTGTAGATGGACGCGCCGCGCACGCCGGTGCGCCCGATCTTGTCAGCGTGGATCGAGATGAACAGGTCGCCCTTCACGCGCCGCGAAATATCCACGCGCTCGCGCAGCTTGATATAGACGTCGCGGTCGCGGGTGAGGACGACGTTATAGCGCCCGGTTTCCTGGAGCTGCCGCTCGATCTCTTTCGCGATGGCGAGGGTGATGTTCTTTTCCTTGATGCCGCCGGGGCCGGACGCGCCCGGATCTTCGCCGCCGTGGCCCGCGTCGACGACGATGGTATAGCGCTTGTGCTGCTTGCCGCTCAACGGATCGCGCGGCGCCATATAGGCGGCGGGCGCCATCACGGGGTTGGCCGGCGCCGCGATGGCGCGCATCGTGTTGTTCTCCATCTCGGCATAGCCGCTGGTGAATTTCGGCGCGGCGCCCGGACCCGCGAGATCGCGGTTACCGAACACATCGGAGAGCTTGCCGTCAAAGAGGTTCTGCGTCGAGGGCGTGAGGTCGACGACAAGACGGTCCTTCTCGAACTCCTTCGCGGGAAGCGTATAGGCCTCGCTGATCACGGCAGGCTTGTTCAGATCGAAGATGACGCGCGTGAGGCCGTCTTCCAGCGAGCCGCTGCGATAGCCCTTCAGCAACCCGTTGAGCATGAATTGCGCTTTCGCAATGTGCCATTGCGCCGGCTCCATGTCGATGACGATGCGCGGCGGGTTCGCGAGATGAAAGACGCGGAAATCGGTCTTGCGGTTGAAATCGAGGACGACGCGGGTTTTAAGCCCGTGTTCTCCGATTCTGATCTTCTCGACGATCAGCGGATTGGGTTTGGATGCGGCGTTCAGGACAGCGCAGGGCAGCACCAGCATCATTGCGGCCAAAAATATGGCAACCGCGAGTGATGCTCGACTCAAAGATACAGCGTGCCTGACGGAACCTTCCCAACCCATGACCATCCCAAGTATAGGCCCAATGCCCCTGTTTGGACAATAAGTATCGCGATTCCAGCTGCTTACAAGAGATTGAAATAAGCATTGAGTAAACCATGTCATTGAGGCACAATAAAAACGCGACAGAGGTATCTTTTTCCATAGCGCGAATTTCTGATTGCTGTGTTGAAGAATGGATGCCGGTCAACGAGTTTTGAGGTCTGGCCCGTTTAAACCTCCTCCTTCGGCTTCAGTGTCAAAGGCAGTGCAAATGGGCCCGGTGATGGCGACAGGTACTTGGCATTAAAAGCAGCGTCCGTTCTTTCTCCCCTCGGGCGCTCTCTGCAAAACAAGCACGCAGATGGGGCCCCTGTCGGACGAGTACAGAACCGAAAAGCCTTAATCAAAACAACGGTGCGCCGGTCCTTTTTCCGTTTTGTCGCGACGGGAAGGACACAGGCTTTGCACCATAAAGGATTTCTAAGATGACCAAACGGATGCTGATCGATGCAACCCATCCGGAGGAGACGCGGGTTGCAGTCGTCTCGGGCAACAGGCTTGAGGAATACGATTACGAAACCGTCGTCCGCAAACAGCTCAAAGGAAATATCTACCTCGTCAAGGTGACGCGCGTCGAACCCTCGCTGCAGGCCGCCTTCGTCGATTTCGGCGGGAACCGCCATGGCTTCCTGCCCTTCCCCGAAATTCATCCCGATTACTACCGCATTCCGATCGCCGACCGCGAAGCGCTGCTGGCTGAAGAACGCGCGCTGGCCGCCGAACAGGCCGCCCGCGAGGACGAAGAAGACGCAGCCGAACTGGCCGCACAGGGCGAGAGCCTCGAAGACCTCGACGACGAGGACGATGAAGAAGAGAGCGCAGAAGGCGCCGCCGCCGCAGCCGACGAAGCTTACGTTCCAAAACATACCGGCTCTCTCGCCGAGGAAATCGCGCAGGAAAGCGTGATGCCGTCAGCAGGCGAGGCCGACGACGAAGAAGACAGCCTCCCCAACATCGTTCCCGCGGAAGACGACGAGCCCGAAGCCGCAGCCGCCGCGCCCGCGGAAGCCGGCGCCCCCCCCGCTCCCTCGGCTGAAGGCGAAACGGCCGAAGCAGCGCCGGTATCGGGAGAAAAAGATCCCGATGTGGAAACCGTCGGCGGCGACGTCGTCGAGACGCCCGTCTACCGCTCCTCCATCAAGCGCCGCTACAAGATCCAGGAAGTCATCAAGCGCAACCAGATCATGCTGATCCAGATCAGCAAGGAAGAGCGCGGCAACAAGGGCGCCGCCGTCACCAGCTATATCTCGCTGCCCGGCCGCTATTGCGTCCTCATGCCGAACAGCCCGCGCGGCGGCGGCGTGTCGCGCAAGGTCTCGAACGCGAAAGACCGCCAGCGCCTCAAGAAAATCCTGGTCGAATTGAACGTGCCCGAAGGCATGTCGGTGATCCTTCGCACGGCGGGCGTCTCCCGCTCGAAGGCGGAGATCAAGCGCGATCTCGACTATCTCCTGCGCCTGTGGGACCAGATCCGCGAACTCACGCTGAAATCCACCGCGCCCGCGCTGATCTACGAAGAGGGCAACCTCATCAAGCGCGCGATCCGCGATCTCTACCGCCGCGAAATCGACGAAGTGCATGTGGCGGGCGAAGTGGGCTACAAGACCGCGCGCGAATTCATGCGCACGCTGATGCCGAGCCATACCGAACGCGTCCAGCATTACAACGACGAGTCGATGCCGCTGTTCTTCCGCTACCAGGTGGAGACGCAGATCGACGAAATCCACAGCCCCACGGTGCATCTGCGCTCGGGCGGCTATATCGTCATCAACCCGACGGAAGCGATGGTTTCCATCGACGTCAACTCAGGGAAAGCGACCAAGGGCCGGCATATTGAAGAAACGGCCCTGAAGACCAACCTGGAAGCCTCCGAGGAAATCGCGCGCCAGCTGCGCCTGCGCGACCAGGGCGGGTTGATCGTCATCGACTTCATCGACATGGAAGACAAGCGCAACAACCGCATCGTCGAGCGCCGCCTGCGCGACGCGATGCAGCATGACCGCGCGCGCATCCAGCTGGGCCGCATCTCGGCTTTCGGCTTGCTCGAACTGTCGCGCCAGCGCCTGCACCCTTCCCTCGTCGAGACAAATTTCGAAGTCTGCAAGCATTGCGGCGGCTCAGGATTGGTGCGCACCGTCGAAACGACGGCCGTGCGCGTGCTGCGCGCCATCGAGGAAGAAGGGCTGCGCGGCCGCGCCTCCGAGATCAAGGTCTCGGTGCCGCCGGAAATCGCGCTCTATGTGTTCAACAACAAGCGCGAGATGCTCTCGAACATCGAGAAGCGCTATAACATCCGCATCTACGTCAACGCGGACGACGACCTGATCAAGCCGAACTTCCAGCTCGACGTCACCAAGGCGGCGGGCGTGCAGCGCGACACACGTCCGCAGCGCCTGGCGCCGGTGCAGAGCGTCGATATGTCCGACCTTCCCGACCTGCCCGAAAGCGAGATCACCGACGATACCACGGTGTCCGAGGACGAGCGTTTTGACGAGGATCGTTCCGGCGACCGTGGCGGAGATCGCGGTGGCGAACGTGGCGGAGATCGCGGCGGGCATCGTGGCGACCGCGGACATCGCGGCGATCGCGGCGGTGACCGTGGCGGCGACCGCGGGTTCCGCGGCGAAGGCGGCGGCGGACACAATTTAGACGGCGAAGGCGGGCGCCGCCGGGGCCGCCGCGGCGGACGCCGCCGGGGCCGCGGACGCGGCGGGCGCGACCGTTTCGATCGCCATGAGGGCGGCGGCGGTTTCGAAGGCCAGGGCGGCCAGCCGAACTTCGATAACAACCAGCCCGGCATGGCGCCCGGCGAGGGCGAGCAGCCCGTTTTCAACATCACGCCATCCGGCGACGCGCAGCAGCCCTTCGAGGGCGGCGAGCAGCCGCAGGGCTTCACCGAAGGCGGCGAGCAGCGCCACCAGGGCCAAGGCCAGGGCGGCGACCGTCACCGTGGCGATCGTGGCGACCGTCATCGCGGCGGACGCCGCCGGGGCGGACGCGGACGCGACCGGCACCGGGGCCGCGACCGCCAGCACGAGGGCCATCAGCATCAGGGCGGCCAACCGGCGGAAGGCGGCGAGCAGCCGCAGGGCTACACGCACTCCGGACCTGCGGAACAGCATCACCACCAGGAACATGGCGGCCAGGGGCACAGCCATGATCACGGCCACAGCCACGGTCATGACCAGACCCACCGCCATCACGAGCCCGCGCGCGAGGAAAGCTCCTCGATGCCCGAGCCGGCCAACGGCACCACGGGCGAGGCCGGCGACGGCAAGCCCCGCCGCGGCTGGTGGAAGCGCCTGACCGAATAGGAACGTAACCCCGGCGAAAGCCGGGGTCTGCGCTCTCTCGGCCATCCGGTGGAAATCACGAAAACACCGCCCATGTGAAGATATATGAGACCCCGGCTTCCGCCGGGGTTTCGTTTTGGCGGCTATGCCGGCATCAATTGACAGGCTTAGCGCCGCACGGGATAATTTTGCACCCATGAAAGTGATCTCACCGAAGACCGGCGACGCGGCGAACGACGATCCCGGGAAGAAAAAGACGCTGGCGGAGCGGCTGGAGCCGGTGCGCAAGATGTGGATCTGCGCGAAGCTGGTCACGCAGATCGCCTGGGAGACAGACAAGCGGGTCTTCGTCATCTTCAACACCGCGTCCTTTTTCCGCGCCTTCGTGCCGTTCCTGACTGCCTACGCGATGAAACTGCTGATCGACGGGCTGAACCTGCCGCACGCGGGCGCGGCGGGCGCGATCCCGACCGCCATCCTCGCGGCGCTGGCGGCGCGCTACCTCATCGGCTTTTTCGATAACATCGTGTTTTTCTCTTACGCGCAGTCGTACCTGGACGCCGTGTTCCGCTACAAGCTGCAGAATATGCTGGGCCGGCGCTTTCACAACAAGATGATGACGCTCGACCTCGCGCATTTCGAGGCGCCGGAAGTGCAGGATACCATCAACCGCGCGCGCGACAGCCATATCTGGCGCCCGTCGGAATACCTGCGCATCATGGGCGTCACGGCGGTCGACCTGACCGCCTTCTCGATCGCCTTCGTCGCGCTGTTCCCTTACGGCTGGTGGCTGCCGCTCGTCGTCTCGGCCATGTCGGTACCGCGCCTGTGGGTGCAGGCGGTGTCCGGCAACCGGCAGTGGGGTATCTGGAGCCAGACGACGCCGGAATCGAAGAAGCTCTGGTACACGATGCGCATCATGGAAGACCCGATGACGGTGCGCGAGGCGCGCGTCAACGGCACCGGCCCGGCCTTCATCGCGAAACTGACCGGCCTGCAGGATTACCTTTTCACGAGCGCCGAAGGGGAGCTGAAGCGCCAGTTCAAGCTGTCGCTGGTCCCGCCACTGATCGAGGGCGTGATCCTGTTCGGCATCGCCTGGCATTTCCTGCTGCCCGTCATGGGCGGGGTTTTAAGTATCGGCAGCTTCACGCTACTGCTCTCCATGCTGGACCAGCTGGGCGCGCGGGCTTCGAGTGCCTCGACGCAGATCGGGCGCATGTACGAGCTCAGCCTTTACGTCGAAAGCTTCGACAGCTTTCTGAAACTGCCCAAACTGCTGAGCCACCCCGAAAAGCCCATTGTCTTCGATGCGATCAAGCCGCCCTCCATCGTATTCGAGAATGTGACCTTCACCTATCCCGGCAGCGAGAAGAAGGCGCTCGAGAATGTCTCCTTCACGCTGACCGCCGGTGAAAGCGTCGCCTTCGTCGGCCAGAACGGGGCGGGGAAAACGACCGTCATCAAGCTGCTGTGCCGGTTTTACGACCCGCAGGAAGGGCGCATCCTCATCAACGGGCGCGATCTGCGCGACATCGACCTCGCTCACTGGCACAAGCACCTAGGGACCCTGTTCCAGGAATTCATCCGCTATCACTTCACCGTGAAGGAAAATATCGCGCTCGGGGAGGAAGACTCCTCGACCGACAGCCGCGTGGAAGAAGCGGCGAGAAAATCCGGCGCCGCGAGCTTCATTGAGACTTTCCCGGACAAATACGAGCAACAGCTCGGCAAGGAATTCACGGACGGCCAGGAACTGTCCGGCGGCCAGTGGCAAAAGCTGGCCATCGCCCGCGCCTTTCACGCCGCGCCGCCGGTGCTGGTTCTCGACGAGCCCACCAGCGCCATCGACGCCGAGGCCGAATTCGAGATATTCACCAACCTCGAGCGCCAGTATACCGACAAGACGTTGATCCTCGTCTCGCACCGCTTTTCCACTGTGCGCAACGCCACGAAGATCATCGTGCTCGACGAGGGCCGCCTGGTCGAACAGGGCGATCATTCCGCATTGATCGCGCGCGCGGGACTTTACGCGCGGCTCTTTGCGTTGCAGGCTGAAGGGTATAAATAGCCTTACAGCTTAGCGCGGGTTTTTACTGAAATCAGATGTCCTCGCCCGCCGCCGCCGCGACGCGGAGGGAGACGCGCTGTTCGCCGAGATAGGGATGCCGGGCGACAAGCGTGACAGCGCCGGCGCCGAAGGCCGCACGAATCCACACCGCCCCTGCCCCGCCCGCGAGCGCAAAAGGATTCTCGCCGACGATTTCGCCAGGGCCGTCGATGGCAAGGCTGATAGCCCCCGTCGCGAAGGGTCGCGTATTGCCGAATTCATCCGTCACGCGCAGGACGACGCGCGTCATGTCCACGCCGTCGCCGTCCAGCAGCAGGTCGTCGGGCTCGACGGCGAGGCGGGCATCCACGCCGCGACCCGAGAGCGTGCGGGAAATGACTTTTTTGCCGCCGATATAGCCGTCGATGCGCAGGTCGCCCCAAGGGCTCAAAGGCAGGTTGCCAAGGTCGATCAGGAATGGCGGATGGCGCAGGTAGCCGTAATCTTTCGACGGCAGGGCCTCGCCCCTTTTCTCGCCGCCGATGAAATATTCCAGCCGCTCGCAGTTTGAGCAGACCGGTACAATCCCCAGCCCCGCCGCGCCGGAGCGGTCACCCGACGACCAGTGGAAACCCGGTTCCAGCACGACTTCTTCCGCAGGATCGCACTGCGACCGGTAAAACCCGGCAGCCGCCTTCGGAATGCGGAAGATGTCGCTGACGCCGTGATGGCAGATGCGGTCGCCCGAGCCGAAATTGGCATGGGTGTTGTAATCGAAGGCGCACCAGCCGATGCCGCCCGCATAGCGCGCGTCGGAGGCAAGCTGGTTATGCACGCGCGCGTGGCGCAGCACATGCTCGGCCACGCGCTCGACCTGGTCGAAGCGCTTGGTCGAAAACATGTGCCCGTTGAACTCGGTATTGAGGTACAGCGGATGGTTGGGCGGCCGCAAGGGGAAGTCAAAATCGTTCATCGTAAAGACGTCTTCGAGGCGCTCGGAGTCGTAAATATAGCGGATGCCGCCCGTCTGCCGCGTAGGATCGAGTCTGCGCGCCGCCTCGTTCGTACGCAGGTAGAAATCGTGACTGTCCTGCGATTCATTGATGCGCACGCCCCACAGCACGACGCTAGGGCGGTTCCGGTCGCGGCGGATCATCTCTTCGACGTTGCGCACGGCGATATCCTGCCACGGCCCATCGCCGATGTGCTGCCAACCGGGAATTTCCTCCAGGACCAGCAACCCCAGTTCGTCGCAGGCATCGAGGAAGTGCCGCGACTGCGGATAATGCGAAGTGCGGACGAGATTGACTTTCAGCTCGTGCTTCAAAATCTGCGCGTCGCGGCGCTGGACGCGTCTGGGCATCGCCCCGCTGGTGTAGGGATAGGTCTGGTGCCGGTTGAGGCCGCGTATCTTGAGCGGCGCGCCGTTCAGCATGAAACCGTCCGGCGTGAAGCGCGCCTCGCGAAAGCCGAAGCGCGTCTCATATTCGTCCTCAGGCGCGCCGTCGGGCATCAGCCGGCAGACAAGATCGTAAAGCACGGGCTTATCCGGGCTCCACAGCTCGACGCCCTGGATGTCGTCGAGCCCGACAGCGATTTCAGATGCGTCCGGGTCGTAAGCCCGCGTCGCCGCACAGAGCGTTTCGCCGCGGCGCCGCAGTTCGACGCGCAACGTGCCGCCCCGGCCATCCGGGACGATTGAACAAAGGACTTCCAGCCGCGGCCGCGACAGGCAGTCGAAAGTCTGGACAAAGACATCGGCGATATGAGACGGCGGCACCGCGCGCAGCGATACTTCGCGATAGATGCCGCCGAACGTCAGGAAGTCGATGTTGCCGCCGAACGGCGGAATATCGGGCCGCTCCGTCGAATCGACCTCAGCTGCGAGAACATTGTCGCCCGTCCAGTTCAGATGCGGCGTCAGTTCAAAGGAAAAGGGCGTGTAGCCACCAAGATATTCGCCGAGCGGCTGCCCGTTGAGCGCGGCTTTCGTCGCCGTCATCGCCCCCTCGAAATCGGCGAAAATACGCATGCCGCGCAGGGTCTCGGGAAGGCGAAAGTGGCGGCGGTAGATCGAAACGAAGGTATAGGCGGACTCATCGAAACTATGCCAGGGCAGGACCGCATTGGCATGGGGCAGCGTGACTTTCGTAAAGCCGCTGTCGTCGAAATTGGCGTTCATCGCGCCCGGCCTGGAGGGGCCCCCGAAAAGCCAGTTGCGGTTCATCGGGAGGATGCGCCGGGCTGCCGTGTTCGTCGTCATTGCTGCAAGCCCCCTTGCCGGTCAAATGTGGAAAGATTTAAACCGTCTTTTTTTCAGGAGCCGACGCCTTGGCCGGCTGGGCTTGGTGGAGCGGCAGCTTGCAGATGACGTGAGTGCCCGCCCCCTCCTTGCTCTCGATGGTCACGTCGCCGCCATGCAGCTGCACGATGCTTTTGACGAGCGCCAGGCCGAGCCCCGCGCCGGAGCGGCGGTGGATCTTCTTGGAATGAATCTTCTCGAAGGGGGTGAAGACGCGCTCGAGGTCGGCGGCCGGGATGCCGGTGCCGGTGTCGCGCACGCCGATCAGCACGAAATCGCCCGCGCGCTGCGCCGAAATCGTGACGCGCCCGCCATTCGGGCTATAGTTGATCGCGTTGCTGATGAGGTTGAGCAGTACCTGCTTCATGCGGCGCTCGTCGGCCGTTACCGTCAACCGGTCGTCCGGGCATTGAATAATGAGATCGAGTTTTTGCTTCCTTGCCCATTCTTCGGTCAGCTGGACGACCTGCTCGATAAGGCTGCGCACGCGAACCTCTGCGGGATAAAGCTTGAGGTAGCCCGCCTCGATGGTAGAAAGATCGAGAATGTCGTTGACGAGCGATACGAGGCGCTGGCCCGCCTCGATCATGCTTGATGTGTACTCGAGCTGGCGATCGTTGAGCTTGCCGAAATATTGCTGGTTGAGCATTTCGGCGAAGCCCATGATGGCGTTCAGCGGCGTGCGCAGCTGATACGACACGTTGGCCAGGAAGTCGGTTTTGAGCCGTTCCGCCTCTTCCAGTGCTGCGTTCTTTTCCATCAGCGCCTGCTCGACTTTCACGGTGTCGGTGATGTCGAAGTAGGCATTCAGGATGTTGCCGTCGGGCAGCGGGACGATGGAATATTCCAGCACCGTGCCGTTATTCCTCTGAATACGTCCCCGGCGCGGCTCGCGCTCGAGCGCGTTGGCCATGATGACCTGCTTCATTGCGGGCCATTGCGGCGGATCGAAATAGGCGCGGGTGCGCTCGATCAGGTGCATGATATGGGGCGAGCCCTGCATGTCGGACGAGGGGATGTTCCACATGCGCGCGAAAGCCTGGTTGGACAAGCGTACGCGCCCGTCCTCGCCGAAGACCGCGATGCCTTCGGAGAGGTTGTTCATCGTCTCTTCCTGCACGGCGATCAGGGTATTGTAGGAAGTTTCCAGCTGCAGCCTGGAGGTGACGTCTTCAAGGGTAAGCAACAGCCCGCCCATAGGGCGCGGCACCACGATCATGCGCACGACCGAACCGTCGGGCAGATATTGCATTTCCTCGTAGGGCTCAAGCAGCGAGGTGAATTTATTCACCCAAGCCTGCTTGAACTGCTTGTAATCGGCTTGTTCGGGCAGCTTGCGCAGTTCGCGCATTTTTTCGATGATCTCGATCATCTTGGGCTTGCTGTCCAGCCAGGTGCCCGACATGCCCGTCAGCTGCTCATAGGATGAGTTATAGAACTCCAATCGTGTATCGACGTCGAACATGGCGATGGCCGTGCGCAGCTGCTCGAGCGCTTCGCGCTGGGATGCGACGAGGCGCTCGTAGGAGGCTTCCCATTCCTCTTCCTTCGTGACGTCGAGGGCGACGCCGACGACGCGCTTTTCCTGCGGCAGCGGGATTTCGGTGATTTCGATGAGCTTGCGCTGGCCTTCCACGATCATGTGGCCGCGCATCGACTGCGGCGCAAGCTTCGCCATGGCGCGCTGCGCGAGGATGCGTTGCGTAAGGTCCGTCTTGGCAGCACCGGTTAAGGGAAGTTCCTTCTGCTCGGCCACGACGGTGGCGCCCGTGTCATCGCAGATTTTCGCGTAAGCCTTGTTGCACCAGGTGATGTCGAGGCGGTGATTGCGCACCCAGATGGGAAAGGGCAGCGCGTTCGCATTGGTGCGGAGCTCATTCTCGCGGCGCTCGACGGCGGCGATGGCTTCGACGCCGCGCACGGCGGCCTGCGCAAAATCGGTGATATCCATGGCCCAGATGACGGAGAACAATTGCCCCGAGCCCTGGATAATGCCACGCTTGCCAAAAACTTTGAGCGCGCGCTTGCCCGACGCCGTGTGAACGCCGATTTCGAAATGTTCGCCATATTGCTGGAGCCGGTCGTACAGCCCTTCGAGCGCTGCCGCGTCGCCCGGCGACAGACCCGCCTGCAGGTCCGGCAGGGTGTCGATGGAATCGACGCCGACCAGCGAGCAGAAGCCTGCCGAAATCGCCTGTACCCCTTCCTGGTCCCAGCCGCAGTATTCGATGGGAATGGCGCGCAGGAAGGCTTCGAGCCGGTCATGCTGCTTTTCCATGCGCTTGCGGGCGCGCCGGAAGGGCAGCAACAGGTCGAGCAGCCCGTCGAAGGCGCCGGTCTTCCCCTGAGCGGCGCCGCTATATTCTTCAAACCCAGTCACTTTTTCATGTTAAAACGCTTCGGGTTGGCACGAAAGCTTTAAATAATATGGGGTTAACTCCGATTTTGAACATGGATGCCCCATCCCTTCCCGAATGAAAAAAGATTGACATGTTTGCCATAATAATTTAACCTCCAACGACGGTGAATTCTTCTGAAGAGAGGCGAGTGTCATGAAATTGCGGGATGTTTTCAAAAAAGTGTCGGCGGGCTGGGACAGGGTTTGCGATGGTCTTGACGGACTTTGCAAGGCGACCATCGACGGCCTCGCCATGCATGGCCGCGCCACCGCCGGTTTGCCGCCTTTTGACATTCCTCAACCCGAACCGGAACAGGCCAAGCCGGCAGCGCCGGCACCTGAGAAGAAGCCGCAGCAACCGAGCGGGCCGGGCTAAAGATTCCTGGGGCGACTTTCTCCGTTTTTCTCTGCTTCCCCTGAGAGCCAGGGCAACGTCAGAGGCAGATCGCGAGTTTAGGATTTAGTTGACATATTACTTCGGTATGCGTTACAAACTCCCTACGCACTGTGCAACCACGGCTGATCGATTTCCGCTTGTTTCGCGACCGCCGGTATAATGCACAAACCGCAAAAACAGCCAGACCGTTTTTTGATGCGCTCCTGGCTGTTTCATGTTCTCCGCTTTCAGACATGACCTGGCCTCGACCGCAAATTGAGGAGATGAAAGTCATGCTATTGAAGTTTCAGGACCAGTTCGGAACACATTTGGTCGCGCCGCTGAAGATCGAGCCGGCCAGTGATCGCAGCCTCAGACTTGTCTTTGCCGTGGAAACCGGCATGTACTGCGAATGCAAAAACGTCGGCGCGAGCCTGGACATCTCGTTGGAACTGGCGGAGCGCGCGATTCAAAATGCGGCAAGAGCGCATGAAGAGATCGTCGACCTGACGCCGGAGGGCATCGCGGAAATCAAAAGACGCGCCGCTATTCCACGCCCCACGGGCTATGTGGTGAAGTGATCTTCCCCTGAGGGGACGCTTAATACCGGTAATGTCCCGGCTTGAACGGGCCTTCTTCGTCGATGCCCATGTACTCGGCCTGCTTGTCGGTAAGCTTCGTGAGCTTCACGCCGAGCTTGGCGAGGTGCAGGCGGGCGACCTTTTCGTCGAGGTGCTTGGGCAGCACGTAGACCTTCTTCTCGTACTTGGCATGGTGATTCCACAACTCGATCTGGGCCAGGACCTGGTTCGTGAACGAGGTGCTCATGACGAAGCTGGGATGGCCGGTCGCGCAGCCAAGGTTCACGAGGCGGCCCTTGGCGAGAACGATAAGCCGCTTGCCGTCGGGGAAAATGACTTCATCGACCTGCGGCTTCACTTCTTCCCATTTGTAATTCTTGAGCGCGCCGATCTGGATCTCGCTGTCGAAGTGGCCGATGTTGGCGACGATCGCGCGGTCCTTCATCTTGCGCATGTGATCGAGCGTAATGACGTCGACGTTGCCGGTAGCGGTGACGAAGATATCGCCCTGCGGCGCCGCATCTTCCATGGTTACGACCTGGTAGCCTTCCATCGCGGCCTGCAGCGCGCAGATGGGGTCGATTTCGGTCACCATGACGCGCGCGCCCTGGCTGCGCAGAGAGGCAGCCGAGCCTTTGCCCACGTCGCCGTAGCCGCAGACAACCGCGATCTTGCCGGCGACCATCACGTCGGTTGCGCGCTTGATGCCGTCGACCAAGCTTTCGCGGCAGCCGTAGAGGTTGTCGAATTTCGACTTGGTCACGCTGTCATTCACGTTGATGGCGGGAACTTTCAACTGGCCTTTCTTTTCCATTTCGTACAGGCGATGCACGCCGGTCGTCGTTTCTTCCGACAGGCCTTTCACGTCCTTCAGCATGGCGGGATACTTTTCGTGCATGATTTTCGTGACGTCGCCGCCATCGTCGAGGATCATGTTGGGCGCCCAGCCGCCGGGACCTTTAAGCGTCTGCTCGATGCACCACCAGAATTCTTCCTCGGTCATGCCTTTCCAGGCGAAGACGGGAATGCCCTTGGCCGCGATGGCCGCCGCCGCCTGGTCTTGTGTCGAGAAGATGTTGCAGGACGACCAGCGCACTTCCGCACCCAGTTCGATGAGGGTCTCTATGAGGACGGCGGTCTGGATCGTCATGTGCAGGCACCCGACGATGCGCGCGCCCTTGAGCGGCTTCTTGCCCTTGTATTCGGAGCGCAGCGCCATCAGGCCCGGCATTTCGGTTTCGGCGATGGCGATTTCCTTGCGGCCCCACTCCGCCAGCGACATGTCCTTGACTTTGAAGTCACCGGTGGGGGTCTTTGCTTTTGGCATCGCCATTGCTTTCTCCTGAAGAGGTTAAATTCGCTGCCTCAAAATAGGCAAAACGGCGGGCCTTTTCAAGGCCGAAACTGGTTCACGACCGCGATAATACGGGCCGGATCGTATTGATTCATCACATGGCGGGCGTGTTCTTCGGCTTTTTCCAGCGACAGGGTGCGGATGCGCTGTTTGATGCGCGGCAGGCTGGCATAGCCGACCGAGAATTCGCGGATGCCGAGGCCCAGCAGCAGCGGCGTATATTTGGGATCCGCCCCCATCTCGCCGCAGATGCTGACCGGAATCTTGGCGCGCTTGCCGGCTTCGATCGAGAATTCCATGAGGCGCAGGACCGCGGGGTTGAGCGGGTTGTAAAGCGACGCCACCTGGTCGTTGCCGCGGTCGATCGCGACTGTGTACTGCACGAGGTCGTTGGTGCCGAGCGCGAAGAAATCGGACACGGCGGCGAGACTGTCGGCCGACAACGCGGCCGCCGGAATTTCGATCATGGTTCCTAAGGGCGGCAGCGTGTTGGGCACTTGCTTGCCTTCCCTCTTCAGCTCGGCATGGCATTCGTTCAGCATGCGCCGGGCCACTTCCACCTCATGGGCGGTCGTGACCATGGGCAGGAGGATGCGCACCGGGCCGAAGACGGCGGCGCGCAGTACGGCGCGGAACTGGGTTTTCAACAAATGCGGCTCTTTGAGCGACAGGCGGATCGCGCGCAGGCCGAGCGCCGGGTTCGCCGCCTCGGCAAGATATTCGCCGACCGATTGCGCCAGCTTGTCGCCGCCAATGTCGAGCGTGCGGAAGGTTACGCTTTCGCCCTGCATCTGTTTGACGATGGCGGAGGTCGCCTCGAACTGCTCGTCCTCGGAGGGCAAGGTCGAGCGGTTCATGAACATGAATTCGGTGCGGAACAGGCCGATGCCTTTCGCGCCCGAGGCCTTGATCGCATCGACCTCGCGCGGCAGTTCCAGGTTGGCGCGCAGCATTATCTCCTGTCCGCCGGTGAGCGTGGCGGGGAGCGCCGCGATGCTTTTGAGCGCTTCGCGATCCTTGTGCAGCGCGGTCAGTCGCTGTTCGTATTTTTTGCGCGTCTCGCCGGTCGGATTGACGATCAGCTTGCCCTCGATGCCGTCTACGATGACCGTATGCGCATGCGCCGTATTGTCGAGCATGGCGGGGTCGAGGCCGAGCACGGCGGGAAGATCGAGCGAGCGAGCGACGACCGCCGTATGCCCCGCCGCGCCGCCGTGGATCGTCGCGATGCCGGCGATGCGCCTGGGGTCGATGAGCGCCGTGTCGGCCGGCGAAATCTCTCGCGCCAGCACGATGCCGCCCGGAGGTACGTTATCCAAAGAAAGATAGGGCAGGTTCAGCAGCGCGCGCAGGATCCGATAGCCCACCGCCTGCACGTCATCGATGCGCGTGGCGATGTAGTTATCGTGGAGTGCGCGAAACTGGTCGGCCAGTTCATGCATCACGCGGTCGAGCGCCCATTCGGCGTTGATGTTTTCATCCGCGATCTTTTTGACCGCGCCACGCACGAGGCGCGAGCCCGAGATCATGGCCAGATGCGCGTCCAGCAGCAGCGTCACTTCCTCGGCCGCGGTTTCGGGCTTGTCCTCGAGCTTGGTTTTCAGCTCCTCCAGCTCGGCGCGCACGCGGGCGACCGCGCTTTCGAAGCGCTTTTGTTCGGCGGGAACTTCTTCAGGAGCGATTTTGCTCTCCGGCACCTGCGGGCGTTCGAGCTCGACGATATAGGCGGGCGCGATCGCGATGCCGTGAGAAACGCCGATGCCGCTGAACACGCGTTCGGTGAGCGGCATTATTCCTCCTCGCCGAAGCGGCGCTGCACCAGCGATACGAGATCGTCGAGCACGGTCCTGGCATTGTCGCCCTTGACCGATATCTTGATGGCGGAATTCATGCTGGCCGACAGCATCAGGAGGCCCATGATCGAGGAGCCGCAGACTTCCATGTCGTCTTTGAGCACCTTCACGTCGGCCTTATGCTGCTCGACAAGCTTGACGAACTTCGCGGCGGCGCGGGCATGCAGCCCGCGCTTGTTGGTAATCTGCACCGTCTGTTCGTGAATCCCTGTCATGGAAAAAATCAGCTGCCGGTCTGCTGCAGCAGCGCGGAAGCCGCGTTGATGTACTTGCGTCCCGCTTCCTGGCCCGACAAAGCCGCTTGCGAGAGGCTTTCCGTCTGGCGCGCGCTTGCCAGCTTGATCAGCATCGGCAGGTTGATGCCGGCCAGCGCCTCGACCTTTTTGTCCTCGGTGATGGAAATGGCGAGGTTCGACGGGGTGCCGCCGAACATATCGGTCAGGATCAGCACGCCCTTGCCGCTGTCGACGTCTTTCACCTTCTGGATGATCTCCTGGCGCTTTTTCTCGAGGTCGTCATCGGGCGCCATGCAGACGGACGCGATCTGTTTTTGCGGGCCCACGATATGTTCCATGACCGAGATGAATTCCTCGGCGAGACGCCCGTGGGTGACGAGAACGAGACCGATCATGCTGCTTTCCTTCGCTTCTTTCCGGTGTGTTTTTTATCTTCGTGGACCGCGTTGAGCTGCTGGACCGCCCATTTTTCGAGGTCGCGGTGGCGTATCGTGGTATTATAACCCCTCTTGCGCAGCCAGCGGTAAATTTCATCGGCGATGAAGACCGACCGGTGCCTGCCGCCGGTGCAACCCACGGCAACCGTCAGGTAATTCTTGCCCTCGTGGTCGTAGCGGGGCAGCAGCGGCTCCAGCATCCGGCGCACATTCTTCATGAAAACCGTGTAGGCGCGGTCGTTGCGTATTTTATTGGCCACCGGCGCATCGAGGCCCGACAGGGGCCTGAGCTTCGGGTCCCAGTGCGGATTGTCGAGAAAGCGCACGTCGAACACCAGGTCCGCCTCGCGCGGCACGCCGTTACGGAAGCCAAAGGAAGTGACCGACACCAGCAGCCCCTTGTCGGCTTCGAGCTGGAAATAGCCTTCCATCAGCCGGCGCAGCTCGTGCGCCTTGATGTCGGATGTGTCGATCACATGATCGGCGGCTTTGCGCACCGGCGTCATCATCTGGCGTTCCATGATCACCCCGTCCGTCACAGGCCGGTCGACGGCGAGCGGATGGGTGCGGCGCGTCTCGGTAAAACGCTGTTGCAGGATATTGTCCTGGCAGTTGATGAAGACAAGCTCGGCTTTCAGGTTTTTGTCTTTCTTGAGTTCCGCCAGCTTCCTGAGCAGCTTTTGCGGCACAAAATCCCAGGTGCGGCTGTCGATGCCCAAAGCCACGGGCTTGCCCTGCCCTTCCTTCTGACGCAACAGCGCGTCGACGAGGGCGATGGGGATATTATCAATGGCCTTGTAGCCCATATCCTCGAGGCTTTTGAGCGCGGTCGACAGTCCCGCCCCCGACAGCCCCGTTACCAGCAGCACCTTGCGCTTGTCCGGCTTCATTTGACCACCATGCCGGGCCGGTGCACGACCTCGAGCGCCTTATGCACTTTCAGCGCCGCCGAAACCTCGAAGGCATTCAGCCGGAACCGCGGCACGGGAACGCCGAGAATATCCACGGTTTCCATCTCGGGCAGGCGCGGCACGTCTTCGCGCGCGACGAGGTCGACGATCAGGCGCAGGCGCGACGGGTCGGCGACCGGCATGTGCAGCAGTCCCACGCCGCGCACTTCCAGTAACCCGCGGATCGCATCGACGGCGCTCGCAAAAATCTTGTCCTGGCGGCGCTCGAAATGCACCTGATCGTCGCAGATAAGCTGGCCACCGTCTTCGATAAGGCGCAGGGCCAGATCGGATTTGCCCGAACCCGACAGGCCGCGCAGGAAGACGACGGAGGGCTGGAAATCGACGCTTTTAAGCAGCACGGCGGAACCGTGCAGAATCACGGTTTTTGGATCAGCCGGTTTTTCCTTTGCGATCCCCACGGCAAAGAACCCCTTCTTCAGCCATTCAGTTTAAGCGCCAGACCGACGAGATAAAGCGAACCTGTCACGAGTATACGCTGCGGTTCCGTAAATTGGAAGGTGAGGGATTGGAGGGCGCTTTCCAGATTTTCCGCGGGACGCGCGTCCTGGAAGCCCATGGCTTTAAGCTCATCACATAATTCCTGCGGCGGCACCATGGGCGCGTCGATATTGGCATTGACCGCCTGCACCGTCCTGGCCAAACCGGCGAGACGTTCGTAAAAGCCTTCGGTGTCCTTGCGGCGCTTGAAGCCGGTGATGATGTGGAGCGGTTTGCCCGCCCCCCAGCGTTCGGCCTGCTCGACGATGACGTCGGCGCCGGAATCATTATGTGCGCCGTCGACCCACAGCTCCCAGCCCTTGGGCAGCAGGTCGGCCAGCTGTCCGCGGTCAAGGCGCTGCAGGCGGCCCGGCCAGGCGACGCTGGTCATCGCACGCGACAGGATGTCGGGCTTCAGCAGCGACTTGAAGTCGCTGACCTCGAGCGCGGCGATGGCGGTGCCGGCATTGATGACTTGGTGGCTGCCGATCAGGCGCGGGAGCGGCAGGCGCCCGGAGAAGGATTTGCCGGCATATTCGAAGGCGCCGTCTGTCAATTCGGTCTTCCACTCGCGGCCCCACAGCGACACGGGCGCCGCCATTTCCTTCGCCTTCGCCAGGAAGACGTCAGTCACTTCCTGAATTTGCGGCGCGACGATGGCAGAGCAGTCGCGCTTGATAATACCGGCCTTGTTGCCCGCGATCTCGACCAGCGTGTCGCCGAGAATGCGCATATGGTCGAACGAAATGCGCGTCAGCATGGCGATGCTTTTTTCGATGACATTGGTGGCGTCATAGGTGCCCCCGAGGCCGGTTTCCACCAGCGTCACATCGGCCGGCACGCGCGCATAGGCGAGGAAAGCCAGCCCGGTGAAAAATTCGAAGAAGGAGACTTCCTCGTTCTGCGCGGCGCGGCTGCATTCGTGGATGAGATCGAGCAGCGCGTCGGGGGTAATCTCGCGCCCCGCCACGATAATGCGCTCTTCAAAACGCACGAGATGGGGAGAGGTGAACTTGTGGACGGTCATCCCGCCCGCCTCGAAAGCCGACTGCAGGAAGGCGAGCGAGGAACCCTTGCCGTTGGTGCCGGCCACGTGGAACACCGGCGGCATTTTGAGATGCGGATTGCCGAGCAGCTCCATGAAGCGGCGCGGGCGCTCGAGCCCCGCGGGCATGAGCGGCGGCGCCTTGACGCGGATATCCTGAATTGCCTGCTCGACCGCCGCAATGGGCGAAAACGTCCAGTCGCGCGATAGCGCCGCATCCGTGAGATTGATGGTTTTCTTGTCAAGCATTCTCGGCCTCATACAGCCTTGCAGCCGCGACGTTCTTTACGCCTCTTCCGGATGCGCGTGACCGTTAGACTTGCGGCTCTTGCGCTTGCCGTCGGCCTTCGGCTGCATCAGCAGCTGGAGGATCGTGACGATTTTCTGGCGCAGCTCGGCGCGCGGCACGACAAGGTCGACCATCCCATGATCTTTCAGATACTCGGCCGTTTGGAAGCCGTCGGGCAGGCTGGCGCGGATGGTTTCCTGAATCACGCGGCGGCCGGCGAAACCTATTTGAGCGCCGGGTTCGGCAATATGGATGTCGCCCAGCATCGCGAACGACGCCGAGACGCCGCCCGTGGTCGGGTCGGTCAGCAGCACGATATAGGGAAGCTTCGCTTCCTTCACCTGCTCGACCGCGATGACCGAGCGCGGCATCTGCATGAGCGAGATCATGCCTTCCTGCATGCGCGCGCCGCCAGACGCCGGGATGACGATAAAGGGCGCCTTCAGCTGCACCGCAAGGCGCGAGGCGGTGATGAGCCCGTCGCCCACGGCCTGGCCCATCGAGCCGCCCATGAAGGAGAAATCGAAGGCCGCGATGACGGCGACCTGGCCGCCGATCTGCCCCTGCGCCACCACGATGGCGTCCTTGCCGCCGGTTTCGGCCTGCGCCTCTTTGAGGCGGTCGGTGTATTTCTTGCGGTCGCGGAATTTCAGCGGATCGACTGCCGCCTTGGGCAGCTCGATCGACTGGTACTCGCCGCTATCGAACAGCATCTCGAGCCGGTCCTTCACATCCATGCGCAGGTGGTGGCCGCAGTGATGGCAGACGTTGAGGTTGCGGATGAGTTCCTGGTGATGAATCATCGTTTCGCAACCCGGGCATTTCTGCCAGAGATTGTCGGGGATATCCTTCTTCGAGGACATCAGCGCCTTGATCTTGGGGCGGACGAAATTGGTGATCCAGTTCATATTTCCATATATTCCGTAATCGATATATCAGGGTATGAGTGTGTAACAAAAGATAGGTTTAGCGTCACCAGATTTATAGTGTTTTGCCATAATTAAAATGCCCGGCGTTGACGTAATTCCGTTTTTTGCCTATGCCTTGGGAAGCCGCCATACATAAGCACCTTTTTCCAAGGGAACGCATGACCCCGCCGTCGGACGACGAATTCAGGGCCTATTTCGACGCCGCGCGCAAAGGCAATGCGCGAATCGTGGGGCTATTCATCCGCCAGCATCCCGCCTCCATCGACGCGCGTCCCTGGTTCACCGACACGACAGCGCTCAAAGAGGCCGCGTCTTACGGCCAGAAGAACATCATTGAATTGCTGCTGAACGCGGGCGCCGACATCAACAAGTGCGACGACGTCAACAAAACCACGCCACTGATGTCCGCCGTGATCGCCGACCGCGACTGCGCGATTCTGCTGCTCGACCGCAGCGCGGACATGGAGAAAAAAAACAGCATCGCGCAGACGGCGCTGATGATCGCGGCCTCGCTTGGCAAGGACGAGATGGTGAAACTGCTGCTCGACCGCGGCGCGGATGTGCATGTGGGAAACGACAGCGGCTATACCCCTTTGCGCGTCGCCGCCTACTACGGCAAGGCGAAAGCGGCGGAGCTGCTGCTGGAACGCGGCGCTGCAGAAGAGATCAACCAGTACGACCGGCTCAACATGACGCCGCTGATGTGGGCTGCCAACGGCGGATTCCCGGATATGGCACGCCTGCTGCTGGAATTCGGTGCGGATGCTTCTTTGCGCAATCTCGACGGCGAAACCGCCGCCGACGTAGCGCGGCGAAAAGGGAATGAGAACGTCGCGTGCCTCATTGAAAAAGGCGTGCCGAAGCGTCCGCCCCCTGCCCCCGCCACACCCGCGAATGATGATGCGGAACGCGCGGCGGCACTGGAGGTGCTGAAAAAGCGCGCGACAGTGCGGCTCAAACCGGGGGCGAAGCCATGACGACGCCGCCAAAGTTTATTATGCCTGCCAAACCGGGCGCCGCGGAACAGAAGCTGCTGAGCTTCGCGCGGACAGGCGCGGCGCGGGTGCTGAAGCCCCACGAGATCAGGGAGGTTGTGGCGCTGATCAAAGCCGGGGCCGACCTGTCGGTCTATGACGAGGACAGCCGCGCCACGGTCTTCGAAAAAATGATCCATGTGGCCCTGCAGAGCGACGAGGTCGCGCGCCTGTCCCAATACATGGGTCAGAAGCTGCTGGAAGAAGTTTTCCGCGTCCAGCCCGATATGGGGGCCATCACGCAACTGATTGCCGACGGCGCGGATGTCAATCAGCGCGACCTGTACCTGCGCACACCGCTGATCCTTGCCGCGCTCGCGAAACGCGCCGATATTGTCGAAAAGCTGATCGCGGCGGGCGTCGATGTGAACGCGCAGGACCGCGACGGCAACACCGCCCTTATCATCGCCGTGCAGCGCGACGACCAGAAGATGGTGCGCCTGCTGCTGGCCCATGGCGCGCAGCAGGATTTGTGCACGACGTACGGGCACACGCCGCTGCTGGCCGCCGTCTGGGGCGCGGAAGAGGGCGGCATCAAGCCGGGGCGAATGGAAACGGCGCTGCTGCTCGTCGCGCATGGCGGCGACCCCGAAGAACAGGTGGATGGCGGCAAATCCGCCTTCGAGCGGCTCAACGATGCGGGTTGCCGCGCCGAGGCCGCGCGTTTGAAGGGCGTCGCGCAGGAACGCGCGGGCCGCACCCTCGAAGCCCTGAAGCAGAAAAAACCCGGCGACAAGTTCAAGCTGAGGAAAGGTCCCGCGCCATGACCCCCGAAGAAGCCGAACGCATGGGACAGGCCATTCTGGAACTGTCGTGGAGAAAGCCGGAACAGACGGAAGAAATCCGCGGCCTGATCGATAGCGGCGCAAGCCTCGTCTCGCGCGACAGCCTCGGCCGCCGCGCGCTCTCGCTGGCTATCGGCGCGCACAACACCGAGGTCGCGAAGCTGCTGCTCGAGAAAGGCGCCGACCCCAACGCGAAAGACGATTTCGGGCGCGGGCCGCTGCTGTGGGCGGTCGGCGCGTCCGAGACGGGCATTATTCCGCTGCTGCTGAAGAAGGGCGCGAATATCGACGCGAAGGACAACGAAGGCTATACGGCGCTGATGGACGCGGCCATCTCAGGCAAAGGCCTCATCGCGCAATTCCTCGTCGAACATGACGCGCATCTCGACCTGCAAAGCAATTACGGACACAGCGCGCTGACCCTTGCTTGCCTGAACCTGAAGAAGGACGTCGACGAGGGCCATGCCGGGATCATCCGCCTGCTGGCCGATGCCGGCGCGAACGCATCCTTGAAGAACCGAGACGGCAAGACCTGCCTCGACTTCCTGCGCGAGCGCGGACACGACGAGCTGCGCAGCTACATCGAATCCGCTCCCGCAAGGCGCGAAGCCGCCCGGCCCAAAATTACCGTGCCCAAGCCGGACAAGCAGATCAAACTGAAACCGAAGCGGCCGAAGCCGTAATAAAATGCAAGTGCAACCCCGGGGAAAGCCGGGGTCACAGAACGATTTTAGGCCGCTCTCAATTTAAGGGAATTCAGAATATCTTTCGCCGCCTGCGCGGGATCGGATGCCTGCGTGATGGGGCGGCCGATGACGAGATAGTCGGCGCCGTATTTCGCGGCGTCGGCGGGCGTCATGGTGCGCTTCTGGTCGCCTTTTTCTGCGCCCGCGGGCCGGATGCCAGGGACGACGAGCAGCATGCCCTTGTCGAGCGCCGGTCGCAGCACCTTGATTTCCTGCGGCGCGCACACGAGCCCTTGGATGCCGGCCGACTGGCCGAGCAATGCCAGGCGCTTCACCTGCTCCTCGATCGACCAGCCCTGCCCGATCGCCTCGAGGTCCATGCCGTCGATATGCGTCAGCACCGTGACGCCCAGAATCTTCGGCGCATGGACCTTTTCTTTCTCCGCCGCTTCCTGCGCCGCCGTAATGGCAGCGATCATCATGTCCTTGCCACCCGAGGTATGCACGGTGATGAAGTCGGGGCGGCAACGCGCCGCGGCGCGCACAGCGCCGGCCACCGTGTTCGGGATGTCGTGCAACTTGAGGTCGAGGAAGATTTCCTTATCGCCACAGGCGGCGCGGAGCTTGGTAATGCCCTGCGGCCCTTCGGCGGCGAAGAATTCGAGACCCAGTTTGATGCCGATGGGCACGCCGGCGAGTTTGGTTACCATCGTATGCGCGTCATCGTAAGTGCTGGCGTCGATGGCGCAGAAAATGCGGCAGGTCATGAAAATCGTCTCGTAATGAAATTACTCTCCAATCGGATGCTACCTGATCTCGAATATCGCTTCAACTTCGACCGCAGCGCCCAAGGGCAGCGCAGAAACGCCGACCGACGCGCGCGCATGGCGGCCCGCATCGCCGAAAACCTCGACCATCAGGTCGGAGGCGCCATTGACGACTTTTGGATGGTCGGTGAAATCGGGCGTCGAGGCGACGAAGCCGCCGAGGCGCAGGCAGCGCACGACGCGATCGAGATCGCCTTTCAGCGCGGCCTTGACCTGTGCGATGATGCTGATGGCGCAGAGCTTGGCGGCGTCGCGGCCCTGTTCGACCGTCGTACCCGCGCCCAGCGTGCCCTTGACGAGCGCAGGTCCCGCGCCCGGCAACTGGCCCGAAATGTAAAGCGTATTGCCCGAGATCGTGAAGGGCACGTAATTGGCGACCGGCGCCGCCAGTTCCGGCAGGGTGATGCCGAGGCTTTTGAGTTTGTCGTCGATTTTCGAGGCCATGAGAAATCTCCTTTAGCTGACGAGAGCGTAAAGGAGCGGGTTTGCGGGCGCAACGTCTCTTCCAGGCGGGCGCTTTTCCGCAGCTGATTCTGCCCTTGGGACGTCCATTGTCCATGCATTGAGCATATAACAGGCGCAATCGGACGGCCTTTTTAGGCTCTGTTAACAGGCTGATACAGAAAGATAATCATAGATTACCCGCTTTCCGGGAAAGGCCCCAAATTATTCCATTTTCCATATTGCTAAATAGGTACTTCTTCGGCATAATGGCCGGAATCAAAAAAATGAAAGCCAGAGGTTTCGGGCGGTTAAACGACATGACGACAAAAGACATTTTCAATCAGGCGGCAAACGACAACGGTGCCCCCCGCGCACAGCCGGCCACGCCCGCGCCGGACGCCGACATTCGCGATGTCCTGAAGGAGCTGCGCGCGAAAAGCCGCGCGCGCGGGGCCAATGACAACGAACCCAACCCTGACATGGAACTGCTCAAAGCGGCAGAGGCCGGCGATCTGGCGAAGGTCAAACACTGGCTGAAACAGGGCGCGAACATCGACGCCCGCCACGTCAACAATGATACGCCGCTCATTATCGCCGCCCGCGAAGGGCATGAAGAGATCGCGATTTACCTGGCCACCCGCAAGGAAGGCAAGGCCGACGCAAGCCTTTCGAACAAGCAGATGGAAACCGCGCTGCTCGTCGCCGCCTGCGATGCGAATACGCCGATCGCCATTGCCCTGATCAAGGCGGGCGCGCCGCTGAACGACCAGGACAAGACCGGCGCGACGGCGGCTTTCCACGCCGCGCAGACCGGCAACGACACGCTGATGAAGGCGCTGGCGGAAGCCGGGGCCGACCTGAACCTTCCCGACGTCAAGAACACGACGCCGTTGATGCAGGCCGTCAAGTTCCGGCACGGGCCGGTCATGGCGATCCTCTACGATCACAGGGCAAACCTCGACGCGCAGGACGGTGAGGGCATGACCGCGCTGATGCACGCGGTGGCCATCGGCAATAACCTCATGAGCTGCAGCATCATCCACGAAGGCGCGAATATCGAACTGAAAAACAAGGAGCACAAGACCGCGTTCGACATCGCGGAGGCGCTCGGCCACGGCGGCCTCGCCGATGCGATTGACGAAGCCTTGCGCGCCCTGAATGCCGAAAGATACGGCGCTTTCCACACCGGCACGCACAAGCAGGTGCCGGCGATGCGGCGCCTGTCGCTCAAACCCCCGGAGGACAAGCCGTGAACTTCCTCAAGAAAGCTTTCGGCAAGCCAGCCACCAAGGCGCCGGCGGAAATGCCTGAAGAGCTGGCCCGCCAACTGCTCGAAGCCGTCGATACCAACGACGAGGCCTGGGTACTGGACTTGGCGCGCCGCGGCGCGCCTGTGGATGCGCGCGACAATATTCAAAGAACGGCGCTGATGGTAGCCGCCGAAGAAGGCTACGACAAGATCGTGGCGGTGCTGCTGGCCCACAAGGCCGACGCATCGCTGGTAAACGGCCTGGATCAGACGGCGCTCCACTTCGCCCTGCGCCGCGCCCAGAAAGACATTGCCCTGTCCCTGATACCGCTCACGCCCATCAATGGACAGGATAACCATGGCGCGACACCCGCCTTTTACGCCGCGCGGACCGGCACCGCCGAAGCCCTGGAAGCGCTCGCGCAAAAACAGGCCGACTTCACCATCGCGGATGTGCATGGCAAGACGCCGCTGATGGAAGCGATCGGTTGCGGCCACCCAGAGGCCGTCGACGTTCTGGTCAAATACGACTGCGCCCTCAACGCCCGTGACGAGGACGGCCGCACCGCCCTCATGCACGCGACGATATTGCGGAACCTGCCGCTGGTTGAAAAGTTCCTGTCGCTGGGCGCGCATGCGCAACTGAAAGACAAGGCCGGCGATACCGCAGCCGCGCTCGCCCGGCGGCTGGGCATCGAGGGACAGGTGCTGGAAAAACTCGAGGCGGCAGAAAACGCGCCGGCCGAGGCGTTCCGCAGCGGTGCCGAAAAAAACTTCTCCGCGATGAAGAAAATCACCTTCGCGCGACCCGGGGCGACGGCATGAGCTCATCCGACACTGATTTCGCCTCCCTTCTCGAGGCCGCTATCGCCGATCATGCTTTCGACGAGATCATCGCGCTCGTAAGACGCGGCGCCTCGCCCGACTGGGCGCGTAACGGCGGCGAGACGCTGCTGATCCATGCCGTCAGCCAGGGGCAGCGTGGTCTCGTCGCCGCGCTGATCGAGGCTGGCGCGAACCCGGATCTTGCGGACTCTGGCGGCGATACGCCGCTCATTCATGCGGCGCGGCACAATTTGCACAGCATTGTCGAAGATCTGCTCGAACGCCAAGCCTGCCCCTTGAAGCGCAATGGCAGGGGCGAAAGCTCCCTGGATGTCGCGCGCCTGGCGTCGAAGGCGCTGGCCCTGACGTTTAATGACACGAACATGTCGATCGATCAGATCCAGCATGATTTCTCTCGTATCGAGCGCATCGCCCGTCGCCTTGCGGATGCGGCGGACGAGGCGAGCGAGCGCAACGCGATCTCGGATTGTCATGGCGGCCTTTCCCAAACGATGACCGTGACGCCGCCACTGAAGTTTCGACCCAAGGGGCCGTAAACCGCTGAAAAGAATGCACCGAGATCGGGCAGGTTTGAAAAATCAGGACGCCGCGCGGACCAGTTTCGGAATTTTGATCGTTTCTTCTTCTGCGACATCCTGCGCGACCGGCGCTTCCGCCATCGGCAGGGGATGCAGCAGCGAGCAGCTGTCGCGATAGATGCGCAGCTGCTTGGCGCCCAGTTCCCAGGCGAGGAGCGCGAGGCGGTCGACATCCTCGACGGCGGCGGCATTGGGAATTTCAATGGTATTTACGGCAGCGCCCGACAAAAACGGCTCGATCGCGGCCTGCATCTTCACTTCCGCTTCGGGCGCGACGCGGCGCACGCCGCCGGCGGCGGGGGCGCGGCAGTCGAAGACGCTTAAGTGCTGGACTTTGAGGTGCGGCGCGCCTTCGAGCATCATGGTGCCGCAGCAATAGATGTTGGCGGTGTCGATATGGTCTTCGGAGAAGCCGAGGGCCTTGAGCATGTCGAAAGTGCCCGACAACAGGTCCTCGGCCCTGAAGCCCAGCATGCGGCGGCAGAAGTCCTCGCCCAGCGTCCATTTATTGAAGGCGTAGCGGATATGCTGTGCGGACTTCAGCGCGACTTCCAGCGCATCGAGCGCCGCCTGGTGGAAACCCTTGGCCTTCAGCGTCTTGTGGTTGATGTGCGGCGCATCGAGCAGCGTGCCGTGGCCGATAGCGTAAAAATAAATATCGTCAAGCTCGCGCGCGCTGTAACCAAGGCGCGACAGTGCCCGGGGCACCGCGGGATTCAGCTTTTTGCCGTACATCTCGGATGTCTCGAGCGCATCGCTGAAATAGCCTTCGAAGCGGGCGAGCGCGGCCTCGGGCGCGACGTCGCGTGCGCTGCCGCCGAGCAGGGCCTGCAGCGCGAAGTCGGTGTCGACCGAGGTCAGGTGCGCGTGACGGAGTCCCTTGTCGCGCGCGGCGGCATAGGCCTCGTCCCAGACCTGGCCGACGGCCGCGACGAGCGCCTTGTCGGCACATTGTTTCGCATTCAGCTGCACCGGACGCCGCGATACGCCGTTATTCATGTACGCAGTGCCGGAGATGGCGGCCATGCGGTCCTTGATTGATTGCAGCACGGTTTTTTCGACCAGCCGGTAATTTTCGAATGAGCCGACCGCGGCGGCGATCGCGGCAGATGCCCGGTGCGCAGCTCCCGACACCAGCGCGGCAATCAGCCCCGCCGCGTTTCGGCCCGCCTCGCTGTCATAGGGCAGCGCCGACGACATGAGCAGCGTTGATATGCCGGTGAAGCCGATGGCGAGCGGCCGGTAATCGCGCGTGTTCTCCGCGGCGTCCACATACGCGAAAGAGGCTTCCAGCGCGACAGCCAGCGTTTCGGTCGCGTGCACAACCCCGGCCGCGTCGATGATGCCGGCGTCGGTTGAGAAAGAGGTGAGGTTGAGGGTGCCGCCCGGCGCGCAGATGCCGCCCGCGAAAATGACGCCGCCCTGCCCGCTCAGACCCATATGCTCAATGAAGGTGCCCGCGCTGTCGCGGAAGAACAGGCCCGGCTCGCCCGACGACCAGATCGCGTCGATCATATCATTCCAGAGTTTTTCGGCGGAAACATGGCGACGGTCCTCGCCGTCTTCTTCGAGCATGAAGCCGTGGCCGGTCAGCGCCCGTTCGATGAATTCGTCGGGAACGGAAAGGGTCGCGACGAGCGGCAGAGGGTTTTCTTCTGCTTCGCTCGCGGCATTGAGGTTTACGTTTTCAAAACCCTGCCGCGCGTAGGCGAGCGCCATGCGCAAGGCCGCTTCGGGCGCACCGGCCGCGCGGGCGCGTTCGACCGCGCGGGCAAGCTCGGGATTGAAATCGGGATCGAAGCCGAAGACGGCCTCGCGGTCGCAGGCGTCCATGACCAGGTGCATGGCCTGCTCGAGCAGACGCGCGCCCAGTTCGCGCGACAAAATGTCGATGTCGGAGCGGCGCTTCAGAGTTGCGAAATCGCGGCTGTCGATGCTTTCCACCGGCAGCAGGACCGATAGTTTGCGTCCTTCGCCGTCGAGCGCCAGATTTTCCGCGGCAAGGCGGATGCGGCGCAGGAGATTCTTTTGCGAAGAGCCGGGCGCAATGGAAACGCCCGCCTGCGGCGCCTTCACCGCGTTGCCCAGCGCCGCGATCTCGGCAGCAGGCTGGAAAGGGGCATCGGCGACGCCATAGGCCCAATCGAGGCCCGCCGCGGCCAACAGCGCGATTTCGGGCGCGGCCTTGCGGTGCAGGAGCAGGAAACGGAATTCATCGTAGAAGGCGCGGGCGTCTTCCTCGGCGTCGAACAACCCGGCTTTCCAGCCGTGATAGCAAAGCCCGCCCGCCACGCGGTGGATGACGTTGCGCGCGTCGCGCTCCTGCCGGTAGCGCCATTCGGCGGAGACGGCTTCGAGCCCTTCCGCGTCCGGCGCCTGCCGCCACAGCCACTGCGGCACCCCTTCCTCGGGTACGGGACGGGTCAGCGCCGGCAGCGGCGCGCGGTAGAAGACCTTTGTCAGAAGCACGTCGACCGCCGCGCTGCCCCAGCCCTGGGGAACGGTATATTCAAACCAGTCTTCACCCTTGTGAAGGCGGTAGCGGGATTCGACGAGGGGATCCCGGCCTGCTTGCGTGTTGTGGCGGGCGATGCGCAATTGTTAACCCGTTGAAGAGGCGAAAATATTTACAGAAAGTCCGTGAGATGGTGGAGCGAATGTGGCACAAGCGGCTGCGGCAATCAACGATGATTTGCCGAGGATCCGCACTAACTAAATACCAAGAAAAGCATTGCTCTTTCGCGGCGACTGCGCATATTTATGAATCTGCGGCAAGATATGCAGATAAATTAAGGCGTCACATGGCTAAAGTTTCCATATTCGGTGTCCTCAGCAACGTGCAGATGCTGCTCTTTACCGCCCTGCACGGAAAATTCGTGGGCGAGGACATGCTGGGCAACAAGTATTATCGCGGCAAGCCCCTGAAGGGCCGCAAGCGTGAGCGCCGCTGGGTCATGTACAAGAACCTGCCCGAGGCGTCGCTGGTGCCCCCCGAATGGCACGGCTGGCTGCATCACCAGACCGACGCGGTGCCGCAGGCTTTGAGCAAATACCGCAAGGAATGGCAGCTGCCGCCGCAGCCAAACCTGACCGGCACGGGCGCCGCCTATCTGCCGCCCGGCCATACGCTGCGCGGCGGCAAGCGCGACGCCGCGACAGGCGATTACACGGCCTGGCAACCGCCGCAATAGCGAAAACGGGAAAGAGACATGCAAAGAAATATCGCTGAAACGATTTTGGGAGCGGTCGTCCTTCTCGTGGCGGCAGGCTTCGTGTTCTTCTTCTACCGCACGACCGACATCAAGCCAGCCTCGGGTTACGAGTTGACCGCCTCTTTCAGCGCCATCGACGGCCTCGAAGCGGGCAGCCCGGTGCGCATCAGCGGCGTGAAAGTGGGCCAGGTGCTGGGCTTCGAGCTCGACAAGGACAGCTATCATGCGGTCGTCCACATGAATATCGACTCTTCCGTGAAACTGCCGAAGGACACGACAGCGGTGGTCGCGAGCGCGGGCCTGCTGGATGGCAAGTTCATGACCCTGCAGCCGGGCGCGGACGAGGAAATGTTGAAACCCGGCGACCGCATCGAATTTACGCAGTCGACCCCCAGCCTCGAGAAGCTCATCAGCCAGGCGATTTTCAGCGCCAACAAAGGCAAAGGCGGTGACGAGGATTCCGCCGGCGCCGCTGAGGAGCCATCGAAGAAGAACCATAAGGCCCATGCAGCGGAGTCGGACGAGCACCCGTGACCAAAGTCAGCTGCAGTCTTTTCGCTCTCTGCCTGCTCCTGGCGCTGCCGGTCATACCGGCTCATGCGCAGGAAGAAGCGCCGCCGTCCGCTGAAGAGAGGGCGGCAGCCGCGGCTGACGAACAGCCAGCAACCGTTAAGCCTGTCGCGGATAACGCCGCAGCAGCTGAAACCGCCGCCGCTACCGATAAAGCCGCAGGCGGCAAGACTGCAACGGATGCCGCGCCAAAACCTGCCGTCGGCAGCCAGGTCGCCGATGCCGGACAGGCGGGCGCCGAAGAAGCCATCGACGACAGCAAGATGGAAGATATGAATACCGTCCAGCTGCGCACGATCGACAAGCTGTCGGCGCGCACGCAGACGTTCGACATCCCGGTCGACAAGACAGTGAAATTCGGCAATTCACTGTTCATCAAGGTGCGCGCCTGCCGCCAGTCGTCGCCGCTGGCGCGGCCGGAGAATGCGGCGTTCCTGCAGATCTGGGAGCGCAAGCCGACGGAGGACAAGTCGCGCTGGCTGTTCTCAGGCTGGATGTTCGCGTCGAGCCCGTCGCTATCGCGGCTCGACCATCCGGTTTATGACGTCTGGGTGATGCAGTGCAAGAACGCGCCGACGTCCAAATCCGAGCAGTTCTCGTCCGAGACTGCGCCTGACGCGCAACCGCTGACGGGCAAAGCGGAGGACATCGGGTTCGTCGAGGGTGCAGCGCCCGCTAAATCCGCGCCCGCGACCGATGTGCCCGCAGCCTCGAAGCCGGCCAGCGACGCCGCCCCTGCGGCACCCGCGCCTGCCCCCTCCTCTACCCCGTCCGACAAATCCAGGCCCGCCAAGCCCGCGGTGCCACCGCTCGACAAGCTGCCCGGCTCCTTCGACGACGGCAAAGACAATGGCGGCGACGATTTGCCCTCGGGCGGCGACTGAGCGCTGAAATCCGCCTGTTTCGCGATCGCTTTCTTCAATATCCGCCGGTATTCCGCGCGCGGGATTTCCAGCACACCGAATTGTTTCAGGTGATCGTTCACATATTGCGTGTCGAACAGTTCGAAGCCGCGCCGCCACAGCCGCGCGACGAGATAGACGAGCGCGATCTTGCTGGCGTCGGTGCGCACCGAGAACATGCTTTCCCCGAAAAAGGCTGCGCCGATGGAAATACCGTAGACCCCGCCCGCCAGCACGCGCCCGTCCCAGGCCTCGACACTGTGCGCATGGCCTTTTTTGTGCAGGGCGGTATAGAGCGCGATGATGTCGTCGTTGATCCATGTCGTGTCCCGCACGTCGGCGCAGTTGCGGATGACGCGCTCGAAATCCGTATCGAAAGTGATGCGGTAGGGCTTTTTCAGGATAGTGCGGATCAGCCGCTTGGGCACATGCAGGCCCGCGATGGGCAGGATGCCGCGAAAGGCGGGATCGTACCATTCGATCTCGGCCGCGCGCCGGTCCGCCGCCATCGGGAAGATCCCGACGCGATAGGCGTCCAGCAGCAGTTCCGGCGTCACTTTGGGCATGGCGGCATCACAAGGGCTTGGTCAGCTTCAGCGTCAGCATATCGTCCACCGGGCGCATCTCGCCGGGCGCGACGGGCGCTTCGTCATGCATGACGCCCGCGCCGTCGGGAACATATCCCTTGCGCACATACAGCCGCTGCGCCGCGCCGAAGGCGGCATGCAGCCCCACGCTGATCCCGATTTCCGTGGCGCCTTTTTGCCGCGCCTCGGCTTCGCAGGCCTCGACAAGCTTTGCGCCCAAGCCCTGCCGCCGCGCGGCGGGCACGACGTTGAGGTCCTGCAATTCGGGAATGTTGAGCCTGCGAAACGGCAGGTAAAGCGGGTTCCAGACGAGCTGCGCATAGCCGATGCCGCGATCCCCCTCCTCGGCCAGGAACAGCGCGCGCCGGCCGTCCTTCTGCTCGGACAGGCACCGTTCGAAATAGTTTTCCTCGTGATGCGCCTTCATGTCGCGGGCAATGCCGTAAAGAGCTTGAAGATCGCCGTCGTGGGCCTTGCGTATCTGCATTTTTGCCATAAAAGAAAAGGAGTTACCCATATTTTAGCGCGCCAGGAGCGGCGAACCAATGTTTTTCCGCAAACAATCCGCTGGCCGGATTTTATATTGCTTTCCCTTAAGTCCGCAGCCAAGATCGGGACGATGAGCAAACATCCGTTCAGTTTCGTCACGGCGCTACTCATCCTGCTGCTGATCGCGGCAGGGATGAACTATATATTCGTCATGCACGCCTATAACAGCTCCGTCACCGCGCTGAAACCGCCGGAGACGAAGGCTCCGCCCGCGTCGGTCGCGGCGGCCGAAAAGCAGGCGAAGGAAAAGCCTGCGGTCATCGTGCGCGCCATCATCCCCCAATGGTACGGAGATGTGCGGCTGGAACAAACGGCGCAGGGCTATGATCTGGTCGTCAGCGCCTTCGAAAATCCGGCAAAGAGCGGCAATCCCTACGTGACCGCCGAAAGCGTGGAAGCGGATATCGGCCGCCAGGGATCTTCCGACCAGCAAAAGCTGTCCTTCACCAAGGCCGGCGGCGATTTCATGGCGCATGTCGGGGCCCTGCCGCGCGGGACGTGGGAAGCGCGCATCCGCATTCACCGCGGACTGCAGACGCTGGAATTCGCCGAAAAATTCGACCTGAAATAGGCTAATTCAGCTTCAGCTCGTAACAGAACTCGGTTTCCTTCTGGTTACCGGGCCAGAGGATTTCCCTGGCATGGGTGAAGGTGAAGCCCCAGCGCTGGTTCGCCTTCTTCGAAATGGCGTTGCTTTTGCGGTGCGACACGGTGACGCGCTTTACGCCCGGGCGGGCCTTGGCCCAGTTAAGACGCGCCTCGTACATCCGGCGCGCGAGGCCTTTGCCGCGCCAGGCGGGCTCGAGCCAGGAACCCCAGAGATTGGCGGTCTGGCCGCTGGCGTCTTCCTTGTCGATGACGATGCCGGTCATGCCGATGACGTCGCCGTGGCGGAAGACTCCGAAGACGGCGCTATTCGCATCCAGCAGATGCGCCTGGTAATGCTCGTCCGGCTTTGCCTTCGCGTCGTCATAGCTTTCGCAGAAAAATTTCGGGTCGGTTTCCAGCGCCTTGAGGCGCACGGCCCTGTAGACGTGCCATTCGTCGGGCTTGAACGGCCTGATCTCAATGCCCTCGATCTCCATGTCACACCGCCTTTTTCCGGGGCTGCGCGAATTTATTGGCTTCGTAGCCGCGTAAATACTGGGGAGGAATATCGGGTTCCGCGCCGAGTTCGATCGCCGCATGAATGGGCCAATAAGCGTCGCGCAGCATGGCGCGCGCGATGAAAACCATATCCGCCTCGCCCTTTGCGACGATATCGTTGGCTTGGCGCGCCTCGGTGATCATGCCGACGGCGGCGGTCGCGATGCCTGCCTTGTCGCGGATTTCCTTCGCGAAAGGCACCTGGAAGCCGGGGCCGAACGGCACTTTCGCATCCGCCGTGACGAAGCCCGAGGAACAGTCGATGAAATCGACGCCCTCTTTTTTAAGCTGCGCGGACAACCGTGTCGTATCGGCGATGGTCAGGCCGCCTTCGGCCCAGTCGGTGCAGGACAGGCGGGTGCCGAGCACGATGTCCTTCGGCACATCGGCGCGGATCTCGCGCGCGATCGACAAGAGCAGGCGGAAGCGGTTTTCCTCCGATCCGCCATATTCGTCGTTGCGTTTATTGCTTAACGGCGACAGGAATTCGTGCAGCAGATATCCATGCGCGCCGTGCAACTCGATCACCTGGAAGCCCGCCTTGACCGCGCGCTTCGCGCCCGCCACGAAAGCGTCTTTCACGCGCAGCACCTCGTCTTTCGACAGCTCGTGCGGCGGCGCGTGTTCGGGCAGGAACGGGATCGGCGACGGGGCGGAGACGGTCCAGCCGCCCTCGCCCGGCAGAAGGCGCTTTCCGCCTTCCCAGGGACGGCTCATGCTGGCCTTGCGCCCCGCGTGCGCGATCTGGATGCCGATCGCGGCGCCCTGTTCCTTCACGAAAGCGGTGATGCGTTTCAGCGGTTCGACATGCGCATCGTCCCAGATGCCGTTGCAGCCTTCCGTAATGCGGCCGTCGGGCGCGACATCAGTCATTTCCATGATGATGAGGCCGGCGCCGCCCGCGGCGCGCGAGCCTAGGTGCACGAGATGCCAGTCGGTCGCGAAACCGTCTTTCGACGAATACTGGCACATCGGCGAAACGCCGACGCGGTTGCGCAGCGTGAGGTCACGCAGCTTTATCGGGGTGAAGAGAGGAACTGCCGTCATGATTGTCAAACCCTTTGCCTGCCGCGAGCTGTTGCAGCCATTCCTCGGCGGCCCGAGGCGACCGCAGACGGATATAGGCGATATTAGGCGAATTTCCATTCGCGTCAAACAGGGTGCCATACTCGCGCCTGCGCTTCCGGAAAGTCTTCAGAAGCCAAAGCATGATGCTTTCTTTTGAAAAGAACTGCCGCCAGCTTTCGATATTGCCGTTGCAGATCGGATTCTTGTCGATAGCGCGCAGGACCGAGCGGCGCAGGAGCTGCCAGAAGATGCGCGGGAAGGGGTAATCGAGCCAGATAAAGGCGTCGGCCTTGGGCCAGATCGCCTCCCGCACCTTGGAGTAATTTCCGATAATGACCCATTGCGGGTGAGACGCGGCATCCTTGGCACGGGAAAAGAATTCCTCGGTCGGGCGCATGGTCCAGCCGGGCAGCCAGTTCAGGTCGTCGAGATCGGTCGCCGGATAGCCAAGCTTTGCTGCGAGCTTGCGCCCGAAAGTCGTCTTGCCGGCGCCGGTGCATCCCAGAATCACGATACGTTGCATGGCTTCCCCCGCTTTCAGGGAAATGAGTATAGCCTTTTCATATGCGTGGAAAAAGCCTAGCATGGCCACATCACCAACAAGGGGGCTTTCAATGCTTAAAAACATGCCCAAAGGCGTGATTGCGCTGGGTTTCGTCAGCCTGTTCATGGATGTTTCTTCCGAGATGATCCACAGCCTTTTGCCCCTGTTCATGATCAAGACGCTGGGCGTCACGGCCTTGGCGGTCGGGATCCTGGAAGGCATCGCGGAATCGACCGCGGCCATCGTCAAGATTTTCTCGGGCGCTTTTTCCGACTGGATTGGCAAGCGCAAGCCGCTGTTGCTGCTGGGCTATGGCCTTTCGACCCTGACCAAACCCTTGTTCCCGCTCGCCAACAGTTTCGGCACCGTGTTGTTCGCGCGTTTCGCCGACCGCGTCGGCAAGGGCATCCGCGTCGCCCCGCGCGACGCCTTCGTGGCCGACGTGACGCCGCAGGAGCAGCGCGGCGCGGCTTATGGTTTGCGCCAGACGATGGATACGGTCGGCGCCTTCACCGGTCCCACGCTCGCCATTCTGCTCATGCTGTGGACGGCCAATAATTTCCAGACCGTGTTCTGGTTCGCGGTCATCCCCGCGATCATCGTCGTCGCCATCATCGCCTTCGCGATCCATGAGCCCGCGGCGAAGGAAAGCGGCAGGAAGCCCTTCCCCTTGAAATCGGCGCAGCTGAAGATGCTGCCCTCGGCTTTCTGGTGGGTGTCGATCTTCAGCGCGGCGCTGACGCTGGCGCGTTTTTCCGAAGCCTTCCTGATCTTGCGCGGCGACACGGTGCATCTCGATCCCGCCTTCGCGCCCGCCATCCTGATCGTCATGAATATCGTCTATGCCGCCGCCGCCTGGCCGGCGGGCATACTGTCCGACCGCATCGGCAAGAACGGGCTGTTGGCGGCGGGCATCGTCGTCCTCGTGCTGGCCGACGGTGTGCTGGCGCTCAGCGGCAGCGTGCCCCTGCTCTTCGCGGGTTGCGCGCTGTGGGGGCTGCACATGGGCCTGACGCAGGGGCTGCTGACCGCTTTCGTGGCCGACCAGGCGCCATCGGACCTGCGCGGCACGGCCTTTGGCATGTATAACCTCTTGACCGGCATCGCCCTGCTGCTGGCCAGCGGCATCGCGGGCTGGCTGTGGAAGGATTACGGCCCCGCCATGACATTCGAGGCGGGCGCGGTATTTTCGCTGATCTCGCTGGCCGGTTTCGCCGCGTTGCAGCCGCGGCTGAAAAGCAAGCTCGCGTGACGCCCGAAACCGCGCAGGCCTGGGAAGTCGCCAGTTATATCGTCACCGTCATCGGCTTCCCGGGCGCCATCGCGATGTATGCGATCGAGAATTACAAAGAGCGCCGGATCGAGAACGAGGAGCTGTACCAGAAATTGGCCGAGGAATACGCCAAGTTCGCGAACCTGCTGATCCGGAACGCCGACCTGCAGCTGATGACCGGCAACGTGCCCGACAGCCTCCTGTCGCCCGAGCAGAAGGAGCGTAAGAAAATCATCTTCGACATGCTTGTGGCCCTTTTCGAGCGCGCCTACATCCTCGTCTACGAAGAAAAGATGGACAAGCAGACAAAACGCCTGTGGGCGACCTGGGAGGATTACATCAAGTTCTGGTGCCGCCGCACCGACTTCCGCGAGGAACTGCCCGGGCTGCTGGTCGGCGAAGACCCGGATTTTTCGGGCTATATCCGCAAGGTAGCGGGTATCGCCCAAAAGTAGGCTGGTAAACCCCGGCGTTCCAGCGCATGATTTATCGAGTTTTTCATTAGAGGGAATTTGACATGTCCGTTCTTTACACATCGCACGCAACCGTCACCGGCGGCCGCGAAGGCAAGGCCGAGACCGACGACAAGAAGCTTTCCGTCACCCTGAGCAAGCCGGGCGGGCCCGGCACCAACCCCGAGCAGCTGTTCGCGGTCGGCTATGCCGCCTGCTTCGGCGGCGCGGTAGGCTTCGTCGCGGGACAGAAGAAGCTGAATACGGGCGAAGTCAGCATCAAGTCGGAAGTCACGCTGAACCAGGGCGACGGCGGATTTTTCATCGGCGCGACACTGAACGTGACGGTGCCGTCCTTAGGCGAGAAAGACGCCATCGACCTCGTGCGCGAGGCCGACAAGGTCTGCCCCTACTCCAAGGCCCTGCGCGGCAACGTCAAGGTCATGCTGACCGCCAACGGCAAGCCCATCAACTAAAGGACATCGTATGAAGACGCTTCTCGTGGCGCTGGCCTTCGCGCTCTTCTCCCTCCCCGCGCTGGCGGCGGACCAGAAACCCGCGATGCCAAAACCGCCGGAGGTGGCCGCCTACGTCAAGTCGGACGCGCCCTATGGCGCGGGCACGCTGAAAAAATTCTTCATGCGGGTTTACGACATCGCACTCTGGACCGACGCGAAACGCTGGTCGATGGGCTCGGCCTTCGCGCTGACCATCCGTTACAATATGAACTTCACGGTCAAGGAACTGGTCGACCGTACCTTCGTCGAGCTGCAGCGGCAGGGCCCCTTGAGCCCCGAGGACAAGCAGGGCTATTACGCGAAGCTGACGGCGCTCTATCATGACGTGCATCCGGGCGATATCATTTCCGCCGTCTATGTGCCGAAGAAAGGCGCTATTTTTTACTACGACGGCCAGAAACGCGGCACCTTGGTGAACACCGAGTTCGCCCAGCGTTTCTTCAATATCTGGCTGGGGCACGCGACGTCGGAGCCGGCCCTGCGCGAGCGGTTGCTGGCGGGGAAATAGGCTCTCCGGCCGCAGAAAATATCAAAAAAAACGGCGGGAATTGGCTTCCCGCCGTCTTGGTCTTCAGAAGCAGTTTACTGCATGAACCAGCCGTGGCTCACCACCAGCGACTGGCCGGTCAGCGCGTTGGTTTCGAAGGCGGCGAAGAAGAGCGCGACTTCGGCCACGTCTTCGACGGTCGTGAACTGGCCATCGGCGGTTTCTTTCAGCATCACGTTCTTGATGACGTCAGCTTCGGAAATGCCGAGCGCTTTGGCCTGCTCGGGAATCTGCTTGTCGACGAGCGGCGTGCGCACGAAACCGGGGCAGATGACATTGCAGCGTACATTGTGCTCGGCGCCTTCCTTGGCCACGACCTTGGCGAGGCCTTCGAGCCCGTGCTTGGCCGCGACATAGGGCGCCTTCAGCTTGGAGGCTTCTTTTGAATGCACGGATCCCATATAGATGATGCTGCCGCCGCGGCCCTGCTTGTACATATATTTCAGGCAGGCACGCGTCGTCAGGAACGCGCCGTCGAGGTGGATGGAGATGAGCTGCTTCCACTTGCCGAAATCGAACTGGTCAACGGGCGCGACGGTCTGGATGCCGGCATTCGACACCAGGATGTCGATGCCGCCAAAGTTCTGCGCGACCGCGTCGATGCCCTTGTTGACCTGGTCTTCGTTCGAGACGTCCATCGCGACGCCCATGCAGAGCTTGCCGGTGTTGTCGAGCTCCTTCACGGCGGCGTTGGCGGCGTCGAGGTTCAGGTCCGCGATCGCGACCTTCGCGCCTTCGCGCAGGTAGGTGCGGGCGATTTCCTTGCCGATGCCGGAAGCGGCCCCGGTCACGACGGCGACTTTATTTTGCAGGCGCATATGATGTCTCCCTTGTTTGGATAAAAAAAGTTATTCCTCGGCCACGTCGTAGACGTTGATGCCTTCGGCGCAGGTGGGGCGGCGCAGGACCTCGCCATGGCGCAGCGTGCGCACGGTGTCGTGATAGCCAGAGCGCCAGTGTTCTTCCATCGTCAGGCGCGAGAACTCGAAATCCTTCGAGAAACCTTCGTAGCGATGCGCGCGGTAGATGAGATGCACGAGGTTGTAGACGTTGAAGTCCGACGCGTCGTGCAGCAGCTTCGCTTCGGGCGTCTCCTTGAGGTTCTCGGGCAGCTTTTCGTAGAGGCTGGCGAAATTATGGCGCAGGCGCTGCGCGTGGCGGAATTTCTCGGTCACCGCGCGGGTGCGGCTGGAATACTGGATTTCCTTCTGCCGCGTCATGACGCCCACCATGTCCTTGGGGAAGCTGCCGCGCGCGTTCCACAGGTCGACCTGGAAGATCAGCGTGTCGCGCTCCGCCTCGTCCATCACCCACTGCAGTGGCGTGTTGGAGATAAGGCCGCCGTCCCAATACTGCTGGCCCTCGATCTCGACCGCCGGCAGCGCGGGCGGCAGCGCGCCCGAGGCCATGACGTGCTCGGGCCCGATTTTCTGCTTGATGGAATCGAAAACGGTGAAGTTGCCGGTACGCACGTTGACGGCGCTCGTCGTGTAGCGGATGCCGTCGGTATTGAGCACGTCGAAATCGATGAATTTCAGCAGCGTCTTGCGCAAACCCGCCGTGTCGTAATAGCTGGTCGCGGCCTGGCTGCCGGGCGGAAAGAACCAGGGTGGCAGCATATGCGGCGTGAAGAAACCGGGCACGCCCGCCACCATCGAGGTCGCGGCGCTCATTTGATTCCAGTAAGTGTGGACGGCCTCGCCGCCCTGCTTGATGAAGGGCGCGAAGGCGCTCCATTCGTTCCAGAGCGGATTGGTCGTGATCTGCTCCCAGAACCCTTTGAGTTTCGGCACCCGATTCTCCGGCCGGTTGCCCGCGATGATCGCGCCGTTGATGGCGCCTATGGAAATGCCGCCGATCCAGTTGGGCGCGATGTCCGCCTCGGACAGCGCCTCGTAAACGCCCGCCTGGTACGCACCGAGCGCGCCGCCGCCCTGCAGCAGCAGCGCGATGTCTTCGAAGTCGCTGGCATTTTTGGTGGCCTGCGTTTTTTCCTTGGCGCCGGGTTTCAGGCTGGCGGAAGAGGCATCCATGGGCGTCTCCTTTTTCCGGTAAATGCTGGGCGAGCCGATCAACGCGTCATGTCATAAAGACGCGCCTGCCCCGTGCTTTGGTTTTTATTTCGAAAAACGCGCCACCCTCTAACGTCGCGCCTGAATACGCTAGCCGAGGGTGTGGGGCCTGTCAAATGAGTTGGGCGCTCCTCTCCTCCTCTTCGGGTGAGGAGAAGAAGAATATCAACCTTCGCCGAAACTGAGCAGCGTCTTGCGCACCAGCTCGCGCTTCCTGGGGAAGCCGCTGCCGGTCGCGTTCACCAGCTGCTGCCAGACCAGCGTGTAATGGAGGGGGTAGAGCTGGTCCAGAATGGCGCGGATGTGTACAAAGTCTTTTTCAGGCACGTCGAGAAAATGTTTTTCGAGGAAGCGGAAGTCGTCGTTCGCTTTGTCGAGCTTGTAGACGTAGCTGGCAGACATCAGGCAATGATGCCGCGACAACAGCGGGTTGCCGACATAAATCTCGCCCCAGTCGATGATGGTCATGTGCGCTGAGGCATGGTCGATGAGGATATTGTTGTCCTGGAAATCGCAGTGATTGACGGTGTCCGGGATCTTGTATGCGGCCAGCTCCCGGCACAACCGCGCAAGCGCATCTCCACGGCGGCGCAGCCCAAGAATGTCCGCCACCGCCAGCTCCAGGAACCTGACGAAATCGGTGTCATCGAGCATGGCGTCGTAGAGCTGGGGCAGCTTGTCGAGCCGCCAGTCCGGCGCGCCCGCGTCGAGGAATTGCTGAACATGCGGCGCGGTCGCGGACTGGATATGCATGTAGCAGGCCACGCCGGTCCGCAGCAACTCGCGGTCCAGCCCGCCCTTGAAAAATGTGCGCAACGTTTCGTCACCGCAGGAATTCGTGATGAAGCTGCGCAAGGCCGGGTTCTGGGCGATGAGCCTTGGCGCGGCATCGACATTGCAGGCGCGCGCCAGCAAGTCGAGCGTCGTGGCCTCGATAAACAGGGCTTGCGGCACACGCTTGAGGTAATAGACGCCGTTCGCCGTTTTCAGTTTCAGGACCAGCGAATAGGCCGTGGACACAATTTCTTCGGCGGACTTGATATCATCTTCCAGACAGGATGCGGCCCAGGAGACAAGCTGTCGGTGCGGGGGCGCATCTTTCAGCTTTTCCTGCACCATCCCTAAAATATTCCCTTCGTGGCGCCTTTTATTCCGGGCTTTTTGAGCACCGTGATCCACGGATGTTTGGGATCGTCGCGGGCAATGGAATCGCGCAGCCAGCTGCGCGCGGGCGGCAACAGATATCCCTGTGCCGCCGCGAAGTCTTTTTCGTCCTGGCGGCGTGGGTTTTTGGATTTGTAGAGCAATACGACTTCGGGCGGCAGATATTCATCAGAGAAACGGTGCAGCGGGTAATGCGTGTCGGCATTGCGGCGATAGATCCAGTCCTCGCCCTCGAATTCGTTGAGCAGGATTTCTACCTCCGCCCCGCCGTAGAAGCGGGCGACGAGTTCATGGACCGGCAGTTCCAGCTTCTGGCCATGCCAGGGCTTGCGCTCGCGGTTTTCGACATACTCGATGCCCTGCACATCTGGCAGCGGCAGCAGGTGGTTCTGGTCGGCGCGGGCGATTGCGATCTCGATATCCTTGTGCGGGCGCGTCTGCCGGCCTAAGAACATGTCGATGGCCCAGCCGCCCGCGAACCAGTAGCGGCACTTGAGCGCGGAGAGTAGCTGCTTGGTCTTTTCAACTTCGGGGAAAATCACGGTCATTGGCGGGCTCTTTTCAACACTGGGTTTTATCCTAACCTGTCTATATTAAATATGGCAATCCGCGTTTACAGCAAACCGCAACATGGCAGGCTTAACAACCTGCGGGCTGCATGAAATAATTACGTGGTGTTACATCCCCTCTCCCCGTGCGGCGAAGCCGCATGGAGAGAGAGGGTTAGGGTAAGGGGGCGTTTCAACAATTGATTATGTCGGGATTGCTGAAACACCCCCTCACCTTCCCGCTTCGCGGGCCGCTTCCTATCCCTCCATCCGCTTCGCGGACGGGGGAGAGGGAAGAAAGCGCCATCTCGGCTTTTTCCGCTAACGAAAATAGCGCATGACCCCTCCTTCCGACATTGTCGTTGCCGAGAAACCCCGGGCGCTTGTGTCGCCGGCGGCGGATTTCTGGCTGGTGGGCGGGGCGTCGCTGGCAGGTTTTGCCCTGTGGGTGCTGGTGACCGAAACCCTGAACATCCATCTGGGCTACAAGCCGCTGTTCTGGGCCTTTTATATTTCCTTTTTCATCAACAATCCGCACTTCGTCTTTTCGTACCTGCTGTTTTATCGCGGGTTCTGGCAGCGGCTGAAAAGTCCCGCCACGGAACGCGTGAACAGATTGCGCATGATCATTGCCGGCATTGCGGTGCCGCTGCTGCTGGCCCTGTTCATGATCTTCGCCCTCCTGCATCCCGACCCGCGCTATGTCCGTTGGGCGGTCGCCACTATGGTGTTTTCGGTCGGCTGGCACTATGTCAAGCAGGGCTATGGCGTGCTGATCACCCTGTCGCTCTATGAGGGCGTGACCTATACGGACGCCGAAAAGCGCGTCTTTCAGATCAGCGCCTATGCGACCTGGGTTTACAGCTGGGTGGCGAGCTATGCCTTCGGCATCAGCTACCTCAACCCCGCCGGCGGCCCCACGCATCCGCCGCCGCTGGTTCCGAGCTTTGCCAAGCCCGGCCTGCTGGGCGCGGTGCTGATCCTGCCCGCCGCGATCACTCTGTGGCGCAAATACGTCCGGGACGGCGGCATGTCGGTCAATGCCGTCACCGGCTATGCCTGCGCGGTCTGGATGTGGGTGATGATGCCCTTTATCAACCCCGGCTTTCTGTCGGTCGTGCCAGTGTTCCATGGGCTACAGTACCTGCCCTTCGTCTATAAGCTGAAAAAGTCCGAATATGGTCGGGAGCGCGCGGTGGCGGGCCTGCGCAGGGCCGTCCTGCAAATCGTGGTTTTCACGGCGCTGGGCCTGGCCTTGAGCTATTTATTGTTCGAATCCCTGCCCAAATACCTCGATGCGCAGGCGCAGGGCTGGCATTTAAGCCTGCCGACCGAATTTTTCTACCTGATGTTTCTTTCCTTCATCAATATCCATCACTATTTCATGGATAGTGCCTATTGGCGGCGCGACAACGTGGACGTGCAGCGCGACCTGTTCCGCGCTTAAGAATCGGAATATGGCAATTTTATCCCGCAATGCCAAAGGCATCGCCGCCATGTTATGATGCTGGCCAAGGTTTTTAACCCGGGGGCAGCCATATGTTTAAAGTATTAGCGATCGCGGCCATGGCCGTTTGTGTCATCTTTTTCAGCGCGGCGGCCCATGCCGCTGACCAGAAGCCGGAAGGCGTTGTCGGGACGATCATGGATGTCGAAGGCACGGCGACGGTGACGCCCGACGGGCAGACAGCGGCCAAATCCCTGGCGCTGAAAGATCCTATTCATATGAACGATGCCATCGCCACGGGACCTAAATCGCGCGTCGTCGTCCTGCTCATCGACAACACGAAATTCACGCTGTCGGAAAATACGAAGCTGACGGTCGACAAATATGTCTTCGATCCCGACAATGCCGCCAACGACAAGGCGCAGTACAGCATCCTGGCGGGCACCTTCGAATATGTGAGCGGCCTGATCGCGAAGAAGAAAAATCCCGATGTCACCATCGGCACGCCCTATGGGTCGATCGGCATCCGCGGCACGAAGTTGTGGGCCGGGCAGCTGAAGGATTCATACGGGGTCCACGTCGATGAAGGCGCGGTGCAGTTCAGGAACGACGGCGGCCAGGTGTTGGTCAACAAGGGCCAGGGCACGGCCGTGAAGAGCCGCAAGGCGCCGCCGCCGCCCGCTTTCGTTTTCACCAATGAGCAAATGCAATTCATCGCCCAGACCGTGTTCCTGGCGAACGCTGCGGCGGTGCTCGAGCGCATTGCGGGCTTCCAGGGCCAGCAGAAGCTGCTGCAGGGCCAGTTCCGCAATTTCCTGAAATTTAACGGCAAGAACCTGCTGCCGGGCAATGGCAACCTGCCGTTCCCGGGCAACAACAATGACAAGGGCAACCGGAAGAAAGGCGGCAATCCGTTCGGGGGCTTCCCGGGCGCGCCGTCCATCCCCGGCATGCCAGGCGGGTTTTAAATGAAGGAGATCGATGATCTTCCGCAGAAGCACAGGTGACGCGCAGGCCCGCGCTCTCGTGGCGCCGTCGGTCGATTTCTGGCTCGTCGGCGGCGCAGGCGTGCTGGTCTATCTCGCGTTCCAGTACGCCGTGCAGAATTGGCCGACGCTCGACTGGACTGGACAGGCAGCGATCTGGGCGGCCTATTTCGCCTTCGCTATCAACTTCCCACACTTCGCCTATTCGTACCTGTTGTTCTACCCCGGCTATTTCCGCCGCCTGACGGGCACCGAGACCACGCTGGCCAGCAAGATCCGCCTCGTCGTGGCTGGATTGGCGGTGCCGCTGTTCCTGATCGGCTACTTCATCCACGCCTGGAAGGCGCAGGACGCACAGCTGCTGGCCTGGGCGGTCATGGCGATGATATTCACGGTGGGCTGGCACTACGTGAAACAGGGCTACGGCGTCTTCATCACCCTCTCGGTCTACAAGGGCGTTTTCTACAAGGAATGGCAAAAGCGCATTTTATACGTCAATGCGTATGTTGTCTGGATTTACACCTGGTGCCGGACCAACAGCGTGACGGGCGTACAGCCCTATTACGACATCACGTATCATGTAACCGCCTACCCCGGCTGGCTGGTCAATGGCAGTTATTACCTCGCCCTTGCGACGTCGACGCTGGCAGCCTGCGTGATCGTGCAGCGGTGGTTCGACGACCAGAAACGAGTTTTCCTCGACAAAAGCGGCTTCGCCTTCAGCACAAAAGGCGTCTCGGTCAACGCCGTCATGGGCTATGTCGCGGCGATCTACCTGTGGGTCATGTTTCCCTACGGGAACCCTGCGTTCTATGTCTTCATCCCGCTGTTTCATTCACTGCAATATTTTCCGTTCGTGTATAAATTCAAAACATCCGAGTTCAACCGCACCAAATCCGCGCCCGAGGGCAATCCGCAAGCCACCTATCGCCGCGCCGTCACCTGGCTGCTCGCCTTTACGGCGGCGGGCATTGCGCTGGGCGCCCTGTTCTTCGACACGATCCCGAACTACATGGACAGTCATCCCTGGGTGAACGGGGACATGACCAAGTTCATCGAGCTGGACCCGCAGTTCTACCTCATCTCCTTCATCGTCTTCATCAACATCCACCACTTCTTCATCGACAGCGCCTTCTGGCGGCGCGACAACACGGACGTCCAGCGCAACCTGTTCCGCGCCTAGCGGAAATATTTGCCGAAGCCCTTCGCATTCGATCTCGACGCCGCGTAAATCGCGAGCGCGCCCGCCGCCGTGAGCGTGGCGAGCGTGGCGCCCGTAATGCCGGGGTTGGTGACCGCGCGGGTATAGACGCTGATCGCGCCCTTGCCCTCGTGGACGCGGCCGTCGTCGCCCGCCGCGTAGAGGCTGCCTTCCGAGATGCGCTGGTGCGGCGCCTGCGCCGCGCCCTCGGGCAGGCCGCGGCCCTGGTACCAGTCCATCAGCGCAGGCATCGCGCGCTGCGCGCGGGACAGGAGCGGCCCCGCGCTGCCGACGTAAATGTCGCGAATGCGGTGCGTGGCCGCGTAGAGCACGGCGTTCGCCACTTCCTCGGGCGCGTAGACCGGCGGCGGCGCCTTGTATTCGGCGTCGGTGTAATTCTTGGCGTGGCGGAAAAACGGCGTGCCGATGGCGGAGGGTTTGATGAGCGTCACCGACACGGGCGATTTTTCCGCCTTGAGCTCGATGCGCAACGTGTCGGTGAAGCCCTTGACTGCGTGCTTGGACGCGCAATAGATGCCGTGAAGTGGCAGCGGCACGTCAGAGCCGACGCTGCCCATGTTGATGATCACGCCACCTTTGTTCCTGAGGTGCGCCGCCGCCTCCAGCGTGCCGTAAACGGTGCCCCAGAAGTTGATGTCGAACAGCTGACGGCTGTCCTCGATGCTGACATCCTCGATTTTGCCGTAGATGCCGAGGCCTGCAATATTGGCCCAGGTGTCGAAGCCGCCATATTGCGAGAGCGCCGCGTTCGCGATCTTCTGCACGTCATCGCGGTGGCTGACGTCGGCCGTCACCGCGATGGCCGCACCGCCGTCATTCGTAATGTCGCGCGCGATGGCGCGCAGGGCTTCGGCATTGCGCGCGGCGAGAACGAGGCGCGCGCCCTTGCGGGCCGCGGCCAGCGCCGTCGCGAGGCCGATGCCGCTCGACGCGCCGGTGATGACGATGACCTGCTCCTTCAGCGGCTTCAGCGACTTCATGGGGCCTCCTTGACCACAAGCTTAAGGTCAGCAGGAACCCGACCTCAACGACGTCAACAGGAAGTGCCCGCGCGAGGTTCCCGAAGGCGGGATTCCGTCAAAACCCCGGTTTGCTTTCGGAGCGGGATGATACTAAGATACCGGGCACGTTTTGTTATTTATAAGCTCCGGGGATCATTGCAAATGTTCAGATATATCGCGTTGCCGCTGCTCGCCTTCCTCCTGTTGGGGGGCATGCGCGCGGGTTATGCCGACGAAGGCGTCATCGGCACCGTCCTGAAGATTGAGGGCACGGCGACGCTGCTGCCTGAAGGCAAGAAGGACGCCGTTCCCGTCACGGCCCAGACGCATATTCACATGCATGACGAGCTCAAGACCGGCGCGAAATCCAAGCTGTTCGTCCTGCTGATCGACAATACCCAGTTCACGCTGGCGCCGAACTCGAAGCTCGTCGTCGACGAATATGTCTACGATCCGAAGAATGCCGCCGGCAACAAGGCGCGCTATGACATTCTAGCGGGGGCTTTCGATTATGTCAGTGGCCTCGTGGCGAAGAAAAAAGATCCGGACGTCAAGGTCCAGACGCCGTACGGGGCAATCGGCATCCGCGGCACGAATTTCTGGGGTGGCAACACGGGCGGCAGCAGCTATGGCTTCCACGTCTCCGAAGGCCAGATCGGCGTTTCAAACGGCGGCGGCAGCGTTGTCGTGAACGCGGGACAGGGCACGATCATTCCGGGCCCGGGCCAGCCGCCCGGCACGCCGGGTCCCTGGGAGCAAGGCCTGCTGAACCTCGTCGGCCAGACAACGGGCATGGGCGGCCTCGGCCCCCTGATCGCGAGCCAGCAGAGCAAGAACAAGCAGCTCATCGTCGACTTCAACAAGCATCACCATCACGATCAGCAGGGCGATAACGGCCCCGACCTTCGCGGCAAGGACCTGCCGCAGGACGAAACCGGCGAGCCTGATCTCCCGCCCTTCTCGCCGGGTCCGGGCGGCGGCGGCTTCGGCGGCGACTAAACGCTGAAGCGCCCGCAGAAGAGCGAAAACTAAAAACACCGCCCGGCTTAAAAACCGGGCGGTGTTTTTGTCTGGACGAAGTTATTCAATAGCCGCCGTAGTAGCTGTAACTGCGCGGCTTCGGCGCCGGCTTGGGCGCGAGGGCTGTTTTGGCGGCGGGATTGAATTCCCAATCCTTGTATTTATTCGCCACGCGCTGCAGATGGTCGCCCGATGTTTCGTTCGGACGCAGCAGTGAGAAACGCTTATGCTTGACGTCGTCGCGGTAGGCGCCAGTCATGACGACCTGGTCGCCGTCGCAGGCGATCTGGCACAGGCCGATGTCGAAGCCATCGAGAAGCGCGCCGGTGAAGAGCGAGCGCTGTTCGCGCGCGGTTCCTTCGGCCGCGAGCTTGCGGTCGAGACTGTCCTCGATGAAGATGAAATTGTATTCGGTCTTGGCGGGCCCCGCGATGATCTTCCAGGATTCCTTTTCGATCGAGCGTTTCATGCCGTCGGCCGAGATTTCGTCGCGGCGCGTCTGCGGCGCGGGGAATTTACCCATCACCTGTCCGCCGTAAACCTCATAAGACACCACCTGCTCGCGGATGTCGATGCCGGCGGCCGCGAAGGCGGCTTCGATGAGCTTGCGGTTCTTCTTTTTTCCGCCGCGCGAGCGCAGAAAGATATCGACGTCCTTGATCTCGCGGTCGTTGAAGAAATCGCGCAGTGCGCCGCCTGCGATCACCGCCTCGTCGGCACCCGCGGCCTGCACGCTTTTTACGATGCGTTTCCATTCCTCGGGCACGCGGTCGATCATTTTTTCCGCGTTGCGGCGGGCAGCGATTTCCTCGTACTGCGCGGCTTCGGCTTCCGCCGCTTTCGCCGCGACGGCGCGTTTCTTTTCCGTCAATTCCGTTTCCGCCTGCAGCCAGTTTTCAACATCGCGTCCGGGGATGCAGCCGCTTTTCTTGTAGATCTCGAAAGCGCGCTTCTCGATTTCCGCGCGGGTTGGCTTCAGCGGATCGAACGACAGTTCTTCCCAAGATGTATTCTCGGGCCTCAGGCCCGCGGAACGCAGCAGTTTAACGTAGCCTTTGTATTTCTCGCCGGTCGCGGCCTTGAAGGCGGCCATCTCCGCATCGGTCGGCGCGGCGCCCCAGGTGTGCAGGAGCTTCAACATCGGGCGGTCTTCGCGCAACAGCGCGATGCGCAGATGCGACCAGTCCGGGCGCTCTTTGCGGCCCTCCCAGAAGAGGGTATCGAAATAGTCGCGCACGCGCGCGATGTCGCCGCGTTCGACGAGTTCGGACAGCATATCGTCGTGCTGGGATGATGTCCCGGAAGGTAACGGCCAGGGCTTGGCGGGCTGGATCATGCCTCTCTCGCATTCGGTAAAATAAATATTCGCGGAGATTAGCATTTGCTTGTTTTATGTCAATATCATTCTAACTGGCTGAAACGACAGGCTTTGCTGATGAAACCCGGTTCGGAACGGCAGGTATTTTCATATGTTAGCCTATCGACGAGAAGGCTTTGAGGAGGTCCCCATGCGGCATGACGATCCTATTTCACAGCACGATATTGTCCGCAATACGGGCGGCATCCTGACCGCGGGGATCCTCACGGCTCTGATCTCGGGCGGGGCTGGCGTGCTGCTGGAATTGCTGAGCAACCCCCATGCCGCGGCCCATACTTTGGCGGGCTGGGCCATCCTCGGCATTATCCTGTTCGGCTTCCCCATCATCATGGGGCTGATCACGCTGCGCCAGTAAGCCCTTAGCCTGGCGCGGGTGCCGGATGCGCGGCGGGCGTGGGTATCGGCGCCGCATGATTACCATGCGCGGCCTTGTTGAAATGCGGCCAGAGGTGACGGCTGAAGAAGGACGATGATTTCGGCGCGCCATCGCCCATCGGCGGGGTGATCTGCTGGATGCTCTGGTGGATGCTGTCGTGCAGATGCTTCATGACCGACTGGAACAAGGGCAGCTTGGCGAGCCAGGCGCCGAAGGCGCCGTTGGCGGTGCCAGAGCCGAAAGCCTTAAGCGCCTCGAGGGCGCGTTTCTTGGTGAAGAATTTGATGTTCTTGCGCTCTTCCTTCGTGGCCGCGAACATATCGGTCACATAGCTTTTGCCGTAGTTGTAAATGCCGCTCGATGCGCCGGTGGCGAGCGCCAATAAGGCGATGGAGCCCCAGCCCGTGACGCCGCCGATCATGCCCGCCACGAAGGTGATGGCGATCAGCTTGACCGAGCCAGAGACGAGGCGGCCCGCAGTCATATCGGCGGCCTTGGCGCCGATCGCTTTAAGTGTATTGTGGATTTTGGGCGCGGGACCGCAGGCGGCGCGATAGATATCGCCGAAGCCGATCTTGCTCGTGACCGCCTGGCCGATATGATGCGCCTTGTTTTTGCGCTGGCGCATCGCGTCGACGATATCGCCCTGCCCGATGAAGCGCAGGAACTTTTCAAAACCTGAATCTTTCCAGACGCGCGGGAAGGCGGATTTTTCCGTCCCTTCGGGCATCATGATCTTCGGGTTGAAATTGGGCGCGACCGGGACCGGCGCCGCCGCGAGGGACGCCGCTGGCGGGGCGGGTTTGACATCGTTGGCGGGAGCAGGCGCGGCGGGCGGCGCGGGAACCGGTGGTGTTTCCGGTGGCGTTCCCAGCGGCGGGGATGGGACTGCAGGCGTAGCGGGGACAGGCGCGGCGTCATTGGCCGGGGTTTTCGGCCCCGGTTCCTGCGGCTCCTCGTCTTTCTTAGGCTTGGCGTCCGCCATGTATGCCTCGAGATGCCGCCTGCAACCAGTGCGGGCGGCTTTGCCTTATTTGTTGTCGTTTAACATGCTGTTATACCCCATCGGCCATAACATGCAAAGGGGGGTGCGGGTTCCCTGTTTTCGGCCGTAATCGCGAGAATCACCCCGGCATGCGGAAATGTTTGAACAGCGGGCGTAAACCCGCGTTGGCCAAGGCACAAGAGAGTCTTGTCAGATATCTTTGCGAGGAGGCCGACATGACCACCCGTTTCGCCACCCTTAAACTCCGCCTGGCGCTGATTTACGCAGCCATGATCCTGATGGCCGCCTTGTTCGCGCGCGTTTGCTGCGCCGCCGAGGCAGGCGGCACGCTGGGAGAACATATGTATTACCGGGTCGGACGCGGTGAGGACCTTTATTCCGTCGCCCAGAAATTCGACATCGGCATCGGCGAGCTGCGCTCGGCCAATCCGCGCGTCAACGAGGCGCACCTGAAGGCCGGGACGACGCTGGTACTGCCGACCGCCCACCTGATGCCGAACGTCACCCACCAAGGCATTGTCATCAACCTGCCCGAGCGGCGGCTCTATTATTTCGATGCGCCCGGAGGCGCCTTAAGCTTCCCCGTGACCGTCGGCAAGGAAGGCTGGGAAACGCCTACCGGCACGACCTATATCGCAAACAAGCGCGTCGATCCCACCTGGACCGTGCCGGACAAGATTCGCGCCGAAGACCCGTCGCTGCCGGCCGTCGTTCCGCCGGGGCCCGACAACCCCTTGGGTAAATATGCGATGGACTTAGGATTCCCCGGCATCCGCATCCACGGCACGAATGCGCCCACCAGCATCGGGCGGCAGTCGAGCCACGGTTGCATCCGCATGTATCCCGCGGATATCGAGAAGCTGTTCAACTTAGTGCCCCTCAAGACCAAGGTCACGATCATCAACCAGCCGTACAAGATCGGCTGGCAGGGCAATAACCTGATGCTCGAGGTGGCGCCGCCTGCCGCCGGATCGGTTGCGCGCAATGTTTCGACCGAGGAGGTGAAAGCAGCCCTGAACCGCAGCCCCGTGCGCGCCTATGTCAACTGGGACGTCATTGATATGACCGTCAAGCGCCGTGACGGCATGCCTGTGACGATCGGCCGCAGCGCGGGTGGCGAAACGCCGACCCTGGCGCAGACGCCGCAGCCCGAAGAAACCTATCCGCCCGCAGCCACGCCCGCCTATGCCTCCGCACAATCTGCGTCACCGGCAGCGGATTATTACCAGCCCTATGCCGAAACGACGGCAGACACCGGTAATGACCGCGCGACGGATCGCTGGTCGCAGGCCGCGCGCCGCGCCGGCACTTACACACCGCGATCGCGCACCGTCGCCCCGCCGACTTATGTCATCCAGGGCAGCGACAGCGACTATGGCGGCTATTACACCAGTGGCGTCACCATGTATTGACGCATTATGCAAATAATCCAAAAGGGGCGGAAGTCATTTCCGCCCCTTTCGATTTCCGCAATCCGGATTGATTAACTTGAAGCCTTCGTGCTAAACACTAGGCGTTCCACAATTTTTATAGTTACACGAAGGTATTCAACATGCCCGCATCGAAATCCGCTGCCGTGCACAAGCACGCAGAACCCGCATCCAATAACCTCGAAGCTTTCTGGATGCCCTTCTCGGCAAACCGCCAGTTCAAGCAAAAGCCGCGCATGTTCGTGTCGGCGAAAGATATGCACTTCACGACCGATGATGGACGCAAGGTGCTGGATGCGACGGCGGGCCTGTGGTGCTGCAATATCGGCCATGGGCGTCCGAAGGTCGTGGAAGCGGTCTCGAAGCAGATCCAGGAACTCGATTACGCGCCCGCCTTCCAGATGGGCCACCCGAAAGTGTTCGAGCTGGCGTCGCGCGTTGCGACGCTGATGCCGGGCTCACTCGACCATGTGTTCTTCACCAATTCCGGTTCTGAATCGGTCGATACCGCGCTCAAGATCGCGCTCGCTTATCACAACGTCAGCGGCCAGGGCACGCGCACACGTCTGATTGGAAGAGAGCGCGGCTATCACGGCGTGGGCTTCGGTGGCATTTCGGTCGGCGGCATTCCCAACAACCGCCGCTTCTTTGGCTCGCTGCTGACGGGCGTCGACCACCTGCCCCATACCCATAATCTGAAAGAAAACGCTTTCACCAAGGGCCAGCCCGGCTGGGGCGCGCACCTGGCCGACGACCTCGACCGCATCGTGGCGCTGCACGGCGCGGAGACCATCGCCGCCGTGATCGTCGAGCCCATCGCGGGTTCCACGGGCGTGCTGATTCCGCCCAAGGGCTATCTCGAAAAACTGTGCGAGATTTGCACCAAGCACGGCATCATCCTGATCTTCGACGAGGTCATCACCGCCTTCGGCCGCGTCGGCAACAGCTGTACCGCCGCCGAGCATTACAACGTCCAGCCCGACATCATCACGATGGCCAAGGGCCTGACTGCCGGCACCATTCCGATGGGTGCGGTCGCGGTCGATAAGAAAATCTACGACGCCTTCATGAAGGGCCCGGACAACGCGATCGAACTGTTCCACGGCTACACCTATTCCGGCCATCCCGTGGCCGCCGCCGCCGGCATCGCGACCCTCGACACCTATAAAGAAGAAGGGTTGTTCGAGCGCACGAAAGAACTGGCGCCCTATTGGGAAAACGCCGTTCATTCGCTCAAGGGCCTGCCGCACGTCATCGACATCCGCAACACGGGCCTGATCGGCGCAATCGAGATGGAAAGCATCCCCGGCAAAGTCACGGCGCGCGCCTTCGACGCCTTCCTGAAATGCTTCGACAAGGGCCTGCTGATCCGCACCACGGGCGATACCATCGCGCTGTCGCCACCCTTGATCATCTCGAAGTCCCAGATCGATGAAATCTTCACGACGCTTTCCGCCGTCATCAAAAGCCTGAATTAAGGAGAAAGAAATATGAAAGCCCAGCTCAAGACCAAGGCCCCCGCCTCCGCCCGCCGCGGCGACATTTACAACCCCGCAACCGGCGCCGTCATCGGCCAGGTGGATTATGCCTCCGCCGCCGACGTGAACCGCGTGGTCGAGAAGGCGAAAAAAGCCTTCGAAAGCTGGTCGGAAGTGACGCCGATGAAACGGTCGCGCATCATGTTCAAGTTCCTCGAGCTCCTGAACAAGAACGCGAGCGAGCTGGCCAAGATCATTTCCGCCGAGCACGGCAAGGTCCAGATCGACGCCGAAGGCGAAGTGCAGCGCGGCATCGAGATCGTGGAATTCACGACCGGCATCCCGAGCTTCCTCAAAGGCGAGTATACCGACAGCGTCGGCACCGGCGTGGACAGCTATTCCCTGCGCCAGCCGCTGGGCGTGGTCGCCGGCATCACGCCGTTCAACTTCCCCGCCATGGTGCCCTTGTGGATGTTCCCCATTGCGATCGCCTGTGGCAACACCTTTATCCTGAAGCCCTCCGAGCGCGACCCGTCGGCCGCGCGTTTCATGGCGGGCCTGCTGTCCGACGCGGGCCTGCCCGACGGCGTTTTCAACGTCGTCAATGGCGACAAGGAAGCGGTCGACGCGATCCTGCATCACCCCGACATCCACGCGGTGAGCTTCGTGGGTTCGACCCCCGTCGCAGAATACATCTATAAAACCGGCACCGAGAACGGCAAGCGCGTGCAGGCCCTGGGCGGCGCGAAAAACCATATGATCGTGATGCCGGACGCCGACATCGACCAGGCGGCCGACGCGCTGATGGGCGCGGCTTACGGATCGGCGGGCGAGCGCTGCATGGCGATCTCGGTCGCCGTCGCGGTGACGGACAAAGTGGCCGATGCCCTCGTCGAGACGCTCAGCCCCCGCATCAAGGCGCTCAAAGTCGGCCCCGGCACCGACCGCAAGGCCGAAATGGGCCCGCTGATCACCAAGCAGCACCTTGAAAAGGTAAAAGCCTATGTCGAGAAAGGCGTCAAGGAAGGCGCCAAGCTCGTCGTCGACGGGCGCGAGCTGAAAATCAAGGGCCATGAAAAAGGCTATTTCATGGGCGGCTGCCTGTTCGACCGCGTGAAGCCCGGCATGACCGTTTACAAGGACGAGATTTTCGGGCCCGTACTCTCGCTCGTGCGCGCCAAGTCGTACAAGGAAGCCGTCGACCTCATCAACAGCCATGAGTTCGGCAACGGTACCTCCATCTTCACCAACCACGGTGGCGTTGCGCGTAACTTCATGCGCGACATCAAGGTCGGCATGGTCGGCATCAACGTGCCGATCCCCGTCCCCGTCGCCTATAACAGCTTCGGCGGCTGGAAGCGCTCGCTGTTCGGCGACGTGCACATGCACGGCCAGGAAGGCGTGCGCTTCTACACCAAGCTCAAGACGGTGACGGCGCGCTGGCCCCAAGGTCCCGCCGAAGGCGCGGATTACCATTTCCCGCAGAACAAGTGAGGATTTGAATGAGCAGCAAAGTCGCGGAACTGGCGGCCCAGGCCGCTGAGGTAGACATTGCTTTCGGGCGGCTGACGGCGGAGGAATATGTGGAGAATTTCTCCGACATTCATCCGCCGCTCGACCGCAACAAGGCGATCATCGAGGCGAACCGCTGCGTGTTCTGCCATGATGCACCCTGCATCGAAGCCTGCCCGACGGGCATCCAGATCCCGATTTTCATCAAGAAAATCTCGACCGACAACGTGAAGGGCGCGGCGAAGACCATCCTCGAAGCGAACATCATGGGCGGCTCCTGCGCCCGCGTGTGCCCGACGGAAGAACTGTGCGAGGAAGCCTGCGTGCGCAACACGCAGAGCGATCAGCCGATCAAGATCGGGCAGTTGCAGCGCTATGCCGTCGATAACCTCATGATGCGCCCCGACCGCCAGCTTTTCCGGCGCAAGCCCGCGACCGGAAAACGCATCGCCGTCGTCGGCGCCGGCCCGGCGGGCCTGTCCTGCGCGCACCGTTTATCGCGCGAGGGACATGATGTCATCATCTTCGAAGCTAAAGAAAAGGCTGGCGGGTTGAATGAATATGGCATCGCCGCCTATAAGGTGCCGAATGATTTCGCGCAGAGCGAGGTTTCCTACATCCTCTCGCTGGGCGGCATCGAGATCAAATATGGCCAGGCCTTGGGCAAGCAGATTTCGCTGGTGCAACTGCGCAAGGATTATGATGCCGTGTTCCTGGGCATGGGCATGACGGGCGTGAATGCGCTGGGCATCGCCGAAGAAGAGATGGAAGGCATCGAGAACGCGGTCGATTACATCGAGGATTTGCGCAAGTCGAAAGACCTGTCGAAGCTTCCGGTCGGGCGCCGTGTCGTCGTGATCGGCGGCGGCAATACAGCCATCGATATTGCTATTCAAATAAAGCGTCTCGGCGCGGAATATGTGACGCTGCTCTACCGCCGCGGGCCCGAGCATATGACCGCGACCGAATGGGAGCAGGAATTCGCCCAAACCAACGGCGTCATGATCAAGCATTGGGCCATGCCCAAAAAGCTGATTGGCCGCCACGGCCATGTCGCTGGCATCGAATGCGAATACACGCAGCTCGACGACAATGGCAAGCTGATGGGCACGGGCGATACCTTCACCATCGACGCCGACCAGGTGTTCAAGGCCATCGGCCAGACTTTCGTGCCCTCGCCTTGCCAAGATAACGGCAAGGACCTGCTGCAGCTGAGCAAGAAAGGCCGCATCGCCGTGAACGATGAGGGGCTGACCTCGCTGCCCGGCGTTTACGCGGGCGGCGACTGCACCGAAGGCCAGGACCTCACCGTCGCCGCCGTCGAAGGCGGCAAGGTGGCGGCCGAGGCGATTGACAGATATTTGAAGACGAAGAGGTAATTTTCAGTGTCATCCTGAGCCCCGCAAGGGGCGAAGGATCTCCCTTGGCCGACAAAGAGAGATTCTTCGCTTCGCTCAGAATGACAGGAAGGATGAGGAAACAAAACATGGCCGACCTTACCTGCAAAATCGGCGGCGTCACGTCGCCGAACCCGTTCTGGCTGGCGTCCGCGCCGCCGACGGACAAGGAATATAACGTCGTGCGCGCGTTCCAGGCCGGCTGGGGCGGCGTGGTGTGGAAGACGCTGGGCGAGGAGGGCCCGCCGGTCGTCAACGTCTCCTCGCGCTATGGCGCGATGCATTACAATGGGACGAAGATTGCCGGTCTCAACAACATCGAACTCATCACCGACCGGCCGCTGGACGTGAACCTGAAAGAAATCGAGCGCGTCAAGAAGGCCTGGCCCGACCGCGCCCTTATCGTCTCGCTGATGGTGCCTTGCGAGGAAAACGCCTGGTCGAAAATCCTCAAGCGCGTCGAAACCACGGGCTGCGACGGCGTCGAGCTGAACTTCGGCTGCCCGCATGGCATGTCGGAGCGCGGCATGGGTTCGGCCGTGGGCCAGGTGCCCGAATACATTAAAGACGTCACGACCTGGTGCAAGAAGCATACGAAGATGCCGGTGTTCGTCAAGCTGACGCCCAATATCACGAACATCCTCTATCCCGCGCGCGCGGCGGTCGAAGGCGGCGCGGATGCGGTGTCGCTGATCAACACCATCAATTCCATCACCGGCGTCGACCTCGACCTGATGTCGCCCGAGCCCGTCGTCAACGGCGTCGGCGCTCATGGTGGCTATTGCGGCCCCGCGGTGAAACCGATTGCTCTTTGCATGGTAGGCGAGATCGCGCGCGACCCCGCCTGCAAGCAGATCCCCATTTCCGGCATCGGAGGTGTTTCTACCTGGAGAGATGCCGCCGAATTCATCGCGCTCGGCGCGGGTTCGGTGCAGGTCTGCACGGCGGCCATGCACTACGGCTTCAAGATCGTGGAAGACATGATCGAAGGCCTGTCCAACTGGATGGACGACAAAGGTTACAAGAACCTCGACGCCTTCCGCGGCCGCGCGGTCAAAAACTATAAGAACTGGCAGGATCTCGACATGAACTACGAGATCAAGGCCAAGATTCACGAGGACAAATGCATCCAGTGCGGCCTGTGCCACATCGCCTGCGAAGACACTTCGCACCAGGCGATCCGGGCGGAGAAGAAAGACGGCAAGCGCATCTACACCGTCGTCAACGATGAATGCGTGGGCTGCAACCTGTGCCTCCATGTCAGCCCGGTCGACGGCTGCATCACCATGGAGCGCGTCGAGAACGGCAAGCCCTATATGACCTGGCTGCAGGACCCACGCAATCCCGCAAATATGAAGAAAAAAACGGGCTGAGCCTTACCTCGGCTTCGGTGCGTTCGCCAGAGGGGCCGGTTTGCTGTCGGGCGCGGCATGCAGCGCAGTGATGCGGTTCTCGCGTGCGTCGATGGCCGTCTTCACGACGCCTTCCATTTCCTTCGCAAAATTCTTGATGAACTTCGGATTGCTGACATGTCCGTCCAGCGCATGGGCGACGACTTCTCTCGCATTCGCGCCTTTTTCGCCCGCCAGATGGTCAATGGTGTCGACGATGTCCTTCACTTCGGCGGTGGGCAGGCGCGTCGCCTCGGATATTTTGAAATCCACCATGGCCCGGGTTTTATCGTCGAAGAGCGGTCCCGCCTTTTTGACGTCGGCTTCGCGTTCCTGCTGCGCGTCTTTTGCCCATTCACGCGCCACCATCTCGTCAATGCGGTCAGCCATGTGAAACTCCTGAAAATGAACTTGGGGTCTATGTATAGGAGTATTATATCCGCAGGGCCGTTCCTAAACCGTTAAGACCTCTACAGCATATTGATATATAAAGCAAAACGCGCCCCCGCTAGGAGGCGCGTTTTCTTTAAGAACGGAAAGCCTTACGCGGCTTTGCCTGAGGCCATTTTCTTCATGGCTTCATGCATTTCTTTTTCGGTCACGTCGCGCACATGCGTGGCGAGGCTCCACTTGATGCCGTAGGAGTCGCTGACGATGCCCATGCGGTCGCCCCAGAACATGTCCTTCGCCGCCTGCACTTCTTTCAGGCCGGCCTTGGTGGCCTGTTTCATCGCATCATCGGTGTTGGGCACATAGATGTAGAAGCTGAGGCCCTGTCCCGCGACGCAGCCCATCTTCGGGTTTTCTTCGGAGATGAACAGTTCGGTTTCGCCGATTTTCAGGCCTGCGTGCGCGATAACGCCGGTCTGGGGGCACAGCATCCTGTGGGTTTCGACGGCGCCGAAAGCTTTCTTGTAATGTTCGATTGCCTTGTCCGCGCCCTTGATCGCCAGCGCCGGAATGACGCGATGGCGGTTCATGTTCGAACAGGCGGATTCAGAAGCTTTATTCTTGGTCATTGATACCTCCTTTTATTAAAATGATAAAAAGTTTTACGGTGGAAGCCATTATATAGAACAGGCGGAAAAAGGAGCCCGGCGGGGGACCGAAATATTTTTGCAATGCCCGGGAACTCAAGGACATGCCCCATTCAGCTGGTTGACATAAGCTTTAATTCGCGTTCTATTTGGCAGAAAGGCGATGCAGAAGAACAATGAAACTCGTTAAAGGACATCTGGTGAAGGAATGGGTCAGGGCGGTCGACGCCCTGTGCGACAGCGATCCCACTTATGACTGGAATGACGCCTGCCGCGCCGTGGCTCATGCGCTTGAGAACGAAAATACGGTGACCCTGAAGAAGATCGAGAAGGCGGCGAAGGAATATTGGGGCAATGACGATTCCCGCGACTACAGCATTACCGTGGGCGACCTGCACGACTGCCTGATCCGCATGCCCGCCGTTCCGCGCGAAAATGAAGACCGGCCGATTTCGATTATGCGCCCGATCCGGTTCAGAAAATAATTACAGCCGCTTCTTCCAGGATAGCGGCTTGCCAATGCGGATGTTCTGTCCCGTCGGCAGGCCCGCGTCCGACCATTCCGTGACCGCCTTGCGCGAGGCTTCGCGGCCCGCCGCGAGCTTGTCGTCCATCTCGTGCGAAATGCGCGAAAAACAGTCCTGGAATTTGGGCGCGATATTGGCGAGCCTGTCGACATCCGCGCGCGTGACGTCGAAACTCTTCTCGGTATTCCAGTTATCGCCATGAGGGCTCTGGCATTCGGCGGTGAGAGTAATCGTGCCGCTGACCCGGTTGCCGGCGATGTCCGCCGAAAGGTTCGTGAGCGAGGGCGCAAAAAGATACTTATAAGGATGGGTGTAGCTGAGGCTGTCGCCGTATCCGCTTTTCAGCTCCTTGACGATCCGGTCGACAGTCGAAACCTGTTCTTCTTCGTTTGCGTCGGACATGGGTCGGGTCAGCGCCTCGTTTCAATTCAAGACACTGAATATACTATAGATACTTAAGTATTATGTCAATAACTTTAAGTTATTGATCGCACTTGGCATCGACCGTGGCGCCGGAAGAATCGACCTTGAGGTCGCAGTTGCCGTGACCGGGTACGCCGACGTTGACGTTCCCCGCCATCCCAGGACCGACGGTCTTCATGAAACCCGGGATCGTATAGTCGCCGCCCGGCGAATGAACGATCAGGTCGTCGCCGCTTTTTTCGGTGGTCGGCAGGCCGGCCGGAATCGGCTTCGTTACGGCTTGGGGCTGCTGGACATGCGAATTGGTGACCGGCTGCAAGGGAAAGACCGCGCTGTCGCCCTGCGCCGGATCGGAGGCGCCGGGCTGCTGCTGGCCCGCGTCCTGCGCCATGGCGGGCGCGAAAATGCAGGTATAGACGGCGACGGTGAAAGCGAAAGCGAAATTTCTGGCGTTGAAAAAATGCGTCATGTGAAAAAAGCTCCCCTGATCATTTCATTATACGTCCGTCAGCGGCCGCAGTAAACGCTTAAGGGCAGCGTCGATCCGTCGGCCAGCGCCAGCGTGACCTTCACGGTCCAACCCTGCGCCAGGGCGGGCGCGACATCCGCGTCGCTGCAATAGCGGCTGTCCCACTCATGCTGCAGACGGTCTTCCCAGCCGTGGCTCTGGTCAGCGGCGCTTTGCTTCAGGGACCAGTTGAATTCAACGGTTTTCGCGTCGCAGTCGGGGTGGATGGCGTCGAGGCGCTCATCCCCGTCCCAGCGGGGGCGGTCAGCTTTGAGCGCAATCGACTTCTGCTTCATCGCGGCGCAGAAATCCGCGTCGGAAAATTCCTTCGCCAGCGCGGGCGCACAAAGCGCGAGCAGGATGGTGACGGAAACCGCCTTCACTGGCCGCACTTGACGGTCAGCGCGAGGTCCTGGTTGTCGGCGAGCGTCAGGTAGACTTTCACCGTCCAGCCGTTTTCGATCGCGGGCGCGACCGTCTGGTCCTGGCAATAGATCTGGTCCCAGGCCTGCTGCATCTGGTCCTGCCAGCCTTCCTGCATGTCGGTCGACTTCACTTTGATGAATTTCTTGTAGGCGATCGCCCTGTTGTCGCAGTCGACGGCGATCGCGTCCTGGCGGGTCACCTGGTCGACCCATTGCGGGCCGCTTTTGTCGAGCGCCGCGGCCGCGGCGTTCTGCGCCGTGCAGAAATCATTGTCCGAAAAGCTCTGGGCCGAAGCCGGATGGGCGCAGGCCAGCGCTCCGACGACGAGCGCGAAGGCGAAAAACTGTTTCATCCGATGGTCCCTTTCCCTGTTAAGGAATATTGTTCGCCAAAGGGACCGCCCGATGCAACCAAAATGATGACAGGCGGCTGCCGGAGGAGGGCATAACCGGTAAACCGCCTGTCGCCATTCGTGTCGGAGGCGCATCCGCTCCTTGAGACCCCATTGGAGGAAAGCCCGGTGCGAATGCTGATTCCACTTTTAAGTGCAGCAGCTTACGTACGCCTTACGGCAGCCCTTTTTGCAACTTGACATATTTAGTCCGATTTTCTTTAATGGCCCGCGCTCCGACATTGATGAAGAAAGATCCCTGCTGGCCATGCTGAAAAGCCTGAAGAAACTTTTTAAGGCCGAGATCGGGCCGCCCGTCGACCGTCCGCTGCCGGAGGCGGAACATTACCTGCGCGAATGGGGCGTCTCCTACAAGAAAACCGCCGAGGGCCGGCTGGAGGTCGAGACGCTCGACCTTTCGCACAAGGGGCTGACCGAGCTGCCCGACCTTGGCAATGTCGTGGTGCGCAACCTTTTCAGCTGCGCGGACAACGCGCTGACGTCGCTGAAAGGATCACCGCACCGGGCGGATTATTTCATCTGCAGCCGCAACAAGCTGACCAGCCTCGAAGGCGCGACGCCGCGGGTGGGCGCGAGCTTTATCTGCGACGGCAATGCGCTCGAAACGCTGGAAGGTGCGCCCTGGCGCGTGCGGCACTTCAGCTGCGACAATAACAAACTTCTTTCGCTGGAAGGCGCGCCCAGGGTCGTGAGCGAAAGCCTCTCCTGCACGGGCAATCCGATGGAAACGCTCGCCGGCGCGCCGAAGCACTGTCACAAGCTGCGCTGCGACTACGGCGAATACGACGAGCTCGTCCACAAGATTCCCGCGAAACTGCTGCGCCCGATTGAGGAAACGGCGGCCTGGCGCGACGCGCAGGAAAAAAAAGCGCGTGTTCATCTCCGCCGCGGCGGCTTCTCGTTGTAATCCCAAGCGCCTGAAAAAACTGGCAATGAAAATTTGTCTAAAATGTGCCGCAAATTGTTGCGGGATCCCAGCTGTTTGCTTTAAATAACTGGTAAAACCTCTGCCGTATAATAGAAGTAACAACAACGGCGGAAAAGCGCCGGACGGAGGGAGAACCCCATGGGTCGTTTTGAGCGCAGCGCGTCGGAATTGTTCGGCGGCACGCAACCGGTCTTCATCGACTGCAAGGACCAGGACTTCGAGCAGTTGATCTTCATGCCGGTCGCCACCGAGACGCAGGGCCCTTATCCGTCCCCCGCCGCGATGTACAAAAAGGGCCCGATCCTGGAAGCCATTGAGAAGCGCCAGCCCATCGTGCTCAAGAACCTCGATCTCGCCAAGCCGGGCACCACGGACACGCTGCCGCTGCTGCTGCAGCTGGCGACCGGAGAACTGCAGCATGTCGAAATCGTCAGCCCCGCGGGCGACATGGTCAGCTACGACCGCCGCGACCTTTCCGGCTTCGATCTCGGCGCGACCGTCACCGACCTCAATGGCATTCCGATGTCGGTGCAGTTCCGGCTCGAGCAGCATCTCTGCATCGAGCGCCCGAAGGGCTGATTTCCGTCAGACGTGGCGGAGATGAAGATAATAGCCGGTGAACACATCCACGCCGAACGGCGCCAGCATCAATAGCGCGCCGACCATTCGCCGCCGGAACATCAGGCGGAACGTCCAGAGAAGGGCGAAAACATCCGCTGCCAGCGCCAGCGGCACCCCGAGGACAATGAGCGCGAGGCCGCTCGCGTAATCTGTGGGCCCGAGGACGAGCAGCAGCAGCGGCAGCTGCGCTGCGGCGGTGAGCGCGGGAAGGATCAGGTCGCCGAGGCTGAAAAGCAGGGCGGGCTCAGGTTTTTCAGATGTCATGCCCTTCTATCCTACGCCCAAATATACCCCCTTGCGAAGACCGCATTTAGGCGTGATGTTCACGCTGCTTCAGCAATTCCTTGGCATGATTGAGGACCGACTTGCGGCGGGGGCTTAAGTGTTTGCCCGCACGGTTAATATAGAAACTGAGCATGCGCATGCCGGATCCCACGCCCTTGGGCGAAACTTTTTTCGAGGCTAGTGTTTTCGCGATCGTCGCCGCATCCTTCTTAAACAAGCCTTCGGGCGGATGCGTTGAATCGCTGGTGACCTTCGCGGACCATTTCCGTTTCGGCGCCGTCTTCCGCGTGGCGCGCTTCGTTCGTTTCGGCGTCATGACTGTTCCTTTTTCAGCGCCAACGCGTGAAGCGCCGGAACAGGTTTCAGCGGCGCGCGCTAAAAAGTTACTTCGCCGTCTGGAGCGCCGCCTCAAAACCGGAGTCGGAAATGCCGAGACCTTTCGCTTTGTTCCATTACCCAGACGGTCACGCAGGACATCAAGAACATATCGATCCTGCGCAAGTGGAGTCTTACCGTCTGCAGGCGGATGGCGCCAACGTCATTCCCGCCGCGGCGCTGCCGCCCGGCCTCGACCCGAAAGCGCTGACCGGGCAGGCGGACAAGTTGACGGCCGCTTTTCACGCTGCGGTGGAAAAAACGGCGATTGACCTGTTGCAGGCGCGCGATGTGAAGACCGACGCACTCATGAAGATGGTGGGGCAGACGCAGGATGCGGCAGGCTTCCAGCTCGATTACCTGGTCGATCCCGACAATATCGACGGCAACGAGCTGCGCCAGTGCCGCGCCGCCGTGATGGTGGCGCCGAATAGCGTGCCGACGATAGACGAGGCGCGGAAAATCACCGCCTGCGTGCAGGAAAAGAGCAACGCCGAACTGATCCTCGCCGGCGAAGCGGCGGCGGGCGTTGGCGGTTTTTTCCTGGCGGCCCTGTTGCTGCGGCGCCAGCTGCGTCAATCAATCGAGCGCGGTGAAACGCCCGCGGCCGCGGCGCCTCCCTCCTCGCCTCCGGAAGCTGATCTCCCTATTGCGGTCGACACGACGCAAGACATTATCGTCAACAAGCCGCTGCACCTCAAAGCACAGCATATCTGATCACGAGAATCCGCTACTGATCGCACTTGGCGCGGATGATGCTGCCCGCGGAGTCGAGCGCGATGAAGCAGCGGCCGTGGCCGTCGATCTGCATCGAGACGATTTTCGTCTGGCCTTCCGACACGTCTTTCATATAGCCCGCCAGCGTGACGCCCTCGTCGCCGGGTCGATAATGGATGATCAGATCGTCGCCGTGGCGTTCCATCACCGGCAGCCCCGCGAGCTGCGGCTTTCCTTGCGCGGGCGCGCTGGCGGACAGCGCATCCTGTTCTTCCGGCGCGGCACGGGCGGAAAGCGGCAGCAGGGCGAGCATCAACAGGCAGAAAACAAAAAGGCGCATCGGGGTCGTCCTTGCTTTTGACGCAGAACATCCGGCCTGCCCCTGTATTCATGCCGGCCCTGGTCCTGGAATCCTAGCGCCGCTCTCCCCGCGTTGCAACTTTCCCCAAAGGATGTCCGAAAAAAGAGAGATACTGATTCCGCTGACGTTTTCTGTCGGTTTTGATAAAATGGCGCATACGCAAGGCGAAGAAGCAGCCGGACGCCAAAGGGCGCGGCAGTTGAAAATCGGTTTTGCATACATTAGAAGCAAAACGCATCCTTACGAAAGTCGCCGCGGATTTCGGCCGTTGTCTTGGATTTAACCAAGCCTGCGCCTTATCCGGCCGTAAATGTCGCAGCGTACGGCGTAGCCCGATGGGGCAGAAACAGTATTATGTAAAATAAAAGAACATTTTTGTCCTGCCTCCTCCTCTGGCAACACATTGAAAATACGACGAGTTATAAGGCCGCCTTCTCGTCACATGGAACATACCCTCCCGCCCCCTTCCTCCATCGGCTGAAATGCTATAATGTCTATATGCAAAGTATGAAACGGAAGAAGGAACCGCCGGACATGGCAAAAAACTGGAAGAAGATGATCGCTCCCCTCACCCTCGCCTTCGCGGCGGCCATCGGCCTCGCGGGCTGCGACAGCCAGGCCGATATCGACGCGAAGCCGCAGATCATGCAGCAGATGGTGCAGAATTCCGCCTCGGTCTGCACGCCGGCGCAGGGACAGGCGGCGGCCTTTTCCGCGCGCCTCAGCGACGCGCTCAACCGTGCGGGCGCGGGCGACTTGCGCACGTTAAGCGACAACCATGTCACTATCTGCCTCGACCAGCGCCTCAACAACCAGAACACCGGCTTCTGGGACACGAAGGCGCAGGGCGTGCTGGCGCGCGATGCCGACGGCAAGGGCGGGACGATCACGATCTGGGACAATGGCCGCCAGCCCGAGGACGGCGGATTCTTCCATTCCACGCCCAGCAGCTACAGCTATTATATTCTGCACACCTTCGCAGCCCATCTGAGGAACGGCGACGTGAAGCCGGGCGAGCGCTGGATCGCCTATGACTCGTCGTACAACGACGGCAACGACACGTATATCCAGGATTCCAGCGCGCGGCCCGAGGCGAAATTCGACAAGGATACGCGCGCGAAGAACCCTTGGCTGACGCAAGCGCCCGTCGTGAAGCCCGCCCCGCAGGCGCCGCAGTTCAAAGGCCCCGGAGCTTAGGAAAATAGCCCACGATCTGAGCCGGTTATCCGTCGGGCTGACGGTTTCTTAAGGCTTTTTGCGTATAATAATGCCTATTGCTGGATGTGATTGTTATTGATCCCGGCCCGTGAATATTCCGTGACGTCAGCCGTTTCCAAAGGGGCGAAAAATGGGCAACACGACGATCGAGAAAGTCTTTTCGACCTTGGGCGGCAATGACGCCCTCAGGGAGCCCAATGCTCAACTTTATGCCGACCTGACGCGCGTGGCGCAGGGCCAGTTCACGGGAACCGAGAACACGGCCATGTTCTTTTTCGGCATCGACAAGGGCAGCGTCCAGAGAATGGCCGTCACCTGCAAACATCTTACCGATACCGAATTCAAGGGCGACGCCCATGCCGCAATGTCCTTCCTGCAGAGAGTGCAGCAGAACCCGAGCATGAAGAAGCTCGATTTCAACGAGCTGGTGAACGACGGCGCCGCGCACCGGATGATCCAGATGTCGCGCACCGATCCGAAAGGGTTCGGCCAGGTGCTGCAGGGAAGTTATCTGACGCCCGCGTCGCTGCTCGCACGCCTCACCCCGCCGCCGGGGCCTGCCGCGACACAACCGGCCCCCGCGACGACACGCCCCGCCGCCGGCCCCGCCCCCCGGCCGATGTCTTAGTCTCCGGAGCAACGGAACCTTCTCCCCCTTGCGGCGCAGCCGCGATCATTCGCACGAAGTAACGAAGGTAGTCTTGTCCCTAACCTTTTCTTCGTAACTTCGCGCGGTTGCGCGATGCCGAAATAAAAGCGCTACGCGCGAATTAATGACGGCTCCATTACTCCGTAACTCCGTGCGAATTTCCAAAGCCGCGCATGACAAGACTTAATGACTTCCGCCGTCGCTCCGACCAAGGTCAGGGAGCGCTGTTGCGCGACGGCCAGGGCGAGGATGTATCCGGGAACGCGAGCTTTTTCTTGTCGAGCGGTTGCGGGTTCTTGATGTCTTCCAGTTCCCGCTGCACGGCGGTGAGGCTGCCGGCCAGCTGGCGGATCTGCTGTTCCAGCTCGGCGATGCGCCGGTCGCGCGGATCGACGGCTGTTGTGGCCGCAGCCTGGGCCGCGTCGCGGGCGCGGTCTTTCTCTACCGCCTCGCGCATCATGGCGATCATTTCGGGATCGCCGTATTTTTCGGTGGCGTTCAGCGCGACATTGATGGACGTGCCGTGTTTCGTGCGCCTGAGATTGATCGCTCCGTTGTCGAGCAGCAGGCGTAACATATCGCGGCCGCCGCGCAGGACATCATCCAGCTCATCGCCGTCGATGCGGGCACCGGCCGCGGCGAGCAGCTTGATGAGCTCTGTGTCCTTGTTTTTGACCGCACAGTGAAGGGCGGTGCCCAGATAGCGGTCGGCCCCGAATTCGAGCATCAGGCGCACGCCCTCGGCATCGCGCTTGCGCGCAAGGCGCAGCACGGAGGGCTCGCAATCCCAGGAGCTGAGCCGGTTCACATCGGCACCCTGTTCGAGCAGCAGGCGCATGATGCGCAGGTCGGGCTCCTTGCGGCCCGCTTCCTTCAGGAGCTCCTTGCCAAGGCGGTTGCGCTCCTTCTCCCGTTTTTCTGATTCCGTTGCCATCGGAGCGAAAGATAGCAGCTGGAAATCATTATGTCAAACCATGAGGATTATGATGCTTTTCAGCATTTTACGCCCGAGCGTCTGACGTTTTTCAGGATATTCTCACGGAAAAAAGAAGGGGCACTCCGCCGCCTTCTTGTCGGTTTTTTTTGTTTTGCCGTCGTCGCCGCCGCAGGGCGAGAATGTGCTCCCGCTTTCCAGCTTGCGGGCCACGGGCTCCAGCTTGTCGCGCAGCAGTTCCTCGGTCGGGCAGCGCCGCCAGGTGAGCAGACACCAGCGCCGCATGTGGTCCTGCAGGTCCACCGCGCCGATGCCCGCGCCGCGCTTATCATGCGCGAGGCGGATGACTTCGAGATAGAACGTTTCCCAGTCATAGCGGTCTTCGCTATCCGCCTGCCCCACGGGCTTCCAGACGATCAGATCGCCTTCGTCGCTGGAGTTATATCTGAGATCGCTGGCCGACATGTCACGTGCTCCCGATAATTGCATCCCCCTATATCTCCATCTTTCGCCAAAGTTATTAAAAATTTATATCCAATTCGATTGATCTGAGAGACGCTCTGCCTGACAGTGCGCCGTGGCGCGTCGATGTTTTTGATACGCCATGGAATAGCTTGTACGTGCGTACTCATCTCATTTCGTTGGATGAGGTTGATACAGCAAGGCGAACGACACGTGCGGACACATGCCACGGCACAGCCTGTACGAAACCAGGCGATTTGTATGTTATTTCAAAGCAGCGGCGGACGTACTGCCGCCGCCCACGCTGTGCGCCGGTACAAGGAATCTCGCCTGTAATCAGTGGATTGGCTCTTGAAGGCGGGAATCTCTTGATTCGCTTATCTCGCCGTCAAAGTAAGCCACCGGATTATTTCTTCATTGCCTGCGCGATTTCTTCAGGGCTGACGTCACGCACGTGGGTCGCGAGCATCCACTTGATGCCGAATGCATCCTTCACCGTGCCCATACGGTCGCCCCAGAACATGTCCTCGGCCTTCTGCAGTTCTGTCATGCCGGCATTCACGGCCAGTTTCATGGCGGCATCCACGTCGGGCACGCGCAGATAAAAACCGAGATTTTGCCCTGCAACGGTGCCGCGCGCGGCATTTTCCTCCGCCACGAAAATTTCATTGCCGCCGATAGTGAGGCTGGAATGCATGATCTCCCCGCCGGGGCCCTTCATCGGCGGATAGGTTTCCGTGGCGCCGAAGGCTTTCCTGTAAAGCTCAAGCGCCTTGTCCGCGCCTTTGACGACCAGAATGGGAATGAGATTCATTTTATCGCCTGTCATGGACGTCTCCTCATTATCAGGCGTCTGCTTCTTCCAGCCGCTTCTGGATGGCGATCATGTCATCAAAGACCTTGCCCATTTCTTCGGCGCCGGCACTGAAAGATTTCAGCGCCGCAAGGAAAGATGCGTCGGCCTCGTCGCCCACCAGGCCTTTTTCGCGCGCGGCTTTCATGAGGATGCTGGTCACGGTCGCCGCTTTGAGGTTACCGTCGACGATCTTGCCGATGGCCGCGCAGGTCTTGATCAGCACTTCGAGAATTTCCTTATCGCGCGGATTGTTCATCGGGTTTCCCTTCTTCATTTTTCCGGCTCATTTACAGCCATGGCAGCATATAGACCCATGACCCCAGAGGCAATTCGCGCTTTTCGGCCTCAAAAAATAAGCTGCCATTTCAAAGAGCTGCTTATTTCATTTGACATAATATCACGGAATCGGTAAGGTGACTGTCACAGCGTTGCGCGCATCCGATGGCTTTTCGGATGCATGTGCCGGACGGTTTTCCGCTTGTTTCACGTTCCGGGTTCATCACGGCAATGGCTCCAAAACAATCGGAGATCAACAAATAACGCGATTGTTTTGGCTTGCGCTGCCTGCGGGACACATCACCGTGGCGCGTCTTGAGCGAAAGAGAAACCTGAAAAGGAGACTGCGCATGAACCCCGGCGATCTGCAGAAAATCAAGAACGCCTTCAACGACTGGGCGAATACTCACGACGCGCCGAACGTGCCCGCGTCCATTCGAGGAACGCGGGCGCTGACTCCGCGCCAGGTCGCGGATGAGGTCATCAATGAAACACCGGAGGGCAAGAGCTCCATCGACTTCATCGAGAGCACGATGCAGCGCACTCACCAGTCCATTGACGAGATCTGCGAGTGGATCAATCCCAAGGGCAGAAAATACGGGCGCTGAACAACGTCCATTCGAACCATCTATTTTCGGAGGTTGAACGATGACAGGCAAATGGACAAAAGGCATTCTGGCGGGCGTATTTCTGGCGGCGATCGGCCTTGGGGTGACGCAAGATCGCGCGATTGGCAACACGGCCAAAAACGCGGTGGAAAACGCCGGCTACAGCGACGTGACGGTCTCGAGACGGCTTTTGAAAGCGGGTTCGGGCTGTCACATCATGTCGGAACGCTTTGCCTATAACTTCGATGCCCAGGCGAAAGACGGCAAACCGGCATCGGGCACGGTCTGCATGAGCGGCCTGTTGTCACGGACCCCGCGCATCGTGCCGGCTGCGCAGTAAGCAGCGAAAGCCGCTCGGATAAATGTTCCCGATCAATCCGCGGGCCGGTCGCCCAGGCGTTTCGTGTCGCTGCCCAACATCATCTTGGCGGATTCGACTTCTTCCATCTTGCGGAACCGGTCGCGCGCTTCGAGCGCCTTCTTCTTGTGCCTGAATTCGTGAAGCTCGATCTTGCCGGCCTTGTAAGTGACGCGGACGACGTAGTTTTCGGAAGACATAATGGGCCTCGCTGCCTGATGCTGTATTCAGCCTGTTCCGCGCCGGTTTCGTCAACTGGCTACCGAAGGCAGGCTGATTTCCTGCAGCCATGCTGCGGATAATTGTATTTGACATAATATTTGCCCCATGCTATAGTCTTGCTTACGTCAGGCGCATCTGGCGGCAGGTGCGATTTCCGCTTGTTTCTCCCCTGCCCGATATGGCGCTGACTGAAACAGCTTCGACTTTTGGCAACAAGAACCGGAGCTCTTCACATGACAGACAATTCCTCTTCTTCCATTGAATCCGCCAACCTGGCCGCCCTGCAGAGCGCCGTTGCCGATGGTTTCAAATATGCGGTTTTCGGCCAGCCGTCGGGCCGCGCGCAAATATGGCTGGCCGAGGAGAAGGACAAAGACGTCTATCGTTCCAGCACTGTCGACGGCCGCGTCGGACGCACCGACGATGACATACATTTCTATGCCTTCCGGTCCCCCACGTTGGCCGAGCAATTCCGCGAAAAAGCGACCCGGGTGCAAGAGGACGCCGTGACGCCGGTGCTGGAAGTCAGCATCGACCCCTCGCCCTTCGGCGGCAAGGTCAGCCTGCTGGTGCGATAGGCGCTGGCGATGAGGCGGCCCTGACCAATGGGGGCGGCGTAAATAATTTTTAATAAGCGGATGTCCCCCACGCCGGGAATTCTCTTCAATCGGATACTTTTTTGACGAATTCCGATTTCAGCCCCATCGGCCCGATGCCGGGAACCTTGCAGTCGATGTTGTGGTCGCTCTCGACGAGGCGAATGCCTTTGATCTTGGTGCCGACCTTGACGACGGCGGAGGAGCCTTTGGCCTTCAGGTCCTTGATGACCGTCACGGTATCCCGTCCTGGAGGATCGTTCCGTTGGCGTCCCTCACCACGAATCCTGCGGCTGGCTCTTCGGCCGCGCCCTGCGCCGCCGACCACTCATGGCCGCACTCCGGACAGATCAAAAGCCCGCGGTCTTCGTAAGTGAGCGTGGACTGGCATTTGGGGCAATTCGGTAGCGCGGTCATCGTCGGCCTTTCGGACTGTTTTCAGGCACGGGTATTAAAAGCGAAGAATTGGGTGTGTGTACCGGAATTCGCTTAAATTCAATCAACCCGGGAAACGTGGAGATCGCCAAATCACGAGTTCTACGTCGCGGAAATGGGTCAACTGATAGACGAGCGCAATGACAATCAGGCCGAGGACAATATAAACTCCCTCTGCTCGTGTGCGCGGCCAGCTGGGGCGAAAACAGTCAAGCAACACAAACGTCAGCAGGCCCGTCGTCCCGATCCAACCTGGAAACCCATCAAAAAAAGAAAATTGGAGAGTCGCGTACATTGGCTCGCCGATTAAGTGGCCTTGCAACGGATGACTGATAGCATAAGCGATTCCTACGGCGCCGAAGGCAATGCCGGAAAGGAATACGAGACGCAGAACCGTGCGCTTCCATGTTTCCGCACGTTCGCGGAGCACCAAAATTCCAGCGACAATAGCAAGCAGGGCCTGCACCAAAGAGATTACCCCGATGAGTCCCGGGATATCACGGCCTAACTTCATCGAAGCCGCACAGGCCACGATCAGCGCTTTGATCGCCGTAACCGCGAGCACGATATAGATAAAACGCGTAGCTGGTTTTGAGGACTCAGATGGTGTGATGACTTCAGTCATGACTTAGTTTCAAATTACTCCGACCCCATTGATCTTCCGGCCGGAAAAACCAGGGACTGCCGGGCCCGCCCCACGGCAGTTGACATAGTTGATTTAACGTGTCGCCGGAATTCGCGTTTCACACCCGCAAGAAACCGCGAGACTGGCGCAATTTGATCGGCCGCATGACGGAAACGCCTCCATCCGCGCCGGAAGTCATCGCCTGTACCGTCGCGGGGACGGAAACGGTGGTGACGGTCTGCTTCAGGTCCTTGCCCGGTACGATCAGGATGGCGTAGCTGCTGGGGCCGCTGCCCGTTTCGGTGAAGAGCCAGTCGACATGCGCGACATTGTCTTTAAGCGCGGCTTTCAACGGCCGCATCAGCGTCGGCTCCCCGCCGTTGCCGCCCGCGATAAGCATCGCGAGCGCGCCGTCGGGCAAAGGACCCGGCGGCTCGGTCCCGGCGTGGCGGCGCCAGAAGAATTCCCAGTCCCTTGGCTGCAATCCGCCGCTGATCTCGATAAAGCCCTCGCCCTTGAATTCGCCGGTGAAGAAGTTGCAGCCCCCGACCAGGGGAACGTCTTTCGCGCCTTCGATCTCGACCTTTTCCGCCTTCGGCATCATCGCCCGCGCTCCTGTTCATATCCGCCGCAGGCCACCTTATCGATTTTGATAGATTATGTCAAATTGTTTCCAGGCCGGGGTGTCGACCGTCGGCTTCAGTTGACATAATCGTTTTAGACCGGTTATAGTCGCACCACGCCGGGCAACCGCGGCAGAGGGATTTCCGCCTGTTTCTTCCCTGACGATGCAGCCCGGCTGAAACAGCCACGTGATGCGTGATTTAACATTCAACGTTGGAGGTTTTCCATGGCCAGCACCGCACCCGCTTTCATCTCGCTCACCGAAGTTTTTGCCGTCGCGACCAAGACCAGCGAAGCCCCTCACACCTGGCGCCGCAGGCTCCGCGCGGCTTTCGACCCGGAGTACAATTACGACGCGCAGTTTGAGATCAAGCCTGGCGCACGGCAGGTGCTGGAACGAGCGGAAAATATCCGCCGCGTCGACGAATACTGCGGGGACTTTTACGGCGCGAAAGCGAAGGTCTGGCTGTGGCGGGGTAGCCCGCTGCTGGTGAAAGAGGATGTCGCCGCCATCCAGGAAAAAATATCGCGGGCCTGGGCGCCGCGGTGAGTTTGCGTACCTGGAATTCCTGGGCGCATTGATCGGTATTCGCTCCCCGAATTCAGATAAAAGAATGTTTATAATCAAATGGTTATTTGTCAAATAATTCATAATGCCGAAGGCATGGTATAATACCAATATCCAGTCCTTTCATCGCAAGTGAGAGATCCGCCCTTATGGCACTGGCTGACGAGTTCAATCAGAAAGCGCTACGGCCCGGCAATCGGGTGGACCCGGCATGGAACGAGCAGCATTCGCTGGCGACGGCGGGCGTCGGGACCTCGATGCTCGAGAAGGCGGAATATATCCCCGGCAAGTTGGCTTACGGCATCTCCAGAATTGCGCCGGTGGCGGGCATGGGGCTGACGGTGCATTCCGCCCTGAAAGAGGTCGAAGAGGACTGGCATAGCGGCAAGCATGGCAAGGCCGTCCTGGCCGCCCTCACCGGCGCGATTGAAACCGGGGGCAGTGTCGCCGGCTTTGGCGTGGGCGATATCCTGCGCGAGGCGACGCGCGGCGCGATCGGCGCCGTCTTCGGAAAAGAATACATGCCCGACAAGTCGGGGTTAAGGGAGCTTGGGTCCCTTGGCTGCGATGCCTTCGTCGCGTCGCTGGAGAAAAAGCAGCAGGAGACCCGCCGGGAGATTCATGCGCAGCAGCGCGAGCTGCTCGACAAGGACCCGGCGCTGCCCAAGACCGTGCAACTGCCGGACGGACGGAACATTGCCATGGCGCAGGCGCTGAAAGATCCGAAATTCATGAAATACATGCGCGACACGCTCGCCTGCAGCGCCGTGGATTGCTCGAAGCAGATCGCGACGCTCGACCATTTCGCCGAACTGGAGGCCGCGAACGCGCCCCTGATGGGACGCGCCGCCGCGCGCCGCAAGCCGGGCCCCGCGCCGGGCGGGCAGACGGCCTAAAAATTTCTCTTTGATGCACGCGTGATTATTGGCAGCGGCGCTCGACGTTCGTGAAGGGACTTCTTGTGTGGCGAATTTGAAAACGCGTTTCTTATGCGCGCTTGAAAGAGATCGGCTTGCGCACCGGCGTGGGTTCCTGGGTCGGCATGCCCTTGTCGCGCCAGTCGCAGAATTTCATGTATTCAGCGCATTCGGCCTCGAGCCGGGTTGCGACCGCCTGGCAGATGCGGTTGAAGTCGTCGCGGCAGCGCGGCGCCTCGCGCGCCAGTTCCTCGAGGTAGCGCAAACTTAAATCGAAGGCGACTTCCATCTTCGCCGAACGGCCGTCGTGCGCGCCGGTGGAATGGACGAGGACAGAGGCCGTGGCCTCGCCCGCCGCCGGATCGGTTGCGATCATGCCCTTGAGCGTCACATGTTCGACTTCCTTGTAATCGCCGACCGGGCCGCCCCAGCTGCTGCAAAGCTCGTCGACGATCGGTTGGAGGGCGGGAATTTTGTTATCGGTTCTGCACTGCATGGCGAATTCCGGGTCAACGCGAAAGCCTTGGCCGGTCGCCCCGGAGGCTGCCCGGCAGTCTAATGGGCATCCAGTAATATGTCAAATGAATAATGCCCGGCAGCGGGGCGGCCCTGCTGGTGAATGAGGGTGTTGCGCCCCGGGAATTCTCTTCAATCGGATACTTTTTTGACGAATTCCGATTTCAGCCCCATCGGCCCGATGCCGGGAACCTTGCAGTCGATGTTGTGGTCGCTGTCCACGAGGCGAATGCCTTTGATCTTGGTGCCCACCTTGACGACGGCGGAAGAGCCTTTGGCTTTCAGGTCCTTGATGACCGTCACGGTATCCCCGTCCTGGAGGATCGTTCCGTTGGCGTCCCTCACCACGAAACCTTCGGCTGGCTCTTCGGCGGCGCTTTGCGTTGCCGACCATTCGTGGCCGCACTCCGGACAGATGAGGAGCCCGCGGTCTTCGTACGTGAGCGCGGACTGGCATTTGGGGCAAGGTGGAAGGGCGGTCATTGTCGGCCTTTCGGACTGTTTTTCATGCATGGGTATTATAAGCGAAGAATTGGAATTGTGTTCTCGCAATTTGATGAAAATCAACGGACCGGAATAGATTGATTTTCGATTTACTCCGACCTTATTGATTGAGGAAATATCCCTGTCCATTAGACAAGAAAAAAGTAATTGAAGATATTATGCGGGAGTTAAATCTCCTGTAAGGTCGGAAATTTTCGTTACGGCCAACTTCAAATTACTGCGAGCGATAGATCAGAGAACCCCAGTAAACTTGGCGGAAGCAAGAACTCCAGTCTGAACAGCCTTCCAAAGTTCTCGACAACTGTTTGCGTCCCATCCCCACGAGAACATATTACCCAATGGTTTCGAGCTGATGTGCTTCAAATGCCGACGTAGATGATTGTCGGGAATGTCGTTGAAAGGTACTAAGTACAGCCCACAGAGGCGAAGGTAAGCAGGCTCATGCGGAAGCACGTCTACGGAGACGGGGAAGCCCGCTGCGCTACGCTGGCACGACACTTCCTTCAAATATTGCCAATAGTCAGGATGTTCAACGCCTAAAATTTGGACGCCGACCGCAAATAAAAGGTCGAATTTCTTTGGTTTTTTCGACGGGGTACGGAGCAGATTATTGAAGGCCCAATTTTCCTGCCTATAGCCAAGGGGCTTATTTGCGATGTTAATCCTGGCACATTTAATTTCGACATCCCGCCAACAATCGCCGATCTTTACACGCGCATCCCCAGCTCGCAATTCCCATTTTCCAAGTGGAACATGAATGTCATGCTCCGACAAGTTAAAGATATTCAGAGCGAAGTTGCGAAATAATATTTTTCCAAATATATCGCCCTCAATATAGCGAACATACTCTGATTGTACCGAAGGAGCATCGTTATCAAGAAAGCCCGTCATTTGCGCCTTTCAAGCCACCTTCTTCTTCGCCACCCGCTTCACACCCACCGGCTTTTCCACCTCGCGCTTGATTTTCAGGGCGTCGTGGTGGCTGGTGAAGGCGGGGCGGTCGATGTAGCGGCCAGCCCCGCGCACAGTGCGCACGTCGCCGTCTTTGTAGACGATGCGGCCCTGGGAAATGGTAACGGTGTTGGCGCCTTTGACTTCCATGCCTTCGAAGATGTTGAAGTCGACTTTCTGGTGGTGGGTCTTGGCGGAAATCGTGCGGTGCTTGGCCGCGTCCCACACGATGATGTCGGCGTCGGCGCCCACGGCGATGGAGCCTTTGCGCGGGTAGATGTTGAAGATTTTCGCGGCGTTCGTCGAGGTCACGGCCACGAATTCGTTCATCGTCAGCTTGCCGGAATTCACGCCGTGGTGCCACAGCACGCCCATGCGGTCTTCGATGCCGCCGGTGCCGTTGGGGATCTTGCGGAAGTCGTCCTTGCCTGCGGCCTTTTGCGGCGCGCAGAAACAGCAATGGTCGGTCGCGGTCGTGTGCAGCGTGCCCGACTGCAGCCCTTTCCACAGCGCTTTCTGGTGTTCCGACGACCTGAAAGGAGGAGACATCACGTGGGCGGCGGCGAATTCGAAATCGTCCGACTTATAGACGCTGTCATCCACCAGCAGGTGGCCGGCCAGCACTTCGCCGAACACGCGCTGCCCGTCGGCGCGCGCGCGGGAGATCGCGTTGAGCGCCTGGATGCAGGAATTATGCACGATATAGAGCGGCACGTTCAGCACATCGGCAATGCGGATCGCGCGCTCGGCGGCTTCGCCTTCCACGCCGGGCGGGCGCGACATCGGGTGGCCTTCGGGGCCGGTGATGCCCATGTCGAAAATCTGTTTCTGGAGGTGCGAAACCAGTTCGCCGTTCTCGGCGTGCACGGTCGCGATGGCGCCCAGCTCACGAGCCCGCGTGAAAGAATTCACCAGCACCTCGTCGTCGCACATGATGGCGCCCTTGTAGGCCATGAAATGCTTGAAGGAGTTCACGCCGTGCTTTTCGACCAGCGTGCCCATGTCGCGGTGCACCTCATCGCTCCACCAGGTGATGGCGACGTGAAAGCTGTAATCGGTCGCGGCCTTCTGCGCCCATTCGCGCCACTGGTTATAGGCGCTGATGATGTTCGTTTTCGGCGAGGGAATCACGAAATCGATGATGCTGGTCGTGCCGCCGACCGCGGCCGCCGTGGTGCCGGAGAAGAAATCTTCCGACGCGACCGTACCCATGAAGGGGAGCTCCATATGCGTATGCGGGTCGATGCCGCCCGGCATGACGTACTGGCCGCTCGCGTCGACGACCTCGGCCTTCGAATTGTTTTCCAGATTCTTCCCGATTTCCCTGATAATTCCGTCCTGCACGAGGATGTCGGCTTTTTGGGTCAGGTCGGCGGTGACGATGGTGCCGCCTTTGATGAGCAGGGAAGAATTTTTGGACATAATACGGACTCCGGTTATGTTTAGAAAATGGCTTGAAACTGTGGATTAAACCATGTCTTATTCCTTTTCATAGAACAGAGTCAAGGGGCGCGGCAGATCGCGCTATACTGCCCACCCCGGCGAAAGCCGGGGTCCAGTCGCGGCCGCGAGGCCGCATTATAGATTGCGCTTCGCGCGACTGGATCCCGGCTTTCGCCGGGATGGGATTGAGGTAGAAGTTTATAAATTTAAAGGAGCAAGACATGACCCGTATCGTAAAAGCCGGCCTGATTCAGATGAGCCTGAAGGGCGATGCCGAGCACGACAGCCCGGAGCAGATCCGCGACAAGATGATCGAAGCGCATATTCCGCTGATCGAGAAGGCGGGCAAGGCGGGTGTGCAGGTGCTGTCGTTCCAGGAAGTTTTCACGCAGCCTTATTTCTGCCCCAGCCAGGACAAGAAATGGTACCGCGCGGCGGAGCGCATCCCCGACGGGCATACGACCAAGCTGATGCAGGAGTACGCGAAGAAATACAACATGGTCATCGTCGTTCCCATTTACGAGGAAGACATGACCGGCGTTTATTACAACACCGCCGCCGTCATCGATGCGGACGGCAAGTTTATGGGCAAATACCGCAAGACGCATATTCCGCACGTCGGCCCGGGCTTTTATGAGAAGTTCTTCTTCAAGCCGGGTTTCAGCGACTGGCCGGTGTTCAACACCGCCTATGTGAAGCTCGGCGTCTATATCTGCTATGACCGCCACTTCCCGGAAGGGTGGCGCGCGCTCGCCCTCAAAGGCGCGGAATATGTGGTGAACCCGTCGGCGACCGTGGCTGGCCTGTCGCAATATCTGTGGAAGCTGGAACAGCCGGCGTCCGCTGTCGCCAACGGTTACTTCGTAGGCGCGATCAACCGCCCGGGCACCGAGAAGCCTTGGAACATCGGCAAATTCTATGGCTCGTCCTATATCTGCAACCCGCGCGGCGAAATGCTGGTGGAAGCCTCCGAAGACAAGGACGAGCTCGTCGTCGCCGACATGAACATGGATATGGTTCAGCAGGTGCGCGACACCTGGCAGTTCTTCCGCGACCGTCGGCCCGAGACCTATCCGCTGCTGACGGCGATCGGATAATAAAAATGGACGATACAAAGCTGGACCGCGAGACGCTGGGCAAACTTGCCAAGGCGCTTGCGTTTATTTGCGGCGCCGAGCATGCCGCGACCCTCGCCCTCAAGCAGGCGGCCGACAGCGGCACCAAGCAGGACGCGAAGAAGGCGCACTCGGCCTTCCTCAAGCTCAAGCCCGGCCAGCGCGCGGCCGCGCTTGCGATGATTTCGGGCTGACGGCGTTGGATTAACGCTTGAGTGCAACCCCGGCGGAGGCCGGGGTCCACGGACATGAACCTATCGACGTAACTGAAAAATATCAGTTATGAACGGACGTGCAAAGTCCGTGGACCCCGGCCTTCGCCGGGGTTGCACTCTTTTTCGACTTCGCATCTAAAAAAATCTCCTCCCCCTCTGGGAGAAGAGAGAATAGAAAAACCCCGCAGCGTTAGCTGCGGGGTTTCCTTTAATTTCTTGTTCAGGCCCGATCAGTGACGATCGAACCAGTAATCGCCGCGATAGGCGCCTTCGCTTTGGTAGCCGTGGTTTTCGGGGCGGTCGGCCTCGTCGTGATGATGATGGTGCTCGTCATGATGGACCTCCTGCACGACCGTGCGCTGGACGACTACATCGGGATGCGTGACCACGACGGCCGGCGTGCCGGTGACGTAGCGCTGGACATAGAAGTCGCGGTTACGATAATACTGCGCCCAGTAGGGCCGTTCCTCGAATTCGACCATCGGCAGTCCGAGGCGCGGGCCATAAAGGCCGACCTGCACGTTGCGGCCGGCCAGGACCATGCCGAGGCGTTTTCCCACGGTCCAGCCGTGCACGCCGCCGGCCACGACTTCGCACCAGCCCCAGCCCGTCACGCAGCCGAGCACATCGACCGGCGCGCCGCCTTCGAGGCGCGCGAGCAGCGGATAATTCTTGCCGGGGCCGGCGCGCAGGCCGGTGTGGTGGATGACCACGCCGGGCGCCGCCTGGGCCGCGATGGGCGCCAGCAGCATCCCCAGCAATCCCGCCAATATCATTGTCTTGCGCATTTATCGTTCTCCCTTTGTAAAAGCCCTTCCGGATCAAGCCATTCGCTGTCCCGGGCCTGACTATATCACGTTTTCAAAGCGCTTGTCCCTGCGTGCCGGGCCCTTAAGTTGCCGCGATTTAAGCTTGCGGCGAAGATACTGTTTGACTCGTCTTTATTTATTATGGTAAACCTTTTTCAACAATAATTAAAAACGCTTTTTATCCCCTTAAACGCGAAAAATAGAGGACCGTACAGATGACAACCCCCGCTGCCAATTTCAATGACAAAGCCGCTGCGCCGGCGCTGATCGAACCCGCCGCCTACCAGGCGCTGCTGGAAAAGCTGCTTGCCGAAGGCAAAGGCTACGGCAAGACCAAGAACGTCGGCGCCTACTTCCTGCGCGACATCAAGTTCGTGACCGAGATGTCGGATGGCCAGAGCGAGACCGAAGTCAACATCAAGGTCGAGAAGCGCTACATCATCATGGACCTCGACCAATTCCGGAGCGAAGCCGTGCGCCGCCTGGTCGTCGAGGATACGGCGAAGCGCTGGGCCCACAAGCTGGTCGGGCTGCGCGACCAGAATTCGCCCGACTTCAAGGGCGCCGGCCTCTGGACGAACAAGCAGGATTCCTTCGAATTCGACTATCTCAAGCAGGATGCGAAGGACGGCCTGAGCAGCGTCTGGGTCCCGAACCCGGAAGCCTATCGCGTGACGCTGGCGGTGCAGGACCCGGTCTGCATCCCCTGCACCTGGGGCGATTTCACCGTGAAGAAGGGCGGCACACTGGCCGTGCGCGAACGCGACGTGAAAGAGCTCGCGGCGGCGCTCCTGTCGATCAAGATGGGCGAACAGACGCCGGAACAAGCCCTCTACGCCAAGAACGAGGAAGGCAAGACCGTGGCGAAATTCGACGTCTATGGCATGGAACCGAAGTTCCGCGAAAATAACTATGACCCCATCAGCCTGAAACCCGAGACCCTGGCGATTACCAAAGCCTTTGAACCCAGCACGCATATCTCGGTCACCAAAGCCGCCCCGAAAACAAGCATCTGATATAATTGGATAATAATGGATGCGGGGAATTCATTTTCTCCGCATCTGTCTTATCTGATCAGTGTTTGACATAATACATAAATCCGATTATACTGCAACATCAATAGCTTCGGCACTTGGACGGTTAGGAAACCCATGGCGGAGACCAGCCCAGCAGAGGAGTTCAACGACCAGGCAGCGGCCAAGCCGCCGATGCTGTCGGCGGACGCCTATGTCTCGCTGCTGGAAAAGCTGGTCGGCGAGGGCAAAGGCTTCGGCAAGACGGAATCCGTCGTCGCCTATTTCCTCTCCCCCATGCGCTTTGACGAAGAGCGTCAGGATGCGCCTGACAAAAAACATTTCGTACCGGTCAAGCCGATCTACGTCGTGATGGATTTGAAGGAATGGCCCAACGACTACGGCCGCTCGCTGGTGATGAAGGAAATCGGCGCGCAATACATGGCGCGCATGGTCGGCGAACGCGACATGAATGCGCCCGACTTCAAGGCGCCGGGTTTATGGACATCGAAGCCGGGCGCCTTCGAATTCGATTATCTCCCCCGCAAGGACGCGTCGGGCAATGACGTTCCCCACTATTACGACCCGAACCCCGATGCCTTTCGCGTCTGCCTGACAATGAAGGCGCCCGCGACCATCCCCACCGCCTGGGGCGAGCCTTGGACCATCGGCACCGGCGGCGCGCTGGCCGTGCGCGAACAGGATGTTCCGGCGCTGGCCGCGGCGCTTCAGGATATCCGCAGCGGCAGGCAGGACGCGGCCTCCGCGCTGTTCGTGACGGAAGACGGCCTCACGAAAACGAAGTTCGATGTCTATGGCATGATGCCGGGATTTCTCGAGGATAATTACAAGCCGGTCGCGCTGAAGCCCGTAACGCTCGACGCTGTCAGGCCCTTCGCGCCCGCGCAGAAAAAGACGATGGCGGTCCTTAAATTGAAAACGCCGGCCACTTAGAAAACACCGGTCTGACCGGCGCGAAACGCTGCCTCTTGCAATCCCCCCGCGACTCGCGTAGCTTCTTTCCAGTTTTCAAACCGAGGGTGTTTTTTACTGACGAAGGAATTTCTTCCTGTCCGTTAAGGATGGCCCGCCTCTATATCTCAGGCGGGCTAAACAGAACAACTCCATCAGCAGTATCCGCAAAACCCCTCGGCCGATCCGGCTTACGAAGCGAAGTCTCGATCGCGTGACCTTGGGGGCGGAATAACATCCCTTCCTTAGGTCACGCGGATCGCAGACGAAAATTCGAAAAAATATCTGCCGCCTTTGGCGAAAATTTTTCACATCACAAAAATTTTTTCACGTGTCAAAAACGAATCGTTTCAGAATCATGGAATTGAAACTTCACGCGGAAAAATCCGCCCGGGCAACAAGGCGCTAAAATTTCGTGTAAGATGTGCCAACCGCCCCTCATCCCAAGGGGGAGGCCGGAACAAAAGGCTGGAGGCAGCGTTTGGCTGAGATAGCGTTTGTTCCTGTATAAGGACTTCTCACCTTGAAAACGAAAGAGTTTTTCAGCCATGACCCAGCCGACTTATGAAACCCTCGTCCCCGGCGCGCCCGCGGGACGCTTCAATGGTATTGAACGCAATTATTCCCCCGCCGATGTGCTGCGCCTGCGCGGATCCGTGACCATCGCGCATACGCTGGCCGAGCGCGGTGCGAACCGCCTGTGGAAGCAGCTGCACCAGCAGCCCTTCATCCGCGCTTTGGGTGCGCTTTCGGGCAACCAGGCGATGCAGATGGTGCGCGCAGGCCTGGATGCCATATATCTGTCCGGCTGGCAGGTCGCGGCGGATGCCAACACGGCGGGCGCTATGTACCCGGACCAGAGCCTCTATCCCGCGAACTCAGGTCCTGAGCTTTGCCGTAAGATCAACAAGACGCTCCAGCGCGCCGACCAGGTCGAGCATGCGGAGACCGGCGCCTCGCGCGACTGGTTCGCCCCCATCGTCGCGGATGCGGAAGCCGGCTTCGGCGGTCCGCTCAATACCTTCGAGATCATGAAAGCCTATATCGAGGCGGGCGCCGCCGGCGTCCACTTCGAAGACCAGCTGGCCTCCGAAAAGAAATGCGGCCATATGGGCGGCAAGGTGCTCATCCCCACCTCGGCGCATGAGCGCAACCTGAACGCCGCACGCCTGGCGGCCGATATCTGCGGCGTGCCGACGGTCATCGTCGCGCGCACGGACGCGGAAAGCGCCAAGCTGATCACCTCGGACGTCGATCCGCGCGACAAGGCCTTCATCGCCTCGACCGAGCGCACGGCGGAAGGCTTTTACCGCCTCAAAGACGGCACCGGTCTCGACCATTGCATCGCGCGCGGGCTTGCCTATGCGCGTTACGCGGATCTGCTGTGGTGGGAAACCTCGCGCCCCAACCTGCAGGAAGCGCGGACCTTCGCCGAAGCTATTCACCGCAAGTATCCCGGCAAGCTGCTCGCCTACAACTGCTCGCCCTCGTTCAACTGGGAGCAGAACCTGGACCGCGCGACGATTGCGAACTTCCAGCGCGAGCTGGGCGCGATGGGGTACAAGTTCCAGTTCGTGACCTTGGCCGGCTTCCACTCGCTCAACCATTCCATGTTCGATCTTGCGCGCCATTACAAGGAGCGCGGCATGGCGGCTTACGTCGACCTGCAGCGCGCCGAATTCTCGGCCGAGGAACAGGGCTACACGGCGACCAAGCACCAGCGCGAAGTCGGCACCGGTTATTTCGATTCCGTCAGCCTTGCGATCTCGAAAGGCGCCTCGTCCACCACCGCCATGCGGGATTCGACGGAGGAAGACCAGTTCGCTGCCGCTTAACCTATCAGGAGGTCGACCATGGAAGTTGTTAACAAGTCTGAATTCCGGCCCGCGCCGGCCGAAGGCGATTCCGCGCAGGAAAAAGCCGTGCGCCGCATCGCCGACGCCGTGCACCGCACCAACGAAGCCATCCGCCAGGCGGTCGATGCCGGGCTGTCGGTCGAGCTGGTGCGCGTCTCGCGCTATCACGAGGGCCACGGCAACTGGGGCGACCAGATGCTTCCCGTGATTAGAGAAAAGGGTTCGTCCTTAAGCTCGTAAACAAAAAAGATTCGTGTCGCCCCGGCTAAGGCCGGGGTGGCGCTTTATTTTAAGTGGCAAATCTCCCCCATTCCCGCTATGAATATTCCGGTAAAGGGGATGTCATGGCGGATCTAGAGAAACTCTTCGACAACAACCGCAAATGGGCCAGCCGCAAGCTGGCCGAGGATCCCACATTTTTCCAGGAGCTCGCGGCGCAGCAGGCGCCGCAATACTTATGGATCGGCTGCTCGGACAGTCGCGTGCCCGCGAACCAGATTTTGGGCCTGGCGCCGGGCGAGGTCTTCGTCCACCGCAATGTCGCGAACCTCGCGCATAACAGCGATATGAACTTCCTCTCGGTGCTGCAATATGCGGTCGAGGTTTTGAAGGTCGAGCATGTCATCGTCTGCGGCCATTACGGCTGCGGCGGCGTGCGCGCGGCCTCCGACAATCGCTCGCTCGGCCTCATCGACAACTGGCTGCGCAACATCAAGGACACCTATACCCGCCACCGCGAAGAGCTGGAACAGCTGGACGGTGAAGCGCGGGCCGACAGATTATGCGAGCTGAATGTGCTGGCGCAGGTGCACCGGGTCTGCCACACGACGATTGTGCAAAACGCCTGGGCGGCCGGGCGCGCGCTCTCTGTCCACGGCCTCATCTACAGCCTGAAAGATGGCCTCTTGCACGACCTCGCTCTGCAGGTGAACCGGCAGGACCAGCTCGAGGAAATCTACCGCATGGACATGGCGATCGGAAGTTGAGAAACGGCAAGGGAGCTGAAAGGCGGTTACCACGCCCTCCAGCCCCCTTCTTTGCCCGAAGCTTTAGTTTATTGCGAGACGATCAGGTGCCCGGTTGCGACGAGATTAGCCTCGTCGAGCCCGGTGACGCCGCTGATGACGGCCACCTGCTGCCAGGCGCCCGGCGTCGCTGTGCCGCCGAGATCGACCGATAGGATCGTATTGCCGCCGCTCGCCGTCATCTGCACGAAGTCGGCCAGCGCATTCGCCGCCGGGTCATAGTGACCATGCAGAATGTCCGAGATGTCGATCTTGTCGCCTTGCGACACCGAGAAGTCGGTGATCCTGTCGACGCCGGTGCCGAGATCGGCCGCATGGAAGGCGAAGACATCCGCGCCCGCGCCGCCCGTGAGCGTATCCGCGCCCGCGCCGCCAATGAGCGTGTCGTCGCCATTGTCGCCGTAGAGCGTGTCCGCGCCCGTCCCGCCGTCGATCCAGTCGTTGCCCCAGTAGCCGTGGATGACATCGTTGCCATCCTGGCCGAGGAGCGCGTCATTGCCGTCGTGGCCGCTGATGTTGTCATTTCCCGCCCCGCCGTAAACGGCGGTGCCGGTGTCGTGGTTGGCATTCAGCGTATCGTTGCTGCTGGTGCCATTGACAGTCAGCGTCGTTGCGGGCTGGTCGAGATAGTGGTCGTCCCAGGTTCCGGTCGTGCCGGTCGTGCCGGTGGAACCGGTCGAGCTCGTGGCGCCTGTAGGATCCGTTGGAACAGTGGTTCCGGTGGATACCGTCGAGCCGGTTGAACCCGTAGACCCCGCGGAATGTGCGGTGAAGTAGCCCTCGAGCACGCCGCCCACGTCAGCCAGCAGGTTGCTGTTGGTCAGCGCCGAGGTCTGGACGTTGTGGAAGGTGACGGTGTCGCCGTCCGCGAACTTCAGCACGGCATCCGAGCCCACTTCCGTCAGCGTCGCCGAGGCAAGATCCGCCGCGGAATAGCCCACCAGCACCGCCTGATCGCCGTTGTTCACGTCATTGGGCGTGAAGTCGGTGATGTACATGCCCTGGTCGCCATGGTTTTCGACGAAGACATCGTGGCCAGTGCCGCCGGTGACGGTGTCGTTGCCGGTGCCGCCGATCAGCGTGTCGTTGCCGTTGTCGCCGTAGAGCTTGTCGTCGCCGGTGCCGCCGTTGATCCAGTCATTGCCCCAGTAGCCGTGGACGAGGTCGCTGCCGTCACCGCCGGTAATGACGTCGTTGCCATCGTGGCCGCTGATCGTGTCGTTGCCGCCGAGACCGTCGATCGAGGTGCCGGTCTTCGAATCGGCGTTCAGCGTATCATTGCCGGTGGTGCCGGTGACCGTGAGGCTCGCATGCGGCGCCGTATCGTAAGGATCGCTCGACGTCGGCGTGGGTGACGGCGATGGCGATGGTGCAGGCGTCGGCGCCGGAGTGGGCGTCGGTGACGGCGCGGGCGACGGAGACGGCGAGGTGCCACCGAAGAAGCCGGTTTCAACCCCGTTGTTGTCGACCAGCAGGTTGCCATTGTTGAGCGCCGTCGTCTGCACGTTGTGCAGGGTGACGGTGTCGCCATTGGCGAACTTCAGCACCGCGTCCGACCCGACTTCCGTCAGCGTCGCGCCCGCGATGTCGGTGGCGCTATAGCCTTCGAGCACCAGCTTGTCGCTGCTGGAGGCGTCGGAGGGCGAGAAGTCGGCGACATATAATCCCTGGTCGCCTTTGTTCTCGATGAAGGTGTCATGGCCGCCGTAGCCGGAAACGGTATCGTTGCCGGTGCCGCCGATCAGCGTGTCGTTGGCATTGTGGCCGGTCAGCACGTCGTCACCGGCGCCGCCGTTGATATAGGAGCCCGTCGTGGGGTGGGCGTTCAGGTGGTCGTTGCCCGAGGAGCCTGTCTGCGTCGCAGCGTCGAGGCCGTTCAGCCCCTGGCCCGGCGTATGGCTCATGTCGAGGCCGTAGAAGGTCACCTGGCCTGCACCGGTCGCCTGCGAAAGATTGGTGCTCGCGAAGCCGGCATCGCCGTTATATACGCCCGCCTTGAAGTAGAGCGTCTGGGTGTCGAAGCTGGGATCGATCGGCGTAGTCGACGAGTAGGTGTCGCCGTTGATAATGACTTTGACGTTCAGATCGCCGTTCGCGACGTTGATCTCATAGGACCATACCTGCCCCAGCGCGGCCGTCGGGTGGTTGCCGGCGGCATCCGTCAGCTGGTAGGTGTCCTGGTGACCCGTCGGCAGATGGTCCTTGAAGTAAATGTGCCCGGCATCGTAATAGAGGCGGATCATCTCGCCCGAGGCCGCGTGGATCTGCCCGACCATCAGCTTGCCTTGCGCCCCGGTGAGCAGTGTGGGCACTTCGTTGACGGCAAGCGTCGCCGTCATGGTGCCGCCCTGCGCCACCGTCCAGGCCGCGAGAGAGCCATTCGGGTTCAATTCGCGCAGTTCGGAGCGCGCCCCGTCGGAGTTGGCGGTCGTGGCGCCGGTGACGGGCGCATAGAAGTACATGCCGCCGTCAGGCGCATCATAGAAATATTGAGACTCATAACCGCTCAGCGGCGAAATGCTGATCGCCGTGCCGGTCGTGCCGCCCGTGCTGTCGATCGGAACCGAAATGTTCCAGTCGCTCAGGTCGAAATGGTCGGAATTGTAGATAGAATCGTTGTTGTAAAGCGCCATGGCACTTTCCCTTTCCCCTTCGTTGAGATGTAGGAACCGCTTACCCGGCACCGCCCGGCCGAATCCTGACCGGGGCTTGCAAGAAAGGCCGCTGTTTCCTTAAGCGGCCGCGCACCTTGAGACGGTGCTTTGTCCATGTGTGGCAGGAGGGCGAGAGACGAGGAGATTATCTGTTGTTCTTGCTTTTCGTCTTCGCGTGCCCTGACACACCGGAACCGGAAAAGGATTTCAGACGTTGTTACTTTTCCCGGCCCCGTACATCAGGGTGAAATATGGTCTCGGTTTTGAAAGTCAAGGCGAGGCGGGGAACAAAATGCGCGCCGCACCGTTTTTCTTCGACGCCGAAAACTTGTCTAAAATCCGCGCTTTAACCCCTCATTTACCCATCGATGATTTTCGCTTCCCCGATCTTCCTGTTCCTGTTCCTGCCGCTGTTCCTGGCGGCTTATTACGCGACGCCGCGCGCCTGGAAATCTGCGACGATCTTGCTGGGCAGCTCGATCTTCTACGCCTGGTGGCGCGCGGATTTTCTCGTATTGCTTTATGGAATAATCTTCTGGAACTGGCTAGTCGCGGTCGGTATCGAGAAATGGCGGCAACGGCCTGCGGCGCTTTGGCTTTTGCGCGCCGGCATCGCGGGCGACCTGCTGACGCTGGGTTATTTCAAGTACTGGAATTTCGGCGTTAACAGTTTCTTTGCGATCTTCATGAAGGCGGGCTCTCACCCGACCGGGGTATTCGACAAGGTCATTCTGCCCATCGGCATTTCCTTCTTCGTCTTCCACGGTATCAGCTATATCGTCGACGTCTGGCGCAAGGACACGCCGGCCACCAGGAACCTGTTCAACTTCGCGGCATTTATCACGCTTTTTCCGCATCTGATCGCGGGGCCGGTCCTGCGCTACAAGGACCTGGCCGGACAATTCAATAATCGCAAGCACAGCCCGGAAATTTTTTCCGAGGGCGCTTACCGATTTATGCAGGGTTTTATTAAAAAAGTCCTGATCGCGGACACTGTCGCTCCTTTGAGCGATGCCGCCTTCGCCCTGGCCTCCCCCACCCTGGCGGACGCCTGGCTGGGGTGCGCGGCCTATACGGTGCAGCTTTATTTCGACTTCGCGGGCTATAGCGAGATGGCGGTCGGCCTGGCGCTGATGATGGGCTTTCGCTTCATCGAGAATTTCAACATGCCGTATATATCGCAAAGCATCACGGAATTCTGGCGGCGCTGGCATATCAGCCTCTCCACCTGGCTGCGGGATTATCTCTATATTCCGCTGGGTGGCAACCGCAAGGGACCGGTGCGCACCTATGTGAACCTGACGCTGACGATGCTGCTGGGCGGCCTGTGGCACGGCGCCAACTGGACTTTCATCCTTTGGGGGGGCTGGCATGGGGCGCTGCTGGCGGTGGAGCGGCTTTTGCGTCTGCCCGCAGAGGCGGCGAGCATCTTCGGGCGAATTTGCCGTACGGCTTTAACCCTGTTGGCCGCCATGCTGGGCTGGGTCCTGTTCCGTGCGCCGAACATCGCGGAGGCGGGCGCCTTTTATAAAGCCATGGCCGGCGCGAACGGGCTCGACATGAGCGCGGATCTCGCCTGGCAGGTGAAGGATATCTCGCTGCTAGCGTTGGCGGCGGGCGCGATCGTCATTGTGATACAGCCCTGGTTTGCGCGCTATCGCACGCCCGTGAGGCTATCGGGCGAAAGCGTCGCCATGAAAACGGCGGTGCCGCTGTGGCTGCAGCTTTCGACAGCGGCGCTCTTCCTCGTCGCCGTCACGCGGCTCCTCGCCATGAGCTATTCGCCGTTCCTGTATTTCCAGTTTTAAACCAGCGATAGACGCGAAACACCGACATCATCCCAGCGCCTGCCTGCGCCGCGCCGGACGCTGTACATTCAACCGTCAAAACTTCGGCGCTGTTTGCGGCGCAATAAGCCGTCGAAGCGCCAGTCCCATTCTCATGCTTAGCGTCTTGGCGCCGCAGCGGTGATTACCGGGACGCCGATCAGAATGCTATCGGTGTAATGCGTGGTCTTTCAATTCCCGATGGTCAGGACGCCCGCCAGCATGCCGACGATGCAGATGAAGGCCAGCATGGCGACGGCGTGGACGAGGACGGAGGACCAGATCATCACCCGCTCCTGCATCCAATTGAGACTGCGGTTGAGCTTGGTCTTCTGGCGCGTCCAGGACTGGCGGTCGAGGCGGAAGAACACATAGGTCTTCACGACCGAGCCCCAGATCTGGTTGTAGTACATCAGGAAGGGGTAATACCAGCTGAGCACCGGGCGCGAACTGTAAAGCATCAGCGTCATGATCCAGCGGGTGAAGCCGATCCAGACGAAATAGACCAGCACGAAGCTCCAGGAATGTTTGACGCCCAGGAACAGGGCGAAGGTGGGCCCGGTGAGCGAGGTCCACATGGTGACGCGCTGGTCGATGATGCACCACCAGGTGAAGAGTCCGGTGCGCGCGGGGCCAAGCGCCATGGCCTGGCCATTGATGCGCAGCATGTTGCCGAACCAGCGCAGCATGAGCTTGGAGGTCGCAAGCACGAAGTGTTTGGACGGCGGATGTTCGACCGTGTTCACGCGCACGTCGGGCACATAAATCATGTTCATGCCCTTCTTCAGCACCCAGAACCAGGTCGACTTGTCGTCGCCGGTCAGGAACTTGAAGTAGCCGAGACGCCAATGCGTGATGGAATCGGATTCCACGTGGCGGATGAAGGCGGGGTCGGAAGCGATATCGGCGCGGAACATCGACATGCGGCCGGTCAGCGTCAAAACCTTGCCCGAGAGCGACATCGATGACATCAGCACGTGGCGCTGCGCAAAGCGCATGCGGTGCCACTGGGTCATGACTTCGCTGCCCTCGACCTCGCAGTCCTCGTCGGTCGTGAGTGCGCCGAGATTGGGCACCGAGCGGAAGAACGGCACGCATTTGCGGATGCAGTCGCGCTCGAGCTCGCAGTCGCCGTCGACGACGGCGACGATGGAATCGGGTTCCGGCATGTCACGGGAGATGGCGCGGAAGCCCTGCGCCAGGGCGTCGCGCTTGCCCGTGCCGGGAATGCGCACGAATTTCAGCTGGACATGCGGCGGCGGATTGGCTTGGGTAAAAATCTCCTTGATGAGGAATTCATCGCACATCTCGACGATCGAGGCGACGATGGTGCAGGGAATGCCGCAGCGAATGGCCTCGAGGACGCAGGCGCGGTAAACCTTGACCGAGGTTTCGGCCTGGATACGAAAGGACGTGACGAGCAGGTAGATATGCGGCGGCATAAGGCTTTGCCCGCCGGCATCGGCCTGCGCGCGCAGCACGGGGAAGGATATCTTGCGGTAGATCAGCGAACGGCAGAAATGGACCAAGCCCCAGGAATAGCGCCAGACGGCGAGCACGCCGATGACGGCGGCGAAGAGGACCGGGATCGGCTGGAGCGTAATGCATTGCAGCAGGGCCGCCATCGCCGCGAGCCCCGCCGTATAAGCGGCGAACCCCGCGGCACCGGGCGGAAGAAGTCTCCGCCCGTCGCTGCGGGTTGCCTGTGTGATGGCCTGCGTCACCAGCAGATGCCCGAATAGGCACGGCGCTGTTCGCCGGTGCCGTCCTTCAGGCGCACCAGGTCGATGACGGGCAGGTTGTCGTTGGCCTGCGCCACGATCGCGCTGAAGTCCGCGCCATGATTGCCGATGATGAAGAGTTCGGCCTTTCGCAGCACGTCTTCGGGCGACGTCACGAGGCAGCGCGAGATATGCGGAATGCTCTCGGTGATATACTTCTTGTTGGCGCCCTCCATGTTCGCCGCCTGGCTCACATGCGGATCATAGATCGACAGTTCATACCCGTTGCCGATCAGCATGTCGGCCAGCGTGACAAGTGGGCTTTCGCGCAGGTCGTCGCTGCCCGCCTTGAAGGCGAGACCCAGGAGCGCGATCTTTTTTTTGCCCGATTTCTTCACCATGGCCAGGGCGCGGCGGACCTGTTCGTCGTTCGCTTCGAGGAGCGCATCGAAGATCGGTGTCTTCAGGCCTTTCGCATGGGCGCTCGCACGCAGAGCCCGCACATCCTTGGGCAGGCAGGAGCCGCCGAAGGCGAAGCCCGGTTTCAGGTAAGCCTTGGAGATGTTGAGCTTGTTGTCGAGGCAGAAGATGTCCATGACCTTGTGGCTGTCGACGCCATGCTCTTTCATGATATTGCCGACTTCGTTGGCGAAGCCCACTTTCGCGGCATGCCAGGCATTATCCGCGTATTTCACGCCTTCGGCGACCTCGATCTCGGTCACGACTTCGGGCGCCTCGATGCCTTTGTAGAGCGTCGAGATCGCTTTGGCCGTGCGGTCGTCGAGCGCGCCGATCACGATCTTGGGCGGGTTAAAATAATCGTAGATCGCGGTGCTTTCGCGCAGGAATTCGGGGTTGTTGCCGAAGCCAAAGTCGACGCCCGCTTCCTTGCCCGAGGCTTCGGACAGGATGGGCAGCGCCACGGTGCGCGCCGTGCCCGGCACGACGGTCGAGCGCAGCACGACCGCATGCCAGCCGTCTTTCTTCGACAGCGCCACGCCGATCTGGCGGCAGACGTCGCGGACATAATCGAGCTTCAAGGAGCCGTCTTCGTTGCTCGGCGTGCCGACGCAGATGAGCGACATATCGCTCTGCATGACGGCTTCCGCGCAGTCCTGCGTCGCCTTCAGGCGGCCGGCGGCCACGTTCTTGGAAATCATTTCATCGAGGCCGGGCTCGACGATGGGCGAGCGGCCGTCGCGGATGCATTTGACCTTCACCGGATCGGTATCGACGGCGATGACCTCGTGTCCCGAGTCGGCGATGCAGGCGCCGGCGACGGCGCCGACATAACCCAGTCCAAAGATGCTGATGCGCATTTCGTATTGTTCTCCTGAATGTTGATGATAGTGCCGGGCGTCCAAACGGCACCGGCACTATGTAAGTTCCGCACTGCAGCATCCTTTGGGGCCAAAAAATTTGGGGGACGTTTTCCCATCTCGCGTGTTCATGGTGTCTGATGTGTATGTACTGATGATTTCAGAAAGGAAAATTGCCATGATCCGCGCCAGCGCTTTTGCCCTCGCCCTCTGCTCCGTTTTGACGATGTCCGGCATCGCCCGGGCGGGTGATGCGGGTCTTTATCCGTCCGCGCCGCCGCCGGGATCGGCCTTTATCCGCTTCCTCAATGCGGGCGGCAACGCCAAGGCGAACATCGAAGTCGGCGGAAAAAGTTATGGTTCCGGCGAGCTCGGCGCCGCGACCTCTTATGTCGCCGTGCCGCACGGCCAGAATAAAATCAGCTTCGGCACCTCGACGGCCACGCCCGATCTGAAGGAAGGCGGCCATTATTCCGCGGTGATGGTGAAAGGCGTCATCACCGTCCTGGAAGAGCCGGCCAGCGACAATCCGCTGAAAGCCGAAATCATCCTGATCAACGCCAGCAATGCGAAGAGCGTCAGCCTGAAAACGCCGGACGGCAAGGTTGCAATCGTCGATGGCGTGGCGCCGGGGCAGCTCGCGGGCCGCGCCGTGAATGCGGTCGAGGCGCCCTTGTCGGTCTATGCCGGCGAAAAGAAGGTCGAGGATCTCGCGGCCCATCCGCTGGAACGGGGCGCGCGCTACGCGGTCGTTTATTACACCGGCCCAGACGGCAAGCCGGCGGTCAGCTTTAACTAAAAAGGGGCAGCAATGACGCGGATCCTCCTGGCGTCCTTCGGTATCCTGGCGCTTGTCGCGGCGGTTTTCACCACTGCACAGGCGCAGCAGCTGCCCAAGGACGTGCTTTATGGCTATTCGACCTACTTCAAGTACCATGGGCCGCGGAATAAGGAAATCCGGCATAACCTCTATCCTTACGCGGGCGCGCCGATCCCCTTCGGCCATGACATCCCCGTCTGCGCCGCGGCGAAGACGGACGAGGCCTATGAGCACCGGCGCGATATCCGCTACCTGATGCACGGGCGGGACGGCTGGATCTACCGCACCATCGACTTCCGCACCGACTTCACGGCCACGCCCGAGGCGATGAAATATTTCACGCGTCTCAATGCGCTGCTGGCAGCCAAGGGCCAGACGCTGGTCGTCGTGTTCCAGCCGCCGCGCGGCCTCGCGGAATATATGCATACCGATGCCGCCGATATTCCAAAAGACTGGACGCCCGACAAAGCCAAGGCCGGATACGAGGCCTTCCTGAAACAGCTGCGAGACCAAGGCATCCGGACGGCCGACCTGACCGGCGGGCCCGACGGGTACTTCTTCAAGGGCGACTTCCACTGGGCCCCGATCGGCGCCGCCTATTCCGCCGACAAGGTGGCCAAGGTGATGGAAGACCTGCCCGCTTTCGACGGCATCGAGCATCATCATTTCGAAACGCAGGTCGCCGGCATGGGCGCCGCCGAGCGTGGCGTATTCGAGGATTTCCTGCAGGACACCTGCAAGGAGAACATCGAGCTGCAGACCAAGCCGGTCTGGCGCACGGTGCAGACGGATAGCGGCAGCGCCGCCAGTCTCGTCGATGACGCGCCTGTGCCCAACATCACCATGCTGGGCACCAGTAACTCCGCCGAGGACGACCGGTTCAACTTCGTGGGCTCGCTAAAACATGACCTGAGCGCGGACATCTATAACGCGGCCATCACCGCGGGCGGCTTCGGCGCCTCGCCGTCGCGGTATTTCGCCTCGGACCTCTATCACAGCAATCCGCCGAAGATCATCGCCTGGGAATTCCTGCCCCAGCATAACTACAACAACGTGGATTCCGCCAACTTTTTCCGCCAGATGATCCCCGCCATCTACGGCGCTTGCAGCGAGAAGGATGCGCTGGCGACCTTCAGCCAGCCCATCAAGGCGGAAAACACCACGATCCTGCCCAACACCGACAAGCTGGCCCTGAAGGACAGTTTCCTCTACCTCGAAGTCAAGAACCCGGCCGAGCGGACCCTGAAACTGGAAGTGCTTTACGCCGACGGCAACGCCGACCAGGTCGACCTGACGCGTTCGACGCGGGCGGAGAACAATGGCAAATATTACTATGAGCTGCCCGACAACAAGGCGCTGTTCTTCCACCTGCTGACGAATTCCGTCGACGGCGGCATCACGGCCCGCATCTGCCATTACCCCACCACCGTCGCGGAGAAATAACATGCCGTCTGCCGCCCGCACCCTCTTCGCGATCCTGCTGACCGCCTGCATCGGCACCTTCGTGTTCTTCAAGTTCCACGGGATCTTTTTCGCCACGGCGTCCGCCGTCGAGCGCCAGGTCACCGCGGTGAACGAGGACGCCGCCTTGGGCGACCTCAACAGCTACGCCGTCGGCGTCAAGCGCCGCGAAGACAAGGCGGGCCTGCCGCCCCTGCCCGACGTTTCGGCCTATACCGTCGCCAACGTCACGGCGATGGCACCCGCATACCAGCCGGGCGGCAAGGTCGAGATCGCCCCCATGGCGGGCGTGCCTGCCGCGCGCGAATTCATCAAGAAAGACGGCCGCGTGCAGCGCCTGCGCCTGGCCCAGATGGACGTGAACCCGAAGGCGATTTTCGTGCAGGAGGGTCATTGGGACCTGGCGCATCTCTACGACGAGGTGAGCAAACAGTCCAAAGAGCGGCTGCTCGTCAAACAGGGCACGAAATACGTGCTGCGCATGCCGCTGATCGTGGCGGAAAAGGCCTCGCTGACGATTTCCGACAAGGACACCGATGAGCTGCTGCTGTCGCAGGAGCAAAGCACCCTTATCGCCAACGCGGGCCAGCTGTACATCCTGAACACGAAAGTGACCGGCTGGAGCGAGAAGGCGAACAAGCCTGCCCTGTTCAAGGACAAGACGATCTACCGGCCCTATATGGTCGACTGGAGCGGCGGACGCCTGTATATCGCGGGCGCGACGGTCGCGAGCCTCGGCTACCGCAAGGGTAAATCCTACGGCATCTCCTATTCCAGCTGCGCGCCCTGCACCGATAAGGAACCGAAGCTGCCACGCCCGACCGGCGTCATCGTCGGCAGCACCTTCACCGACATGTATTTCGGCTTTTATTCCTACGAGGCCGAAGGCGTCGCGATCGTCGGCAACACTTACGCCAACAATGCCATTTACGGCGTCGACCCGCACGACCGGTCGCGCCACCTGATCATCGCCTATAATGAGGCCTATGGCAGCGGCAAGAAGCACGGCATCATCGTGTCACGCAATGTCAACGACAGCTGGATCTTCGGCAACAACTGCCACGACAACCATGGGTCGGGCATCATGATCGACCGTATGAGCGAGCATAACGTAGTGGCCGACAACCGCGCGTCGCACAACGCGGGCGACGGCATCACCTTCTTCGAGAGCCGTAACAACACCGTCTATGGCAACCAGGTCTACAAGAACGGCCATAGCGGTGTGCGCATTCGCAACAGCTATAACATCCGGCTGGCCGACAACCAGATTTCGGACAATGGCAGCGTGCCGGTCGTCGTTTATACCGTGCGCCTCGAAGACACGCAGCCGCAGCGCAATTTCAAGGAAGACCCCTATGAGCACAAGGCCGACGTCGACATCGCCGACGATATGATGAAGGCGGGCGACACCAAACCCTCATATAAAATCGACGGCGTCGGCCATGTCGCGCTCTCCGGCGTGCATGTCGCCTCGGGCGGGCCGATCTTCGCGCGGCACATGTTTTCGGATGAAAGCGGCATTACGGACAATATGAGCGCCCCGGAAAAAGTGGCTGTCGTGAATAACACGGTGCCGCCGCAGAAACTTTCCGCCCATTGATCCCGTTGGCCAACCGCATTCTTTAAGGCGTTTTGAATGATGAAAAATTGCGGACAAAACGGCCGGAGGAGCGGATATGGGTGACTATTCAAAAAGCGAGCTTTTACCCGGGATTTTCTTTGCGGCCTTCCTTGCCGGCGCCTGCGGCATGGGCGGCTATTACCTGCCAGGCGCGATGCACGGTGCGGGCAGCCCCCTTTCGGGGGATATCCTGCGCGGCAAATGGGCGCCGAAATTCGAAAAAGCCTTCGGCGACGCCCTGCCCGTCGGCACGCAAAGCCGCGACGGCTGGGGCTTGGCCGAATACGAGGCTTTCGGCCAGGGGCGTAAGGGCGTGGTCGTGGGCCGCGAAGGCTGGCTGTATACGGCCGAAGAATTTTCCTGCCCCGTTGATGCCGAAGATAACCTCAAGCAGAACCTGTCCTACATAGCGGACAAGGTGAAGGGCTTTACGGCAAAGAATATTCGCACCATCGTGGCGTTGATCCCCGCCAAGGCCCGCGCGCTGCCGGAGCATCTGAACGGCGCGGCGCTACCGGGGTGCCGGCGCGATCTTTACCAAAATGCGCGCAATACGCTGCTGCAACAGGGCGTTCCCGTCGCCGACGTCCTTGGTGCCATGCAGTCGCAAATCGCGCGCGATGATCTCTACCTGAAAACGGACACCCACTGGACTCAGGAGGGCGCGCGTGTAGCCGCCAAGCAAGTCGCGGCGGCCGCACACACCTTCAACAACCTGGACCTGCCGCCCGGCACCTTTGAATCCGAGCCAACCGCCGCCGGAAAGCGCGACGGTGATCTCGCCCGCTATCTGCCTGGCGCGGGCGTCGCGCCCGAGCCGTTCAAGGCCTGGAAAACCTCGGCTACCGTCTCGGTCGCCGGTACTGGCTCGATGCAGGACCTGCTGGGCGACGCGCCCGCCCCGGCCGTGACGCTGGTCGGCACCAGCTATAGCGCCAACCCAAGCTGGAACTTCGACGGCTTCCTGAAGGAGGCGCTGAAGTCCGACGTGCTGAACATGGCCGAGGAAGGTCAGGGCCCGCTGGTGGTCATGGACAAATACCTCGCCGGAAACGGAATCAAAGACAGTCCGCCCAAGCTGCTGGTCTGGGAGATCCCCGAGCGCTATCTCGTGATGCCGCACGGCGTCGCGCCGCAATAAAATTGGAATTTCGTTAAAATTTTGAGCGAAGAAAAAGCCGCTCCGGCTGTTGTACCGGGGCGGCTTTTCTCTCTATGGCTAGAGATCGTCTTTTAGCCGGCGCCATCGTCCTTGCTGGTGGACTTGTCGTCGGTTGAATCGTCTTCCGCCTTGTCATGCGGCTTTTCGGGACCCTTCACGTAGATCTGGCTGTAGAGCAGCGTGATATTGCCGCCGAAGCGGCTTTGCTTCATCGGGCGGAATTCGCGCAAAGCGCTGTCCGCCTTCGGATCGTCGTAATGCTGGCGGTAGATTTCCACCCAGCCCAGATCCGAGGGCGTGCCGACATGGGTCAGGTCCTGCTCTTCGCCCGTCAGCTTCTGGAAGTAGGCTGGGTTGCCGAGGTTCTTGAGCGACACTTCGCCCAGGCGCTTGAGCGCGCTGTTGTTTTCATGGAACAGGTCGATGCCGTTGCGTTCGGCCGCGCCCGCCAGCATGAAGAGCGGCATAGCGGCAAACAGGTGATAGAGATAGGCGCGGCGCCCGCGGGCCAGTTCGGTCGGCAGGGTGCCGTCCGCCTGGATCGCATCAATGCCGAAGCGCTCCTTCTCGATCGCCCATTTGAACATGCTCTCGTCGTTCAGCGCCATACCGGCCGCGCCCACGCTCCAGGCGGCCCAGAATAGATGGTTGTTCTGGCGCGATTTCAGCTGGGCGTCGCGCGAAAAATCATCGCGCACGATATCAGACACCTGGCGCATCCAGGCAGTGACATGTTTCTTCTTCTCGGGATCGAGCGAAGGTTCGCCCCTGATCTGCATATAGGCACTGGCGAGAGAGCCTAACAGCCATTTGCGCGTATATTCGCCGTTCTTGTTGACGCTGCCCAGCAGCGCGCCGCCTTGAGCCCAGGTGTCGAGCCATTTGAGCACGCAGGCCGCAAGCTCGGGCCGCGGCGGATTCGAGCGCACATAGCGGTTCGCAGTCGTTTGAAGCCCGACCTCGAAGGTGGAGGCCGGCTTGGAAGCCGCCTTATACGCCGCGTATTTTTCGGGATCGACGACGGAGGCGCTTCCGTCTGAGTTGCTGTAGAAGCTTTCGACCTGGATATCGCGCATCGGCGCGGGCGGCGCCTCGCACGAGAAATCCTTATTGTCGAACCTGCCGGTCTTGGCGCGTACAGCCTGCACATCGAAGGGTGGTTGCAGCCCGTACTCGTGCGCCGCATCGGCTACGCCGATGCAGGCGAGGACGGCAAGGCCGCAAACCGCGGCCAGCAGCGTTTTCTTATTCAACATGAAAATCCTTAGGGTTAAGCGGCTTTAAGCTTCTGGTCGTAATCGCCGACCTCGGGAAAGCCGGACAGGACCTTGTCCAGCTCCGCGAACATCGCGTGCATGGCCTGTTTCGACACCGGGCTTTCGACCACGACGACGAGGGAGGGCTTGTTGGACGAGGCCCGCACGAGACCCCAAGTCCCATCGGCCAGCGTGACGCGCACGCCGTTGACGGTGACGACAGAGTCGATTTTCTGGCCGAGAATAGACGCACCGGCAGCCGCTTTCGCCTGGTAATGTTTCGTAACCTCCTCAACCACCTGGTACTTGCGGTCGTCGGGGCAGAAGGGCGACATGGTGGGCGAGCTGTGCGTGAGCGGCAGTTCGTCGCGCAACTGCGAGAGCGATTTGCCCGGATGCCGGTCCATCGTGCGGCAGACCATGACGGCGGACAGGATCCCGTCGTCGTAGCCGCGGCCCAAAGGGGCATTGAAGAAGAAATGTCCGCTCTTCTCGAAGCCCGCGAGCGCCTTGAGTTCGTTCACGCGGCGTTTGATGAAGGAATGGCCGGTCTTCCAGTAATCGGTCGAGACGCCGCGCTCTTTGAGCACCTTGTCACTGTGATAGAGGCCGGTCGATTTGACGTCGACCACGAAGGACGGGTTCTTGTGGACGGTCGCAAGATCGCGCGCCAGCAGCACGCCGATCTTGTCGGAGAAAATTTCCTCGCCCTTGTCGTCCACGACGCCGCAGCGGTCGCCGTCGCCGTCGAAGGCGAAACCGATATCCGCGCCCGTCTCGCGCACTTTCGCGCCGAGGGCATGGAGCATCTCGAGGTCTTCGGGATTCGGGTTGTGATGAGGGAAGGTGTAATCGAGATCACAGTGCATCGGCACCACGTCGACGCCGATGGCCGAGAGGACCTGCGGCGCATAGGCGCCGGCGGTACCATTGCCGCACGCGACCACCGCTTTCAGGTGGCGCTTGATGCGGCCGTCCTTGGCGAGGTCGGCGATATAGCGTTCCTTGATCCCGTCGACGAACTGGTAAGAGCCGCCGGTGCGCGGCACGAAGCGCTGTTCGAGCACGATGTCTTTCAGGCGCGTCATGAGCTCGGGGTTGAAGGTCAGCGTCTTTTCCGCGCCGATCTTGACGCCGGTCCAGCCGTTTTCATTGTGGCTGGCCGTCACGATGGCGACCGCCGGGCAATTGAGGTCGTATTGCGCGAAGTAAGCGACCGGCGAGAGCGCGAGGCCGATGTCCTTGACCTGGCAGCCGGCCGCGACGAGGCCTAAGGCCATCGCATGCTTGATGGGCGCGCTGTAGGAACGGTAATCGTGCCCGACCGCGATCGTGGCAGGCGCGACTTTCAGTTCATGCAACAGCGTGCCGATGCCAAGGCCGAGGGTCTGGGCGCCGCGCAAATTGAGCTGTTCGGGAAAGAGCCAGCGGGCGTCGCATTCGCGGAAGCCCGAGGGCGCGATCAATACGTCACGTTCGAAGGCCTCGGTATTGGCCTTGATGGCGAATGTCATGGAGGAACCTCATGTTAGAAGCCTATTTTCACTTCCACGAGACCACGCGTCGCCATATCTCCGTCACCGGTGCCATAAGCTTTCCCGGCCCAGAAGAAGCCGAGACTGCTTCTCAAGGTCACGTCCGTGACGCCACGAGTGGACGCCAGATGCGCTTCCTTAAGGATATCCGTGTTGAACAGGAGGTCGATCCCCTGCCCCAGATCCTTGTGTATCCCGTCGAGGTTATTGACGAGGCCGCTCGAAGGGAGCGAGTTTGCCGCATCCGCGAGGCGGTAATAGCGGTAAATCGCGCCGACATCCGCCGCCTCAAAGACGGGCATCGTAACGCCCGCCGACAGGATATGAATATTCGATAGCTCCGGCCGCAGAACGGTGCCGTAGTTGTCCGTGTTCTCCGTCAACGCGCCAAAGCGGCTAAAGTTCCCCGCGAGCCCATCTTGGCGGAAGGCATGGTCGGAGCCGTCCGCCGTGTTGCCGTCGCCCGAGCCATAGGCGTAGCCCAGATGGATGATAGGCTTCATGTTCGGCAGCGGCACGTCGGTCGCGGCGTCGAACGCCCAGCCGCGAACATCCTGTCCGTTAACCGCGGTGACGATGCGGTTGCTGTCGCCCGAGGGCATGGTCGTCGCCAGATCTTCATGGCCGGTGACGCCGAGGAGGTCGACGCGATAGGCGGTTTTGGCGTCACCGGTGGCGAGGAAATGCGTTTCGCCCGCGGCGCGAATGCCGCCGTAAACGAGGCTGCTGGTGCCGAGGTCGAGGTTCTGCGCGTTCTGGATGTCGCCGACCGAGACGCCGGAATGATCGTCCTGGTACATCAGTCGCGCTTCAAAGAAATTCTGGTACCAGTATTGCCATGAAGCTTCGCCGAGCACGCGCGCGACGTCTTTGTTATTGGGATTGTTGTTGGCGCTGTCGGTGTTGTAGTCGAACAGGTTCTGCCCCGCCGCGATATTGCCGCTGAACAGCGAGGTCTGGTACAGCAGGCGCGCGGAATCGAAGTTGTTGTTCCACCACAGGCCGTAGGGCTCGCGCAGCTTCTGCCGGCCGGCGCGGAAGGTGAAAGGCTGGTTATCGAGATTGTTGAATTCGAAATAGGACTGGCGCCATTCGAGGAAGCTTTTGCCGTTCGAAATGCCGCCCGTGTCCTCGGTCTGGAAGCCGCCATTGCCGGCGGCCGCGACGCCGCGGCCTTCCCAGAAGAAGAGCGCATGCGGATTGATGTTCCAGGTGGCCTGGATTTCCGCTTCGAGAGCGGCGGTGCCGACGTTGCTGTGGTTGTTTGTGCCGAGATCGCCGTCGTTGAGATCGACGCCCTGCGCGCGAACCTCGCCGGTGACGACGAATTTTTGTAGCGGCGCTGCCGCTGGCGTATCCCCCAGAACAGGATCAGCGGCGAACGAGACTCCGGAAAGAGAAGTGCAGGCGATCAGAAGAAAAGCGAGCGTGGCTGTGCGGCCGGAAATCGGCCAGGTCGCGGAAGTCATTAATCCTATCCCCCTTCATCAATCACTCCCGTTCGCCAGATCGTAAGCCTTGGAAATTCCTTCGGGCAGAAGTTTCTTTTCAAGGTGAGAAATCTTGACGTCGAGACCCTTGACCCCCCGTTTACGCGCAATGTACAGGCAGGTGAGGGCTTGCACGTTGTCAATGGGTCTGCCTTCTCCCTTTCTATACATTTCTGCGATTCTCTCCAAGCCTTTATAATTGCCCGTTTTTACGGCATGGCCATAATTTCCATAAGCTGAAGAGAATTCATTCTGTTTGCGCTGCACGTCACCCAGCGGCAGATAGGCCTTTTGGTTGCCGGTATCGACAGCTTTGGTGAATTCTGCTTCGGCCAGCGGCTCTTTGCCGAGGCGCGAATGGACGATGCCCAGGCTGTAATGGGCGCGGGTTTCCCCCACGCCGACGGCTTTGGCGAAGTCGTTTTCTGACAAATCGAGTTTGCCCATGTCCTGATGGAGCTTACCCATTTTGTAGTAGACCTTGGTATCGCCGGCCGCGGCGCCATGGTTGTAGTCGGCCTCGGCGACCGCGGGCTCCTGCATCTGGCGGTGGATATCGCCCATACGGTGCCAAGCCTGGACGTTGCCGCCGGTCGCGACCGTTTTGGCGAGATCGTCAACGGCGGCCGCTCCCTCGCCCTGCTGCTGGCGCAGGACGCCGCGCTGGTAATAGGCCTGGGTCTGGCCGGTGGTGATGGCAGAGCTGAAATCGCGCTCGGCCCCGGCGAGATCGTTTTCATGCACATGCAGCTTGCCGCGCCGGTAAAAGGCCTGGGTGTCGCCGGCCGCCAGTGCCTTGGTCAGATATTCGTCGGCCAGCGGCAGGTTGCCGCGGCGCTCGGTGACCACGCCCAGCTGATACAGCGCGTTGGTGTCGCCGACTTTCAATGCCTTCTTGAAATCCGCATCCGCGTCGGCGAGCTTGTTGTCCTGCGCGTCGACCATGCCAAGCTGGTAGAGGGCATGCATGTCACCGCGCGCCAGCGCATGATTGACGAGGCCGCGCGCCTTGCCCGTGTCGACGGGTACGCCATGGCCTTCGCGATAAGCCTCGGAGAGCGCGATCATCGCGTCGGGATAGGCTTCGCCGAGCGCCTGGTTGTACATCTTCACCGCACCCGGCTGGTCGACCGGACCGCCGATGCCGGCCATCTTCATCTTGCCGAGCTTCGTCTGCGCCTCGGGGAAACCGCGGTCGGCCAACGGCTGCCAGTTCTCCTGCGCGGTTTTATAGTCGCCATGCAGATAGGCCATCTTGCCCGTTTCCATGTCGGCGCAGGCGCTGAGCAGGCACAGCGGCGCCGCGAAAAGCCACGCGTTCTTCATGATGCGCGGCCCATCGCCCCTGCTTCCACCGGCAGGAGCGCCGGCGGCGGCAAGGGGAATTCTTCGTTGGCGGGAATGCCGCAGACGGCTTCTTCGTTCGCGGGCAGGACGCGGGCCATTTCCTCGTAGCCGTTTTTCTTCAGCATCTTGACGAGCGAGCGCATCGATTCCGCGTCGCTGCGGTTGGCCACGAGCAGCGCGTCGCCGGTCTCGATGACGACGAGGTTTTCCACGCCCGCGCAGGCGACGAGGCGCTTGTGCGACTGGATCAGGCAATCCCTTGTCGAATGGCAGACGGCATTGCCTTCGATGACGTTGCCCTGCTCGTCTTTCTTGCGGATCTCCCACAGCGATTCCCAGGAACCGATGTCGGACCAGGAGGGATCGCAAGGGATAACCGCGACGCGCGAGGATTTTTCCATGATGGCCTTGTCGAAAGGCGCTTCGGGAATGGCGTTATAATGATCGTTCGCGGCGCCGTGGGCGAGCGCGGCGCGCACTTTTTCGAGGATGCCCGGCGCATGGCGCTCATATTCCTCGAACAGCGTGCGCGCGGAGAACAAGAACATGCCGCTGTTCCAGAGGTAATTGCCGGCGGCGAGATAGCCGCGCGCGGTCGGCAGGTCGGGCTTTTCGACAAAACTGTCGGCGCGATAGACAGTGCCGCCCGGCATTTCTTCGCCGAGGCGGATATAGCCATAGCCGATCTCGGCCCGCGTGGGCTTGATGCCGAAGGTCACGAGCGCGCCTTTTTCCGCCGCGCGGCACGCCTGGCGGAAGGCCTCGCGCATTTCGGCCTCGTTGCCGATGTAATGGTCAGCGGGCAGGATCCACAACAGGCTGTCCTCGCCAAACGCCAGCGACGCATGCACCGCGGCATAAGCGACGGCGGCGGCCGTGTTGCGGGCCGAGGGCTCACTTAAGATATTCATCGTGGCCGCGGGATCGAGGGCGGACAACTGCTCTTCGACCTTGGCCGAGAGCGCGCCCAACGTCACCGTGACGAGCTGGCCCGCATGCGCGCCCGAAATGCGCAGGGCGCGCAGCATGGTGTTCTGCAGCAGCGAGTACTTGTCGACAAGCGGCAGGAACTGCTTGGGGTGCTGCTCGCGGCTAGCGGGCCAAAGGCGCGTGCCGGAGCCGCCGCACAGGATAACAGGGATGACTTTCTGGGTCATGGCGGTCCTCTTCTAAGGATGGATCGGGTCTTAAGCTTAGTGAATCGCGAAAGTAACGGTAGCGAGCCGGTTCACGTAGTCCACAGGCAGCCTCTGGTCGAGCGCGATCTTCATCGTTGCGAGGCCGTTGCCGGCGTTTGCGCCGTCGGCAAGCGGCGATTCCATGGCGATCACGCGGCCCGTATAGGGCGTGCGCGCGCCGAACACCGACACGGTCGCGACCGTGGAAGGGCCGATGCGCTTGCCCTGTGCGGGATCAAGCTGCGCCACCACCCAGGGCTTCGCGTCGACCGGCATCAGCGAGAGGAGCTTCGCGCCGGACGAAACGCTTTCGCCGCTCGCGACCTCTGTTTTCGAGATATAGCAGTTGCAGGGGCTTAAGACACTGGAAGCCGCGCCCGTGGGACCGGTGATCGTGCCGATCACCTGGTTCTGCTTCACGAAAGCAAGATCAGGGTCGAGTGCCGAGTGGAAGAAGCCCGGCGCCTGCGCGCGCACCGCAACGGCGGGACCGGCGATGGCCGCGTTGTCGGCGCGCACGAGGAACATGCTGCTATAGAGGTTCTGGCCGATGAAGGCCGTGATGAGAAAGCCCAGAAGCGCCACGATCGCAAGACCCGGCAATTGGCGGCGGAACGTGGCGGGCGCCGCGTTCTTGTTGGCCGAGGCCGGCACCTTGGTGAAATTGTTGCGCGACGCGACGTTCAGGATGCTGCCCGCCGTGACGACATCGCCCGCGATGAACGACTTGACGAACTGGTTAAGGAACGACGTCTGGCGCGCCGTCAGATTGACGAAGCGGCAGCCGACGATCCCCTTGTTGGCGACATAGTGGCGCACTTCCGCGTCGAGCGGAAGGGTGAACGAGAAAGCGTCGAACGGCATCTTCAGCTCAATGCGCAGGATCTTGCCCTTCGGGATTTCCTTGTTGACGCCGCTCAGCGAGATGCCGCCGGTGGAGAGATCCCTGACGTCGAATTCTTTGCCGTCCAGCAGGGCGCGCGAGGGAACGGTGAAGCGGACGAACTGCCGCTGGGTTTCCGACTCGTGGGTTACCTGAAGACTGGGGTTCACGTTCATTGTAATCTCCTGTTTTTTCCCGATGTGGAAAAAATAACGGGCGACTCGCGACTTCAGCAACTTTTTAATTTGCTGCAACCGCAAAAAAATTTGGGAACCCCTTTCATGTGCCCGAGTTGGGCGGGACCAAGAAGAAACGCATCAGGAGGAGCAGTATGAATACACCCACAGCAGCAATGCCCCTAAAGGCTGAGCCGCATCACGGCTATCGCGTCGACGATCAGGACGCGCGCCCGTGGGGCCACTATATAGTGACCGCCGTCGGCAAGACGCCGCGCGGCGAGGAATACTGCGAAAAGCAGATCGTCATCAAGCCGTGGAATATCCTGTCGCTGCAGTCGCATGAGCTGCGGCGCGAGACCTGGACGGTGCGCAAGGGCACGCTGACCGCGCTCGTCGACGGCTGCCGTATCGATGCCGTTGCTGGGGAAACCATCGATGTGCCGGCGCGCGCCGTGCACTGCATGGCGAACCTTTCGGACGAGGCCTGCATCGTCCACGAGAGGCAGGAAGGCATCTGCCGCGAGGAGGACATCCGCCGCTATGTCGACGCCTATAACCGCACCACCGAAAACTCGCCCCTCGCCGCCTCTTCCGTGGCGCTTTACGGCCAGATGCTGGTCGAGATCGGGAAGGAGCGCGATGCGCATTAAAACGGCACTTTTCGCACTCATCGCCCTGCTGGCGCTGGCGCCGCACAGCGCCTTCGCCCAGGCCAAAAACACCTTCGACCTGACCCGGGCGCCGCAGTACCAAGTGTATTCGGCGCCCGAGACAGATCTGCCGATCCATATCAAGCCCGGCAAATACCAGACCGTACCTATTCCGGAGGAGCTGGGCACGGCGGTGGTGGATGATGGCGCCTCGAAGATCACCGCCGTTCCTTACGCGAACAAGCAGGTCGCCCTCTATCCGCATGGCGAGGGCGCGGCGCACGTCACGCTTTACGGCAAGAACGGCAAGGTGCTGATGGCGCGCTATGTCGTCGTCGCGACGCCGGAAGTGAAGTACATCCGCCTGCACCGCATCTGCAAGAAGGGCCAGACCGGACAATGCGAGAAGACGGACGTCTATTACTGCCCCAATCTTTGCTATGAGTCCCGCGTCATCAACCCGCAGGACATGATGGTTTCCAAGTAAGAGGATAAATCCATGGACGACGTAACGCAGCTGGCCGCCTGGCAAGCGCTCGACGCCGCGCGCCGCGCGACCCCCGCCCTGAAAGACATGTTCCGCGACGACCCGGAGCGTTTTGCGAAATTTTCGGTACGCCTGCCCGGCCTGCTGGCCGATTTCTCGAAAAACCCCGTGACCGACGAGGTACGGCATTTGCTGGTCCGGCTTGCCGAGGAAGCGGGACTGGATGAAAAGCGCCGCGCCTTCTTCGCCGGCGAGAATGTCAATTCCACGGAGGACCGCCCCGCCCTGCACATGGCCCTGCGCGCGCCCGCGCAGTCCGTCCTGAAGGCGGGCGGCCAAAACGTCGTGCCCGAGGTGCACCAGACGCTGAACCGCATGCGCAGTTTTGCAGAAGCCGTGCGCTCGGGCGCATGGCACGGCCATGGCGGCCAGGAAATCACCGACATCGTCAATATTGGAATCGGCGGGTCGCACCTGGGTCCGCAACTGGCGACGGAAGCCTTGTCGTTTTATCACCATCCGCGCCTTTCCTGCCATTATGTATCGAACGCGGATGCGTCGGACCTGGCACGGGTGCTCGCGCGCCTCTCGCCCGAAAGCACGCTGTTCATCGTCGCCTCGAAAACCTTTACCACCGCCGAGACCATGCTGAACGCCCATATCGCGCGCGATTGGGTCTTGTCGCATTACAAAGGCGATATGGAGGCCGTGAGCCGGCATTTCGCCGCCGCATCGACAAACGGGGCAGCAGTGCGCGATTTCGGCATCGCGGCGCACAATATGTTTCCTTTCGCGGACTGGGTCGGCGGACGCTACAGCGTCTGGTCGGCCATCGGGCTGTCGACCATGATCATGGCGGGACCGGAGCGGTTCAGCGACATGCTGGCCGGCGCGAACGAAATGGACGCGCATTTCCGCACCGCGCCCTTTGAAGCCAACCTGCCCGTCATGCTGGCGCTGATCGGCATCTGGCACAGGAATTTCATGGGCTATGCCGCGCAGGCGGTCATTCCCTATCACGCGGTGCTGCGGCGCCTGCCCGCTTACCTGCAGCAGCTCGACATGGAGAGCAACGGCAAGTCGGTGACCAAAGGCGGCCATCCCGTCGCCACCGCGACCGGACCTTTGGTCTTCGGCGAGCCGGGGACGGATGCGCAGCATGTCTTCTTCCAGTGGCTGCACCAGGGCACGGATATCGCGCCGGTCGATTTCGTGGCCGCCGTCGATACGGAATTCGAAACCCCGCCCCAGCAGAAGATGCTGCTGGCCAACCTTTTGGCGCAGGCCGAAGCGCTGATGGAAGGCAACGGCGAGACGGCCGCCCACAAGCATCACCCCGGCAACCGCCCCTCGACCATACTGCTCTTCGACCGGCTGGACGCGCAGTCGCTGGGCATGCTGATGGCGCTTTACGAGCACAAGGTCTTCGTGCAGGGCGCGATCTGGAACGTGAACAGCTTCGATCAGTGGGGCGTCAACCTCGGCAAGGCCATGGCGAAAACGCTCGAGCTGGAAATGGAAGCTGGCGTCGCGGGCCCGCATGATTCCTCGACGCGCGGGCTGCTCACCCACATCATCGCAAAAACCGGCGAACGGCTGCAGGAAGCCGCCTGAAGCGTTAAGCGACCAGATAGCCCCCCGACAGCATCGTGGCGGGGTCGAAGCTGGACGTTCCCTGTAACAGCACGAGATTGACGAAGTGCGCGCCATTGGCGGCGCCGTCCGCATCGACGGACAGGATGGTGCCCGTAGCCGTTTTTGTCGCGTGCAGGAAATCCGTGATATTGTCCCCCGGCTGGTAGCTGATGATATTTGAAATGTCGATCTTGTCGCCGTTCCCGGTGTGGAAGTCGGTGATGGTGTTGAGGTTTCCGCTCACGGTTGTGAACTGGAACACGTCGGCCCCGCCGCCGCCCGTCATGGTGGCGGTGCCAGCGCCCGCGACCAGCAGGTCGCTGCCGTTGTCGCCAAAGAGCGTGTCATTCCCGGTCCCGGCATACAGCGTGTCGTTGTCGTCATTGCCGTGCAGCAGGTTGTTGCCCGTCCCCGCATAAAGAACGTCATCGCCCGTGTTGCCCGACAGCGTGTCGTTCCCGTCATCGCCGTAGACCGTATCATTGCCGCTGCCGGCGCTGATCGTATCGTTGCCGCCGAGACCGTGGATCGTATCGTTCCCGCTGCCGCTGGTGATGATGTCGTCGCCATCGGTGCCCGCGGTGCCCGTGATCGGCACCTTGACCGAGATGGAGACGGTTCCGGTCGCAGAGGCGCCGCTGCTGTCCTGCAGCGTATAGGTGAAGCTGTCGCTGCCCGTGAAGCCCGTGACGGGCGTATAGGTGAAGTCCCCCGCCGCCGTCAGCGCCACGCTGCCGCCGGCCGCCGTCACGAGGTTGGCCGCCACGGTGGAAAGGGCAAGCCCTTCGGGTGACATGTCGGCGCCGCTGCCATTGTCGGTCAGCACGTTGCCGTGAAGCACCTGGTTTTCGGTATCGGCGAAGGAGTCGGGTTCGGCGACGGGCGGGCCGCTGGTCGGCGGCGGCGTCACGGTCACCGCGTAGCCCGCGGGGAAGAGCGTGACGAGATTGTGCGTCACATCGAAGGATGCCGCGCTGACGCCCGTGAGATCTTCAAGAGCAACAGGCGCCGCCGGTCCCGCCGCGCCGTCGGGATCGAAGGAGACGATGGTATCGGCGCCGACTTGAGCGATCGTTATATAACCCGCCCCTACCGCATCTGTTCCCGTATAACCGTCGGCCCGCAACAGGGCGCTGACGTCGAGGATGTCGCCGCCCGCGCCGGTCTGGAAGTCAGTGATTGTGTCGACGATATGCGACGCGGTGCCTGCCTCGACCGCCTTGACGTCGTTGAGTTCGCCGGGATGGACGTAGAAGGTGTCGCTGCCTGCGCCGCCCGTCAGCGTATCGCTGCCGCCCCCGCCGACGATGACATCGTTGCCAGCCCCGCCAGAGAGCGTATCGTTGGCCGTGGTCCCGGTGATGATATTGTTCTGGCCGTCGCCCGTCACGGTCACGCCGGGGCCGCCGAAAATCGTGAGATCAGCCAGATCGCGCACCGGATAATTTCCCGGGTTTTCGAGGATGTGCGTCTGGCCCATGTCGAGATCGATGAAGTTGGACAGGCGATCGCCTGCGACCTCCTGCGAATCCGGCGCCAGATGCCAGGGATCGGTCGTCCAGGATGATGACCAGCCGGGCGTTGACGAAGGTTCGTCGGCGCGCATCGGTAGGTCGGCATAATTGACCGCCAGATGGATGTTGGAATAGGCGAGCGCCATCTTCTCCTGCGCATCGTCAACGTGGGCGAGGCCCAAGTCCTCCTTGGCGATGGTCGCCTGCGTATAGCCCGCGGCGGTCGCGCCCGTCGTGTTGAAATTGCCTGTTTCCATCAAGTAGAACTGGATATTCGGATCCACGTTCTTCTCGAGGTAATTGAAGACGGCCAGCGTTTCATTGATGTAACGCTGTTCGGCGGCGGCGCGGCTTGCCTCGGATGATCCGCCACCCAACTGGTTGGCCTCGGCCTCGCCCTGCGACCAGATGACGATCGGCGTCACGGGACCTTGCGTGGCCAGTTCGGCAAGCTGGTGCTGCATCTGGTCCGCGGCCGCCAGCAGCGCGGGACCGGCCTTGTTTTCGACCGGATACCACCAGACCTTGGACGGATCCTGGCTCGTGCCGCCACGGTCGCCATCGACGGTCGAATCCCCCACCGCCATATTCGCAAGGGTAACGACCTGCGCGTAATTCGTCTGCTGCCGCAGGCCGGTTTCAATGTGGGAAATGCCGGTGCCGTTGTCGACGGGGTTCGTGGTGATCATCAGCTCCGCATTCGACTGGCCGAGCAGCGGCGCATAGAGCGTCTTCGGCGCGTTCGGGTCGGTGGAGGGCGTCAGGCTGGAAAGCGCGGGTTCGGTGAAGGTCGAATGGGAGCCGGAAAGAATCGGCATATCCTGGTTCGTGCCGTAGATGGTATTGTCGGAGACCGTCGTATTATCCGTGCTGCCGTCCGCCGCCTCTTCCACACTGGCGCCGGCGCGCACCGGACCGAAGTCGTCGATAGTGTTGTTGGTAATCTGGGTGCCCGTCGTTGTGTATATCTGGCCGGAGACACCCGTCGTGTCGTTATAGGATTCGACGCGGATTTCGGCGTATTCGCCGTTCTTCTTCTGCGAGTCGTCGAAAATATGGCTGTTCTCGATGATGCTGCCCGTGCTGCCCATGATATGGACGCCCTGTTGCCCATTGTCATGGATCGAGACGCCGTTCAGCGTGACGGTATTGGCCTTGTTGATCTGTACGCCGTCGAGCGCGTTGGCATAAACGCTGCCGCCGTTGATCGTGATGTTCTGCGGCACCGGGATATTGTCGCTGCCGCGCTGCACCATAATGCCCTCGCCGCCGTTGCCATAGGCGGTGCAATTCGTCAGCGTATCATCATGCGAGGAGGTGACGATGTTGAAACCGTGGCGGCCGTTGCCGTAGGCTGTGTCGTTGGAAAGATGGGCGCCGATCTGGAAATCCAGCGTGAATCCGTCAAGCCCGTTGCCGTGGCTGACGCAGTTGGTGATGGAAAGATTGGTCGTTTCCTCATGTGGGTCGAAACCATAGCCCGAGCAGTTCTTTATTTCGACATGGTCAAGCGTGATATTCGTGTCGGTCCCCGGGCCGCCGGGCGTGACGCCATTGAACCAGCCGTCGATCTTGCCGCTGGACTGATTGGCGCGGTTGCCGTCGACGGTCAGGTCATGCATGCCGATGTCGTGATTCTGCACGCCCGCCTGGTCGCGGAAGATACCGGAGAGACTATGGTTGTAATTATCAGCCAGCTTGACCGTCGTCGCGCCCATGCCGTCGCCGTAGACGGTGATATTGTCGTAAAGCATGATCGCCCCGTGCGAGGCCGTGCCGTCGCCGGTGACAATATAAGTCCCCGCCGGGATATAGACCTGCCCGCCGCCCGCCGCATGGGCCGCATTGACCGCCGCCTGGATGGCAGAAGTGTCGTTCGCGACGCCATCGCCTTTGGCGCCATAATCCTTGACGTTGAATATGCCGCTCATGAGGGACCGCTCCGTTCAACCGTTAATTCAGGCACAGCCACCCGTTAACTAGCCGTAGCTGTTTACGTTCCGGATGGTGCACCCCCCGTACGCCTTTTGCGCCGCCCCTGTCCCTTTTGAACGCCGGAACAACTATCGCCGAAGGCCAGTTGTATCTCGAGTTCAAATCAAACCACGTCACAGGGAGCTACAAATGGCTATTTTCACAGGTACCGCGGGCGTCGACACACTGACAGGCACGGCAGGCAATGATACTTTGGATGGAGGCGCGGGCGCGGATACGATGATCGGCGGCGGCGGCAGCGACACATTTTTCGTCGACAATCCCAATGACGTCATTATCGAAAGCACGGGCGAAACCAACGATTCAGTCTTTTCTTCGGTGAGCTTCTCCGCCGCGACACTGGCCGGAGTCTCGAACGTCACGCTGACGGGCACCGACAGCATCAACGCCTTCGGCAATTCTGCAAATAACGTCCTGACCGGCAATGCCGGCGACAACCTGCTCAATGGCCATGGCGGCGCGGATACGCTCATTGGCGGCGGCGGCAACGACACCTTTGTCGGCGGCAGCGGCAACGACCTGATGCAGGGCGGCGCGGGCAACGACGTCTTCCTGTTCAGCGACGGCGGCGGCAGGGACACGATCAGCACCGGCGGCGGCACGGATTCGATCAGCTTCGATGCCTCGGTCCCGGTTTCCGGCGTCACCTATACGCAATCCGGCAACGACCTGATCGTCCATTACGGCACGACCGGCGCGACGGTCACCGTCAGCGGCTTCTTCAACGGAGCCGATAGCCAGATATCGAGCGTCAATTTCAGCGACGGCACGGTCCAGGATGCCGCGTTTATCGAGGCCCACCTGTCGCAGCCGGCGACCGACGTCACGCTCATCGGCAGCGCGGGCAACAACACGCTGATCGGCGGCGCCGGAAACGACATGCTGGAAGGCAACGCCGGCTCTGAGACCCTCACCGGCGGCGGAGGGACGGACACCTTCCTCTTCAGCACCAACTTCGGCCAGGATACGATCACCGACTTCGGCGGCACCGACATTATCAAGTTCCACTCGACCGTCGCGCCGACCGACGTCGCCTTCACGCAGTCGGGCAACGACCTCATCATCACCGATGCGACGGCTGATGCGCTGGGCGCGATCACGGTCCAGAACTTCTTCACGAACAACAATGCGAACGACAGCCTGATCTTCACCAGCGGGGGCACCACCACGGTCGAGAATTCGGCGTTCATCACGTCGCACCTGACGACCTCCGTGGCCGGCCAGACGCTGGTCGGCACGGCGGGCAACGACACGCTCGTCGGCGGCGCCGGTAATGACACCTTCGAAAGCCTTGCGGGCAACGACACGCTCACGGGCGGCGGTGGAGCGGACACGTTCCAGTTCAGCCAGGGCTTCGGCAACGACACGATCACCGACTTCAACGGGAGCGACACCATCAAGTTCGACAATACCGTCACCCCGTCGAACGTCACTTTCACCCAGTCGGGCAATGATCTCGTCATCAACGATATCACGAATGCGGCGGGCAGCATCACGGTCTCGAACTTCTTCGCCAACCAGAACGAAACGGTCTCCTTCGCCAATGGAACGGTGGACGACACGGCCTTCATCATGTCGCACCTGACAAACGGCACGGCGGGCCAGACGCTGGTCGGCACGGAAGGCGGCGACACGCTTGTCGGCGGCGCGGGCAACGACACCTTCCTGGGCCTCGGCGGCAATGACGTCCTGACCGGCAACGGCGGCGACGACACCTTCGTCTTCGGCGCGGGCATGGGCAATAACACCATCACCGACTTTGGCGGCAACGATGTCATCAAGTTCGACGCCACCGTCAACGCGGCGAATGTCACGTTCACGCAAAGCGGGAACAACCTGATCATCAACGACCAGGTCGACAGCCCGAACGGCAGCATTACCGTCCAGAACTTCTTCGCGGCGAACAATGCAAACGACAGCATCGTCTTCAACGACGGCACGGTCGAGAATGCGGCCTTCATCAACGCGCACCTGACGAACAGCACGGGCACGGCGGGCAACGACCTTCTCATCGGCCAGCCGAACAGCGTCTTGTCGGGCGGCGCGGGCAACGACCTGCTGATCGACTTCTCCGGCAACAACACATTCAACGGCGGCACCGGCAATGACACGTTCATCGGCGGCGCGGGCAACGATACGTATATGTTCGCGAACGGCGACGGCCATGACGTCATTGTCGATGCGGGCGGCACGGACTCGATCGTGTTCGATGCGAGCGTGGCGGCGGCAAGCGTCAGCTACATCCAGTCGGGCAGCAACCTGGTCATCGATTACGGCACGAATGGAGATTCGGTCACGGTCGCGGGCTTCTTCAATGGGGCTTCGGGCCAGGTTGAAAGCGTCAACTTCAGCGACGGCACGGTGCAAGATGTCGCCTTCATCGAAAGCCACCTGACGCAGGCGCCTCTCGACATGACGTTGACGGGCACGGTGGGCGGCGATCTGCTGACCGGCGGCGCGGGCAACGACACGTTCCAGGGCCTGGGCGGAAACGACACCTTCGTCACGGGCGCGGGCGACGACACCTTGCTGTTCTCGAACAGCGCGGGCCAGTCGACCGTCATCAACACGGCCGGCACGGATACGATCCACTTCGACAATAGCGTCGCGGTGAACAGCGTGTCCTTCGACCAGTCTGGCAACGACCTGATCGTCCACTTCGGGACCCACGGCGCGACCATCGACGTGCAAGGCTTCTTCACGAACGGCGCGAACCAGACCGAACAGGTCGTATTCGCGAACGGTTCGGTGGAGGATGCCGCGTTCATCGAAAGCCACCTGTCGCCCGTCGGCGGCCAGGGCGTGGGCGAAACGCTGCGCGGCACGAACTTCGCTGATGACCTGACCGGCACCGGCGGCAACGACAGGCTGTTCGGCAATAACGGCGACGACACGCTGGCGGGCCTGGGCGGCAACGACCTGCTGCAAGGCGGCAACGGCAATGACGTGCTGCAAGGCGGCGACGGCAATGACGTGCTGCAGGGCGGCAACGGCACCGATACGCTGGATGGCGGTGCGGGCCTCGACACCTTGGTTGGCGGCAACGGGCCGGACACGTTCCTGTTCGACTCGACAGTCGCGGCGGGCAACGAGGCTACCATTGTCGACTTCAAGGCGCAGGTCGACACGATCGACATCCACAGCGTGCTGACCGGCTTCACGCCCGGCACCAGCAACCTGTCGGATTTCGTTGAACTGACGCAAGTCAACCACAACACGATGCTGTTGTCGGTCGACACCGACGGCGCAGCGAACGGAGTCAACTTCGTGCCCCTCGCCGTGCTCCAGCACACGAGCGGTCTGGATGCGGCGACGCTGGCCGCGACGGGACACCTCATCGTCGCCTGACGCTGAAGGATCTGGACGAAAAAATGGCCTCGCCGGTCCGCTGGCGAGGCCATTTTCGTTCACGTAACCATTTGAATTTGCGTAATTTAGTAACATTTCGTTGACAGCGTGGCCCATGCCGTTTAGATTATGACAAATTTTTGAGGCCCCGATGTTCTTCTCTTCCAAAAAGCTGTCGAAGGAATTCCGCCGCGCGGCGGCTGTGACCCTGCTGGCCGTGGCGCCGCTCGCCATAACGGGCTGCGACAATAAAGATGCGAAGGACGCGAAGCATACGCCCGCGGCGGCGGCGAGCGTTCATACGCCCCCGGTCGTGGAAGACCTGTGTCTTTTCGGCTGCCCGACCGGGGCGCCCGCGAACGATACACTGATCCGCCGCTCGATCTACACGCTCGACAATAATCCCGACACGAAGTTCGCCGATTGGGTCGGCTATGAAGTGACGGCCCAGCTGATCGGCGGGACGCAGACCCGCGTCTGGCACAAGGACCCGGACCTGGATCGCAATGAAACCCTTTCCCCGAAGGACTATAAGGATGTGCGCGAAGTCCTGCACATGGACCGCGGCCACCAGGCGCCGCTGGCGAGCCTGACCGGCAGCCCCGACTGGCAGCTGGCGGACGACCTGTCGAACATCACCCCCCAATCGACCGACCTGAACGAAGGCCCCTGGGAGCATCTCGAGGAAAAAGAGCGCGTGCTGGCCCGCGGCGGCGTGATAGTTTATTCCGTCACCGGTCCCTTATACGAGCGCGACATGCCCCGCCTGCCGCATTCGCACCTGATCGAAAAAACCCCGAGCGGCTACTGGAAGATCGTGGCCGTCGTGAAGGGCAATGACGTGGAAACCGCCGCCTTCATCATGGACCAGAACAGCGGGCGCGAAGACGCGGTCTGCGACAAGGTCGTGACGATGCGCGTCGTCGAACAGCGCGCGCACCTGCATTTCTTTCCCAAAATGAACGCGGGCGAACGCGAAGAGATCGAGACGAAACCCGGCAAGCTGCTGCCCCAGATGGGCTGCGGACGCTAAAAGCGGCCCGCTTTTGCTTTCCCCCGCATCTCTGCTAAAATCGCCGCATGGCAACGGACGCATTTATCGACGGGTTGCGCGCGATCGTGGGCGGTCCGCACGTATTGACCGGCGACGCGGAGACGCGCCGCTTCCGCACCGGCTACCGCGTCGGCGGCGGCGCGGTGCTGGCGGTCGTGCAGCCGGGCAGCCTGATCGAGCAATGGCGCGTCCTGCAGGCCTGCGTGGAAGCCGGCAAGATCATCATCATGCAGGCGCAGAATACCGGCCTGACCGGCGGATCGACGCCAGGTGGCGGCGGCTACGACCGCGACATCGTCGTCATCAACACCCTGCGCATGAACAAGATGCGCCTGATCCGGGGCGGCAAGCAGGTGATCTGCCTGCCGGGCGCCACCCTCGACCAATTGGAAAAACTGCTAAAACCCTTGGGGCGCGAGCCGCATTCGGTCATCGGTTCCTCCTGCATCGGCGCGTCGGTCACGGGCGGCATCGCCAACAACTCGGGCGGCGCGCTGGTGCGCCGCGGGCCCGCCTATACGCAACTCGCGCTGTTCGCGAAACTGGGTGAAGACAGGAAGCTGGAGCTGGTCAATCACCTGGGCATTACCCTGCCCGGCGGCGCGGAAGAGGTGCTGCGCCGCGTCGAGGCCGGCGACTATGCCGAAAGCGACATCGCGGATGGCAACCGCGCAGCTTCCGATGGCGAATATGCCCACTATGTGCGCGATATCGATTCTGACCTGCCCGCGCGATTCAACGCGGACCCGCGCCGGCTGTACGAAGCTTCGGGCTGCGCCGGGAAGCTGGCGGTCTTCGCGCTCCGGCTCGACACTTTTGCGGCGGAAAAGACCAGGGTCTTCTACATTGGCGCGCATGATCCGCGCGTGCTGGAGGATATCCGCCGCCACATCCTGGCAAAATTCGAAATGCTGCCCGTTTCCGGCGAATATCTGCATCGCGATGCTTTCGACATCGCCGAAAAATACGGCAAGGACACTTTCCTGATCATCTGGCATCTCGGCACGCGCTTCCTGCCGCCGCTGTTTTCGCTGAAAAGCCGCTTTGATGCTTTCATGGAACGCTGGAAGGCCCTTCCATCGCACCCCGCCGACCGCGTGCTGCAGTTTTTGAGCCGCCTGTTCCCGAACCACCTGCCCAAACGCATGAAGGATTTTCGCGCGCGCTTTCCGCATCACCTGATCCTCGAGGTGACGGATGCGGGATTGGAAGAAACGCGCGCTTTCCTAAAGGATTTCTTCGCCACGCCGGAAACCGGCGCGTATTTCGAATGTGAAGAGGACGAAGGAAAAAAGGCCAAGCTGCACCGTTTCGCGGTCGCCAGCAGCGGCATCCGCTACAAGCGCGTGCATGCGGATAAAATTGAAGACGTGCTGGCGTTCGACGTGGCCTTGCGCCGCAACGACCGCGACTGGTTCGAGACGCTGCCGCCGGAGATTACGAAGGATATCGTGCTTTCCGCCTATTGCGGGCATTTCCTGTGCCATGTGCTGCACCAGGATTACCTGATCCGCAAAGGCGCGGACGTCGAGGCGATCAAGAAGAAGATGCTGGCGCTGCTGAAGGCGCGCGGCGCGAAATATCCGGCCGAGCATAATGTCGGCCATTTCTATGTGGCGGAACCCGCGCTGAAGGATTTCTACCGCACTCTCGACCCATGCAACAGCTTCAATCCCGGCGTCGGCATGACGTCGAAGAAAACGCGCTGGCAGGAATAGCGCTAAACCGCCTCGCGAAAGCTCACCATCTTCATCTTCATCTCGTCCCAGAGGGCGAGATGGATCGACTTCAGGCTGTCCTGCAGCGTGAGCCGCGGCGCTTTCGCGAGATCCGCATTGGTCCGGAAGCACTCCTCGAGCCGGTAATTGGGGATGCCGGGGCATAGGTGGTGGATGTGATGGAAGCCGATGTTGCCGGTGAACCATTGCAGGACTTTCGGCAGGACATAGTAGGAACTGCCGTAGATCGCGGCTTCGTTATAGTTCCAGCCGTCCTTGTGGCGCCAGTAGGCGTCTTCATACTGGTGCTGGATATAGAACAGCCACTGGCCGATCCAGAAGGCGGTCGCGACCACGGGCAGGTAGACGAGCAGGCCCGTCTTCCATCCCAGCCAGTAAATCAGCCCGCCGTAAATCGCGGCCAGGGCGACATTGAGGCCCATGACGCTGCCCCAGCCCTGCGTGCCGGCCGGAAGCGGATTGTAATTTTTCAGGAACGGCACCGACTGCCAGGGCGGAAAGCGCAACAGCACGAGGATGTAGATCGGCGGCGCGATGACGAGGAGCACCAGCGGATGGCGGTAGAGCCGGTACCAGAACTGCTGCTTTGGCGACAGCGCCTTGTATTCGGCGATGGTCAGCGTATCGATATCGCCCGCGCCGCGGCGGTCGAGATTGCCCGAGCCCGCGTGATGGAGATTATGCCCGCGGCGCCACAGGCCGTAGGGAATGAAAGTGAAAAGGCTCAAGAACCGGCCGGTCCAGTCGTTCGCCGCCTTGCTTTTGAAGAACGAGCCGTGCCCGCAATCGTGCTGGATGATGAAAAGCCGCACGACCAACCCGCCCGCAGGGACCATCAGCAGCGCATAGAGCCAGTAGACCCCGTGATGGAAGGCGACGAACATCGTGGAGATGGCAGCCAGGAACAGGGCAACGGTCGTCCCTAGCTGGACGATGCTGCGCCGCGCGATGCCGCCGCGGTATTTCTGGCAGTGGGTGACAAGGCTTTTGAGCAGCGCGGCGTCGGGCGCAACTTGAGCGGGCGCAGCGCCGGCTGCGTCCGCCTGTGATGACAAATCAGGCATTCTTACTGGTCCTCCCCAGACCTTAACCCCATTATAACGTGACGGTACTTAAATAGGTCTGAACACCTGTTCGGCAATACCGCCAAGCGGCGCGGAAGGTGCCGTGATTTCAGAGATTTAATACTGGATATCAGCCCACGCCGACGAACTTGAGCTCGGGATCCCTTTTGACGACGGCGAGGAGTTCTTCCGTCATCTTGAGGTGCATCTCGGTTTCCTGCTCGCGCTGTACAGCGTAGCGGATCGTCATGACAAGGCCCGAGCCGGTAATACGCATGTACATCTGCGGCTCGGCCATCTGCGCCTTGAAACGCGTGAAGTGATTAAGCGCGGTTTCCTGCAGCTGGATGAAGTCGCGCTGCGAGGCGTAGACGCGCGATACGACGTCCTGGATCTTCTTGTGGGCCGTGATGTGATCGACCGACGGCGCGAGCGTGAGATTGATCTCGGTCCAGACGAAGTTGGTGCCGGGCACCTGGTGGAAGAAGGGCGTCGGCTGGAACAGGATCGAGTTCGGGAAGCCCACGACGCGGCCCGTCGGGATGAAGCCGACTTCGGAGCGCTCGACCTCCATGAGATAGAAACGCACCATCCCGATCTGCATCACGCGGCCCGTGACGCCCGAAATCGTGATGCGGTCGCCCACTCGGATGCCGAAGCTGCCGAAGAAATGGAAGAAAGCGACGACGGACAAAATAACCGTCTGCAACGCGACCGCGAGGCCGGCGGTGATGAGACCCGCGAAGGTCGCGAGCGAGGTGAAGTCGGTGAAGAAGCCCAGGAAGACAACGGTCGCGATCGAGCAGATCAGCACCAGCTTGCGGAAGGTGCGCAGCTGTACCTGGCGGCGCTCATCCAGCACATAGCGGCGCGTCGCGCGGCTGAACAGGCCCGACAACAGGAACAGGCCCAGGATGGTCGAGCCCATGACGCCCAAGCGCCAGGCGAGGCGCCGGGAGATGTCGCGGATCTGCTGCGACAAGGCATCGCCCCACTGGTTGAGGTCGCGGGCCGAGGCGTCAAGCGCAAGGTTCAGCTGGCTTAAAGGGACGGCGATAGTCGAAATCTGCTTCATGTCGGACAGCAGGTCGTCGTAGGTGGGCGGCGGCGCAGCGGATGCGGCAGCGGACGCAGGCGTAGCGGCGAGCGCGGGAGGCGCGGTTTTTTTGTCACTGGCCCCCTTCTTCGTCCCGGCGGTTTTCGCGGTTTCCTTAGCCGCCGCCGCGCTCTGGGCGATCTGGGCGCCTTGCTTCATAAGACTCTGCACGGTATCCCGCAACGAGCGGGACCGGCTGCGGCTCTCCTCGAGCATGGCGAGCGTCTCATTGCGCAGGGCCTTGATCTGCTGCTTTTGCTTGATATAGCCGTAGAGGTCGCCGACGACCCCCGCCATGCCGCCTTCGCCTGTCTGGGCCGCCGCAGGCTGGGTGGGCGGCGCCGCAGTCTGCTTGCCGCTGCCGCCGTCGCTCTCGGGCACGGTGTCGGACAGTTTCTGGATCTGCTCGTCCAGCGTGTCGTTATCGTCAGTCTGGTTGCCGATGGCGGTCGCAATGGTCCTGATGAGCGTCAGGTGCTCCTGCGCAAGCTTGAGCTGCCCGTCCAGGCCTTTGCGGCGCGCGGGATCGCCCTCCTTGTCGAGCGCCGCCTGAAGGTCGCGCACCTCGGCCGCCGCCTTGTGGATGGCTTTCTCGATGCCGCCGGTCTTGGGCTGGGTGGCATCATCAGGCGCGGGCACCGCGTCCGGTGCCTGGGCGGGAAGGACGGCTGCGATGGCATGCGCAGCATTGAAGCTGGCGGTCAGCGCCTTGGCCGTATGGTCGTGCAGCGTGTTGCGGATGAGCAGCACCCGCGGCAGTTCCTGCGGCACTTCGAGGATGGACAGGCGGCGCTGCCAGTCGATGATCTGGTTCAGATACGGGAGGACGTCCTTGCCCTCCATAACAGTCGGCACCTGCGCCAGCGCGGCACCCGACAGCGCGAGCGCGAGGCCGAAAGCGGCGACAATATATCTGATACGGCGGATGGCGGAGAAAGCTGACATGGTTTTTAGTCCCTGACCTGGAATCTTCGGTCTGTAAAATATAGCGCCATTCCGCGCCGGGAGTAGCACAATTCCTTGCAATGAAGCCGCAAGAATGCGGGCAAGTTTATGAAATCCAAGACAGAAAAGGCGCGGAAGCTATTTTCCGCGCCTTTTCTAACGTTAAGTTTTTTCTGTTTAGAACACCGGGCCTTTGTCCGGCTGCGGCCTGGCGGCCTGCTCGGGCTTGGGGCCGTGCAGCAGCTGTTCGGGGATGCCAAAGCCGTCGACCAAGGTTTTGGCCTGCGGGGCCAGCTTGGCGTTGAGGTCGTGCTCGAGCCGGACGAGGGAGTGCGTCAGGTCCGGCGTCAGGTTGCCGTTCTCGATGTACCAGAGCGCGTTCTTGCGCAGGCAATGCACGGCATAGAGGTCGCAGAGGTCTTTCAGCACCGCCTTCACTTCAGGATCCGCCTGTTCCTTGACGGTCTTGACGAATTTTTCGTGGATCAGGCGCTCGGCATAGGCGTCGGAATAGGCGGCCATGTCATCCTGCAGCAGGTTGCCAACCTCGTCCTTGTCGTAGGACTTCCCCAGTTTCTTCCCTTTGAGAAGCAGGTTGTGCGCCATCGTGCGCTCGCGCGCCTCGAACAGGCCCAGCTGGTCCTCGGCTTTCAGGAATTCATTGCGGTTCGCCCAGCGCTGCCAGCGGTCCTGACGATTCATGTCGTAGGCCTTGATAAGCTTGCCGGCAACATTGGCGCCGTCGAACTTCTTTTTCAGGCGCGTGACCTGGTTCTTGGCGGCCAGCATGCGCAGGATAAGGTTGTCGCCCTCGAAGGTTCGGAAAACGTCGATGTCGTTGCGCCAGACGCCGAAACGCTCTTCGGACATATAGCCCTTGCCGCCTTCCAGCCGGCGGCATTCGTCGACGGTTTCGCTCGCGCGGTCGGAGGAAACGGCCTTGATCGCGGCCGCCATCGTTTCGGTGCGCGGGTCGCCTTTCTCGAAGGAGGTCAGCAGGTCGCGGGTCGCGAAATGCAGCGCATAGGCCTCGGCGATCTTCGGCATCAGGCGCGTCTGCGTCGCCTGGCGGGTCAGCAGGCCTTTGCCGAAGACATTGCGTTTCTCGACGAAGTCGACGGCCGCGGCCAGCGCGCTCTTGCTGCCGCTTAAGGCCGCCATGGACACGAACACGCGGCCCGTGACGAGCGTGCCGACCATCTTGAAGAAGCGGGCGGACTTTTTCTCGGTGTCGCTCGTGTACTGGCCCTTCGCGTTGATGCTGCCGAATTTATCGAGCATCGCGTCATAGGGCACTTTCACATGGTCGAAGGACAGTTTGCCGTTGTCGACGCCGTTGAGGCCGACTTTGTGCCCATTGTCGAGAATGGTGACGCCCGGCATCGTGTCGCCCTGCGCGTCGCGGACAGGTACGAGGAAGGCATGCACACCCTTGGATTCCTCGCCCGGCGCCATCTGAAGCTGGGCGAAGACGACCATCATCTGGCCATGCTTGGCGGCGTTGCCAATATAGGTTTTGCGCGCGCCTTCATGTGGCGTGTTGATTTCAAATTCGCGTGTCTCTTTGTTGAAAACGGCGACGGTCTGCGTGCCCTGCACGTCGGAGCCGCAGGCCTCCTCGGTCATGCCGAAGCCGCCCAGCAGCTTGCCAGCGATGATGTCGGGAATGAGGTGCTGGTGCTTTTCGGTGCCCAGACGCTCGATCGAGGTGCCGAAGAGGCCGAACTGCACGCCCTGCTTGACCGCGAGGCTCATGTCGGCATGGGCGATCATCTCGCCGATGTTGATGTAGGCGGAGCCTTTGCCTTCGCCGCCGTGCTCGGGCGCGTAGGGCATTTTGGTGAAGCCTTCGCCGACCATCAGCTTGATGCGGTCCAGCGTCACTTCGCGGTAGTCGGCCTTCGGCAGTTCCTGCGACACCGGCGCCATTTCGGGACGCGCGATAAAGGCGCGCGCCATATTGCGCACCTCGGCGAAGGGACCGTCGAGCACGTCCTGCAGCTTCGCCGCGAGCATTTTTTCTTCAGGTTTGCTTTCCGTCTGGAACGCTCCTGCGAGACCTTTGTTGTCAGCCATTGGCTATCTCCCTCTTCTGGTGCTTAATTTTTTTACGGCGTTTTTTTCAGGCGCAGGACGCTCATCAGCGACCGCTTGGGCTTCGCCTCCGCGGGCGCGGCGGCGGGCGCGGGCGCCGACTTAGCGCCAGCGAGTTCCTCGGCGTCCTCTTTCTTGAGCGCCTTCTTGTCTGGCTTGCCGATGTTGGTCTTCGGCAGACTGTCGCGGAACTTCCACAGGTGCGGCACCTCGTAGGGCGCCAGACGTTCCAGCAGGAACTTTTTCAGCTCTGCCGGCGTCGCCGTCGCGCCTTCCTTGAGAACGATATGCGCCTTGACTTCCTCGTCCACTTTCGGATCCGGCACGCCCACGACGCAGACTTCCGCGATCGCCGGATGCTCGAGCATCTTCGATTCGACTTTCAGCGGGAATACTTTCATGCCCTGGCGGTTGATCATGTCCTTCATGCGGCCGGTGATATAGATGCAGCCGGTTTTCGGATCGATATAGCCCGTGTCGCCGGTGTGGAAGTAGCCGTCCTTGTCCATGACCTTGGCGGTTTCGTCGTCGTGCTTCCAGTAGCCCTTCATGACCTGAGGGCCCTTGATGCAGATTTCGCCGTTCTCGCCGAGCGGCAGCACTTCGTCGGAGATGTCGGGCGCCTTGGCGATGCTGGTGATGCGGATCGTCGTGCCCGGCACAGGCAGGCCGATGGAGCCCTTGACGTCCTGTCCCAGCGGGATCGCGACCGCGAGCGGCGAAGTTTCGGAGAGGCCATAGCCTTTCGTGAATGCTTTGCCGGTGCGCTTTTTCCAGGCATTCTCGAGCGTTTCCGGCGTTGCCGCGCCGCCGCTGAGCCACAGCTTTACCGACGAAAGATCGTATTCTTTCGGAGCGGGCGTCAGCGGATGGCAGACCTTGTTGAAAGCCCGGCACAGCGGATTGACTTTGGGGATCTTCGTTTTCAGGATCGTCTCGTACATCGACGGGACGGCCGCGAACATTTCGGGCTTGAACTTGTGGATGACCTTCACCGCCTTCTTGACGTCGGGGATGGGGCGCATGACAAGCTCGGCGCCCAGTTTGAGCGCGAGGTTTTCCTGCACCGTCATCGCGAAGACGTGGAAGAAGGGCAGGATCGCCAGCATCTTTTCCTGTTTGCCGGATGTAGCGTCATGGGCGCCGCTGAACCACATTTCGCTCTGGGCGATGTTGGCGGTGAGGTTGCCGTGCGTCAGCATGCAGGCCTTGGGCACGCCGGTGGTGCCACCGGTGAACTGGAGGACCGCGATGTCATCGGCCGACACCGCGACCGGCGCGGGCGCGCCTTTGCTCTTCATCATGGTCGAGAAGGCGACGTGTTTATCGTCTTCGACGACCTTGAAGGTGTCGATATTGGCGAAATCCAGCAGCGATTTTTTGAATTTGGGGAAGCCTTTGAGCGGAAGCGGCTTGCCGTCTTCGCCCTTCTTCACCGTCACGTCGCCCGGCAGTTTTGCGATCAGCGGAAGCAGCGGCGACCAAGCCTTTTTCGCCAGGGTCAGCGCCGCGAGGCCGATTTTTTTCTTCGGCGGCAACACGTCGGCGATGTCGCAGACGATGGTCTTTTTCATGCCGGTGTCGTCGTTGGTCAGCTTGTCCAGCTTGCTCTGCAGCTGCTTGTTGTTGAAGGTCACCATCACATCGATGGTTGCATCCTTGACGATGTGTTCCAATTCCAGGGGAGCGTAGAGCGGGTTGATGTTGACGAGCGTCGCGCCGGCTTTGAGCGCGCCGTAATAGGCGATCACATGGAACGGCATATCGGGCAGGCACAGGCCGACATGGTTGCCCTTGCCGATGCCCTGGTCCTGCAGGCTTTTCGCGAAGCGGTCGGACATCTCATCCACCTGCTTATACGTCCACTGGCGACCAAGGAAGTTCAGGCAGGGACGATCGCCGAATTTCTCGACCGCTTCCTTGAACATCTGCACGAGGTTGGTCTGCGGAATTTCCGCGTCCCATTTGAGGCCGGCGGGATAATTGTCTTTCCAGAGCTGTTCCGCGCTGGCGGGAGCGGCGGTTGCCGTGGTGTCTGTGGTCGGGGAAATTTGCGGCTGGGAAGCGGAATCGGGGGTCATGCGCGGAAGCCTTTCTCTATTACCGTTGTCGCTTCGTGTTTTTTGTATAGGCGGCGAAGCTGATTGATTCTGATTCAAGGCTGGATATCCTCAACCTTGTCATAACTTGGGAGAAAAACTACCCGAGCGCGGACATGAAGTCAAGCGTTATGGTAAAAGAAACGCAGCCTTTCGCCCCGGCCCGCGAAGACGCATAAATTTCTCCAAAACATCTTGACTATGGAAAACGGTTATGAGAAGGTCACTTGCCGGACTTCCGGCTTAACCTGCAATGAAAGCAAGGAAAAACAATATGTTAGATGAATTCAAAAAGAATACGAGGGCAACGGCGCGTCTTTTGGCGGGGGTGGCATTTGTGCCGGTTTTCCTGCTGCTGGCGGGGGCACATGCAGTCATCGGCCCCCTGACCGAGAAGAATCATAAGAAGATCTATAACTTCATTCCGAACCTGCTCTATAAGAGCATCCGCCCGCTGCTCGGCCTGAAGGTCGAGTTCAACGCGGCATCGGTCCCGCAGGTCAAGGATAAGCCGACCTGGTTCGTGTCGAATCACATTTCGATCGCGGACTTCGTGGTCCATGGCTCGACGCTCAACGGCACCTTCGCCGGCAAAGGCGACCTTCTGAAAGTGCCGGGCATCGCGCAGCTGCTGAAGACGGTGAAATACATCGGCCTGCGGCGCTCGAAACAGTACAACCCGCAATCGATCGCCAAGATCATGAAGAACTTCAACGCGGGCTTCAACACGATCATGTTCCCCGAAGCCACCACGACCGACGGCAAGCAGGTCGGGAAATTCCACGCCGGTCTTTTGACCATGCTGTTCGGCGAAAAAGGCGTCGACAAGCAGGGCAACGAGATCAAGCTGGACAAGGAAGTCGTTGTCCAGCCCGTCGCGATGCGCGTCAAGGAAGTCGACGGCAAGGACGCGACCGGCAACGACGAGCTGCGCGAGAAGTATGCGATGTACCACGAAAACGACACGCTTAAGCGCATCTGGAAGCGCCTGCAGGTCAAGAACATTACGGTGGAAGTGAAATACTTCGAGCCGCTGCGCCCCGCCGACTTCGCGGATGCCAAGGAACTGGCGAACGAAGCCTGCAAGCAGATCGCGAGCTTCGCAAGCCCGGGCCAGACGACCTTTGAGTTCGCCAAAATCCCCGGCCAGCCGGAAAAGGCGCACAAGCCCGCTGACACGGCAGCGCCCGCGAATGACGCGGCTCCTGCGGAGCAGGCGGCACAAGCCGTGACGACAGCGCCGAAGAAAGCGCCCGAGCAACGGCCCATGGCCTGATCTTCGGCGCGCTTTGTTCTGAAGCGATAAAAAAACAAAGGGTGTAGAAAATGCCAGGAAAACTTTGGCGCCGCGTTCCGAACCTTGAGACCGGCAAATCCGACCTTAGGGAAGTCAACTTAAGCCAGTTCAAAATCGAGAGGCCGACGATCGTTTACCTGTCGGGCTTCCTGACCAACAATGACCAGCCCGGTTATGTCGCGGGCTCGATCAAGAACCTGGAAGAAATCCTGCGCAGCGCGCCTAACGACAGCGTGAAGCCGGACATCTATTCCTGGTCGCACAAGGGCCTGAGCAACCTGTTCAATCTCGCGCTTTATGATTCCTTCCCGAACCGCCGGTCGTCGGAGGCGGGCTACATCCTGGCGTCGCATGTCGTGATGCCGCTGGTCTGCGACGAGTTCAAGCGGATGCCGGATGGGACGTGCCTGGGCCACAAGATCCCGGCGGAGGAAGCGGCCAAGCGCCTGCGCAACCTGACCTTCTTCGGCTACAGCGCGGGTAGCATCGTGGCGCAGGAGACCTTCAACGCCTCGCTGAAGATGATGAAGCAGATCGGTTACGAGGAAAAGGAAGCGCGCAAGCTGATGAAAGAGGTCGTCCTGATCGCAGCGGGCTGCATTTCGCGCCCCAGCAAGGAAACCGACCGTTACACGACCGTGACGATGGTGGCTTCCAACGACCGCATCAACCGCTTCAAGAACATCGCCTGGGGCCTGATCGGCACGCTGCGCCGCGCCTTCACGACCCATTATACGAAGGACAAGAACCACAAGCCGCTCAGCATCACGCCCCTGTCTCCCGCCAACGTCTTCATCAACGCGGCGGCGCGTCCGAGCCTCTATGAATACAAGGTCGACGTGAACACGGGCGACCGCACGAAAAAATCCTTCGACCCGCTGTACCCGGCCTGGGTCCAGCGCCGCAGCTATCACGAGCTGGTGCATTACGTGACGCTGGACGACCGCAACAACGGTTTCGCGCGCATCGCGCTTTATTCGATGACGAACGCGATTAACCGCGCCCTTGGCGCGCCCGAACCGCTGAAGCTGCTCGAGCCGCCCGCCAACGACAAGTTCGGCGCGGACGCGCAGGCTGAATATCGCGAGCGCATCGCCGCCGCGATCAAGCCGATGCCGAAAAAACTGGCGCGCCAGCAGCAGGCTTAAAATTGGCTCTCGACACCCACTCCGGCGAAAGCCGGAGTCCAGTTTATTGAACTTCTACCTCATAAAAAATATTGAGATAGAAAGTTAATGACTGGACTCCGGCTTTCGCCGGAGTGGTTTTTCGGGAGATGGGCGTCGCGATTACTACTTCGGTCCGGATTTTTTCAGCAGCTTCGCCCACTGCACTTCGCTCAATACCGGGATGCCGAGATCATGCGCTTTGTCGGCCTTGGCACCGGGGTTGTCGCCGGCCACGACGTAGTCGACATTTTTCGAGACCGCTTTCGCGACGCCGAAGCCCGCGGCTTCCGCCTTTTTCACGGCGGCGGCGCGGCTGGTGGTGAGCGTGCCGGTAAAGGCCACGGTTTTGAAATCTTTCGCCAGTTGCGTCTTGCCGGGATTCTCAAGCGCCTCGGCCATGTCTTTGACGCGCGCCGTCGGGATCACCAGGTCAACCGCGAATTCCTCGCCTTCGCCGTCGGCAATATAGCCGAACTGCTTTTTCAGCCTGATGATATAGGGCTTCACGCTTTTTGCTGCGTCTTCGTCGTATGCGAGCTTGATGACGGTTTCACTGTCGAACCGCTCGGCGAAAAAGCTGATGCCTGTTTCGACGCCATTCTTCGCGCAGGAAGCGGCGTAATTTTTTTCAAGAGCGGTAATGAGGGTGGAAAGAGCGGAATGATCGGACACGGTTGGCCTCCCGGTTGAGATGGTCACTGCCGCGTTATGTATAATATAAAAGGTAGGATGTCAACTACACAAAAATTTTTCGATTTATCAATGCCAGGATTGTCGGCCTCAGCGCTGCAAATCTCGCGCCTGATTCGTGTAGAGGAGCTGGTGCCTTTCGCTGGCCTCATCCCAGGATTTCGGCAGCCAAGCCCTGTCCCGAAGGCTCTCATCAATAGCAGCGCGCATCTGGCGCGCGGCAATCTCGGGCGGGACACTGCCAACCCCGGTGCCCATTCCGGGAAACGCAATCGACTTTACATGATTGGAAATTTTCTGCCCGGCATAAATACCGCTGGCGAATAGACCGTAGCGCGCCAATAACAACACCGCCCGAGTTGCAAGATACGGATTGACCGTCTTCTCATCGAGAACCATCGGCACGCGCATTGTTGGGGCAGCGAATAAATAAGGTATTTTCGGATCATCCGTTTCGACAATTTCGGCGGATCCGACGAGAAGTTCGCCATGATGACGTTCAAGGATGGCAATCCTGACACGGTCCTGCACGATCTGTCCGAAGTGTCTGGTATAGAGAGCGTCAATGCCTCCATCCATAAAGCCATAGCTATTTGCCGGACTGACGACGGCATCACAGGGGATGTCAAAGATCGAACCCTCATGGATAGTGACGAAATCAAGATCGCCGCAAGAGTTCTTCCAAGCCTTCTCCAAATGCCGATCGATGGCCGCCAGGAAAATCTTCATGTGTTCTTTAATGATCGGGGTGGCTGCGCCGCCCGAAGCTCCGCAGGAGCGCAGGGTGGCGGAGACGGAGGGATTCGAACCCTCGATACCGGCTAACACCAGTATAACGGTTTAGCAAACCGCCGCCTTCAGCCGCTCGGCCACGTCTCCACTTTAGTAGGCTGAAAAATAGTTCAGGCAGGCATATTATACGCAATAGTTGCAGAATCCAAGGTGATTTTCCGCCCATAAAAGGGGCCGATTCCAGCCCTTTCAGGGGTTTAGCGCCTTAACGTTGGCGGTAATATTGGCGGCTGAGAGGCTGCCGAAGACCAGCGAGGTCACGCCGGGCGTATTCGCCACGAACTGGATATTCTCGCTTAAGCTCCCCAGCCCGCCGATGTGTCCGGAGGCGAGGCCCTTTTTGACCAGCACCGCCCTGCCCTTCTGATGCGCGTAATCGATGACGGGTTTTTCATCCGTATAGCCCTTGTTATAGGCGACCATCACGGCATCGGCATGATCGACTGCGAATTTGCCGCCCGCCAGCGTATAGGTCGAGGCGCCGAAGCTGAGGATCTTGCCCTGCTTTTTCAAATCCGCCAGCGTTTCGAGCACCGGCGTATTGGCAAGCACATTCACATCGTCGCGGCTGCAATGGACGAGCACGCAATCGAGCCGATCGGTCTTCAGGCGCATCAGGCTACGCTCGACGCTCATCTTTGTGTGCGCGGCGGTGAAGACATAGTCCGACTTGCCGTCCGAAAATTCCTCGCCGGTCTTGGTGACAAGGAAGAATTTGTCGCGGCGCCCGCCCAATAATTTTCCCAACCGGTCTTCCGCCGTGCCATAGGCGGGCGCGGTATCGAGGAGCGTGATGCCGAGGCCCAAGGCGAGGTCGAGCAGACTTGCGATCTCGGTATCCGAGGGGAGCGCAAAACCTTCGCCGCCCGGATATTTGACGCCCTGGTTGCGGCCGAACTTGACCGTGCCGAGGCCGAGCACGCTGACCGTCTTTCCCGTCGAACCAAAGGCGCGTGTCATCATGGCAGCTTCTTCCATTCCGCGGCTTCCCACGGGTAGGCGCCGATATCGGCCTCCGGCAGGTCAGGCGTTTTCAGTTTCTTGACCGTGGGATGAATGTCTTTGTCCTTCAGCCAGTCGAACACGTGATCGGAAAGCGCAGGCGCGAAGGTGAGTTTCGCGGGCCAGGCCATCAGTACGCGGCCACGTTGGTGAATAAAGGGGCCGGGCGGCAGATCGCCTTTGTCGTCGTAAGGTTCGGCGCGGTCGCCGTACCAGCTGGCCCATTCGCGGCCCGACCAGTCGAGGTCGGGGAAAATATCCTGCAGTTCCTTCTTCGCGAATTCAAGCGCCTGGGGCTCATCCATCTTCGCCGCTTCTTCGGCCACATTGCCGCCGAGATACCAGACATAGCCGCCGCCCGGCGCCGGATGAGACGTAACGGTGACGCGCGGCTTCGGCGCGCCGACGATGCCATGGCCGTAGAGTTCATACGGCATCGGCTTCACCATGATCTGCCGCAGCGGGCGGCGTTGCGTGTGCTGCTGCTTCACTTTCAGCATTTCAAGTGCGTGTTCGTTGCCGGTGCCGGCCGTGAAAATCAACAGCTGCGCCTGCATGGGAATGCCCGAGACGACGACCTGCCCGTCGGGCAGCAGTTCCGAGGGCTCGCCCTTGAACAACCGGCCCTTGAGGTGTTTGGCCAGCGCCTCGACCAGCGTACGCACCTCGACCACTTTTTCGGGCAGCGTGTAGACGGGGCCTTTGAACTTCGGCTTCGTCTTTAAAACCTCGGGGAAATCTTCCTTCTTGAGTTTCTTGGTTTCCGCGTTGACGAGCTTGGCCGCGCCCAGCACCGCGGCACCGGACAGCGCGCCGCCCGCCGGCCACATGATCTGGTGGTCGCTCAGGAATTTCGTCGCGGTCAGGTCAATCTCGCCCCAGCCTTCGAAACTGCTTTCCCAGCGCTCGGGCATTTTTGCGATCGAGGAGGCATGTTTGGTGAGCGCCCCTTGCAGCACATATTTCTGCCCGCCGTGGATCATGCCCTGCGAGGCCAGCGTCTGCCCTGACCCCAGGCGCTCCTTTTCAATCACGATGACGTTATAGCCCGCGCGCTTCAGCGTGTTGGCGACCCATAAACCCGCGACGCCACCGCCGAAAACGATGATGTCATACTGCAGGGTCTGGCGCATGAAGGCGGATTTATGAATGGCGGTGACTTTCTATCTGCCTGTTATTGTGCAGTTTTTCAGTTATTACACGGGATGTGTAAGGCAATCCAGCTTTTAAAATTCCTTGCATTTGTGATGGTTATGGGAATAAACTCGCCCGCGGTATTGAAATTGACAGGGAAGACCCTGTTTTATAGATTATGACATTCTTTGGAAGAGCTTTGAAACAGATTCGAGTCGCCTGCGATGGCGGCTCGCGAGCAGGATTGCAAAGACCTTGTACGCGATGAAGCAACAACAACAGATCATTTTCGGAGGCCGCGCATAATGTCGCCGAGAAAAGACTTCAACGAAAAGGCGAAGACCTTCCTCTATTCCGTGAGCGTGCGCCCGAAGTATTCGCGCAAGACGGATTTTACCGAAGACATGAGCGCCGCAGCCAAGCGCATCCGCGAACTGGCGGATGAAGAAGGCTGCTCGGGCAAGGTCAGGATTTCCTTCGACGACGGTGGCCTGAACAAGCTCGGCATCTTCTTCATGAACGCGCCCGAAAAATTCGCCGCCAAGGTCAAGAAGCTCGACGGCGTGCAGTATGTCGAGAAGCCGTCCGACCGCAAGGCCGTCCCCGCGGGCAAGCGATCGTCCCGGCGATATCGTTAACCAACACAGGAGAAAGCGTTGAACCCCCCGCTAGAGATGAAGACTTTCGAAATAACTTTCGCCCTTCCCGACAATCTCGCCCGCGAAACCGATCTCAGCAAGAGCCTCAGCTTTCACCGCTTCATGCGCCACGCGCGCGACTGCCACAAGAACCTGCTTGAATTCCTCGTCCAGAACGGGCTGCTGCACGAAACCGGCGGCTCGTCTCTCATCGCGAACGAGCGCCGCACGATGCTGGAATGCTCGGACGCCGTGGCCGCGCGCCTGCGCGCCCTGCCCTTCGTCGAAACCGCCGCCGAACGCCCCGACCTCCTGCCCCAGAGCCAGGACCTGCGCCGTAACCGCGGCCCCCGCGCCGGCAATAACTGACCGAAAGAGCTCAGCCAACCTCTCTTCTCCCTCTGGGAGAAGAAGGGGCCCATCGCTTTATATGCGCATGCGAAGCATACGTGCGATGGGAAGATGAGGGTACTTCGTGCAAACCTGAGACATAAGGCTGAGGGCTTAAGCTATTGCTGAACGGAGTACCCTCACCTTCCCGTCGCTTGCGCGACGGGCCCCTTCCTCTCCCCGAGGGAGAGGAGATTCATTTAAAAATCTTCTTCACCGTCGAGACGACATGCTTGAAATGCGTGTCGGCGATGTGATGGGCGCCGGCCTGGGTGAGATGGCCGACGGGGTGCATGCCCCAGGCGACGCCGATCGTGTGGGTGCCGGCGGCGCGGCCCATCTTCACGTCCATGACGGTGTCGCCCACCATGATCGTGTCGCGCGGGTCGAACTTCAGCTCGCGCATGACGGAAATGAGCATGTCGGGCTCGGGCTTTTCCTTTTCGCCGCGGCGGACGATATCGTCCCAGTTGCGGTGGGCGGAGAACAATCCCGACAGCTTGTGGAATTCGAGCAGGTGCAGGAGTGGCGCCTCGGGCTTCGACGTCACGATGGCCAGCGTGTGTCCCATCTCCTTCAGGTGCTTGAGCGCGTCCTCGACGCCTGCGAACAGTCCTGGCGTCTTGTGATGCTCGCCCGACATCGACCAGTCATCCATGAGGTTGAAGATGGTGATGAGGTGCTCGACCTGCTTTTCGCGGGTCACGCCCCATTTGAAATCGTGGTTGTAGGGGTCGCTGTAGCCGAAGCGGATCGCCTCCATGTTCGGGACCGGAAGCCCGTTTTCGCGCGAATAGTCGAGCACGCCCTTTTCGAACAGCGTGTAGGAGTCGAGGAACGTGCCGTCGACATCGAAAACGATAAGCCCTTTCATGCGAGCCCCTGCTGAAGCACCAGCGCCTGGACAAGAAGCGGCCAGTCCACCTGGCGCCCGACGAAGGAATCGATGTTGCGGAACGACCAGCCGCCGTCGGCCCTGCGGAACAGGCTGCAGAAGACATAGCCGAAGGAATTGCCGGGCGGCAGCGCCTGCGCCGAGACCGCGTTCTGGAGCAGCATTTCATTGGAGCCGCTGTCGAGAAGGCGAATCGAGCCTTCCGGAATATCCCCCATTGTATTGCGGTTCGCGCTTTTGACGACGAAGAAGAACTGGTCGTACTCAAGCGATATGCCGCGCAGCTCGACAAAGATCTGCTCGGCGTCGGCGGGGTTGCGCCCCGTCTGGTCCTCGCCGCTATGATAAACTTTGCGCGTCGGGTCGATGAGCGAGCTTTCCTTCGGCCCGACCGTGTGCACGATCGACAGGTTGCGGTCGGCGATGTAGCAGCAGAGGTCGAGATCGTGGGGGTCGGGCGTGCGCGACTTCGCCCCGGCAACCGACCCGATGCCGTGCCGGTACAAAACCGGCGACACGAACGAGAAAAGCCACAGCGCGAGGGCGCGGACGAGGAACCAGGGCAGCTTGAAGAAATAAAACATGTCGTAGCGCCCGTCCGCGTCCTTCAGCGGCGGGACGCTGTAATCGACCTTCGGACCCTCCGCCTTCGGCGCCCAGGACAGGCCCACCATCAGGCGTGCGTGTCCGTCGGCGGGAAGCACGATATCCTGCGTCTTGCCCTTGGGAGGACCCGAAATCGTGGACATGGTTTTAAGCCGCCTGTCGCCTGACGAGGTCGGGCAGCGTCATGTCCCATTCGACGCCATCGCCCATGTGGATGTCGATGTTGCGGAACATCCATTTGTCGCCGCTGCGGTAGACATGGCAGAAGGCGTAGTTATAGGCGCGCGGGATATCCAGTTCGCCCTGCGGGATCAGCGTGTTTTCGAGCATCGGCTGCTCGGTCTTCGCGTCTGCCAGTTTGATCAGCGGGTTCCTGAACTGGTCGAGGCTGTATTTGCAGTCGCTGCGCACGACGAAGAAGAAGTGTACATAGTCGGCCGGCAGTCCCGCCGTTTCGACATAGACCTTCTCGCCCGAGGTGCCGCTCTGGTCGTCGCCGGAATGATAGACCTTTTTGCTGCCCTCGATCATCAGCGCGTCGCCCTCGGTGCCGATGACGCATTTGCACAGCATATCTTCGTTAAAGACGTAGCAGTCGAGGTCGAGGTCGAACTGGTCGGCGTCCGTATCGCGCCCCGCCTTGTCCTCGCCGCGGGACGATTTGCTCGCGTACATGCCAAAGCTCAGGAGCTTGATCGGGGCCAGGAACAGGATCCGGACGAGGTCGAAGGGCTTCATCAGGAAGAACACGATCTTGCCGGTGGTGTCGTTGGCGGCAGGCACCGCGGCGACGTCGACCTTCAGCTTCGGCAGTTCGCGCGGCGTCCAGGTCAGGTTGACGAGAAAGCGGCGCGCGCCTTCCTGCGAAATTTTCAGCTCGGTTGCCGTGTTTTTCGGCGGCCCTGACACCGTCGGCATGCGCTATTCCTCCAGTTTTTTCTTCAGAAGATCGTTGACCATGCCGGGGTTGGCCTTGCCGCCCGACTTCTTGAGCACCTGGCCCACGAAGAAGCCGAACAGCTTGTCCTTGCCGCCCTTGTATTCCGCGACCTTGTCGGCATTGTCGCGCACGACTTCGGCCACCAGCTTTTCGATAGCACCGGTGTCAGTCACCTGCTGCAAGCCCCGGTCCTTCACGATGTCGCCCGGGTTCTTGCCGGTGCCGAACATTTCAGCGAAGACTTCCTTGGCGATGCGGCCCGAAATGGTGTTGTTGGAAATGAGCCCGACAAGTTCACCCAGCGCTTCCGCCGACACGGGGCTGTCCTTCAGCTCCTTTTCGGCCTTGTTCAGCGCACCCAACAGTTCGGTGATGACCCAGTTGGCGGCAAGTTTCGGATCGTGTCCCTTGGCCGCGATTTCGAAATATTCGGCGCGCTCTTTCTCGGAGACGAGCACGCCCGCGTCATAGGCGGAAAGGCCGAAAGTCTCGACGAAGCGCTTTTTCTTCGCGTCGGGAAGCTCCGGCATCGTCTTGCGGATATTCTCGATGAAAGCGTTATCGACCGTCAGCGGCAGCAGGTCCGGGTCGGGGAAATAGCGGTAGTCGTGCGCATCTTCCTTGGAGCGCATCGAGCGCGTGGTGCCGTTCTTGGTATCGAACAGCCGCGTTTCCTGGGTGATCTTGCCGCCGCCCTCGATGAGCTCGATCTGGCGGCGCGCCTCGTATTCAATGGCCTGCTGAACGAAGCGCACGGAGTTCACGTTCTTGATCTCGCAGCGGGTGCCTAAGGGATCGCCGGGCTTGCGCACCGAGACGTTGACGTCGCAGCGCATGGAGCCTTCGTCCATGTTCCCGTCGCAGGTGCCGAGGTAGCGCACGATGGCGCGCAGCTTCGTCACATAGGCACCCGCCTCTTCGGCGGTGCGCATGTCGGGCTTGGAGACGATCTCCATGAGCGGATTGCCCGAACGGTTCAGGTCGACATAGCTTTTCTGCGGATGCTGGTCGTGCAGCGATTTGCCCGCATCCTGCTCGAGGTGCAGGCGCTCGATGCCGATTTTCTTCACCGTGCCGTCGGGAAGGTCGATCTCGATCTCGCCGTTGCCGACGATGGGATGCTGGTACTGCGAAATCTGGTAGCCCTGCGGCAGGTCCGGATAGAAATAATTTTTCCGCTCGAAGATCGAGACGTTGTTGATCGTGGCGTTCAGCCCGAGACCCGTCCGGACCGCCTTGCTCACGCATTCCTTGTTGATGACGGGCAGCATGCCCGGCATGCCTGCATCGACGGGCGAGACCTGTGCATTCGGCGCGCCGCCGAAATCGGCCGAGGCGCCGGAAAACAGCTTTGACTTCGTCAGCACCTGGGCGTGGACTTCGAGCCCGATCACCATTTCCCAGTCGCCGGTATTCCCTTTGAGCAATGCGTTCGACATGTCTTACTTCCCTGCCGTGGGCTTCTTGGTGCGGTTGGGCTTCACGATGCCATTGTATTCGAATTCGACCGGCTTTTCGCTTTGCGGCACCCATTTGACGTCTTGCGGATATGAAAGATGTCCGGGACGCGTGGGTGGGCCACCGAGCATGCCCTTATAGACATGGACAGTCAGCTTCGCATCGTCTTCGGTGACGCCGGAGATGCCGATGACCTGCGTGTTTTCCTGCGCCGCGCCGTTGAAGACGCAGACGGCCATCTTGCCGTCCTGCCAGGGGCCGAAGCGCTGCTCGAGGCCCGAAGCGTTCCATTCGGCTTCGACGCGCACGACGGCGTCGCCGCCTTTGCGGGCGAGCTCGTTAAACCTGTCGCGGATCATCGTTGGATTCATTTTCATCGGCAAATTCCTTTTTATATCAGGCGGCCTTGCCGACGATGTTCTGCGGCACGGCGGTGAAATTGGCGGCTTTTTCCAGTGCTTGCGCGGCCTGGAACAGCGTCTCTTCCTCGAACGGACGCCCGAGCAGCTGGAGGCCCAGCGGCAAACCGTCGGAACTCAAGCCCACCGGCACCGACATGCCGGGCATCCCCGCCATCGAGGCCGGAATGGTGAAGACGTCGTTCAGGTACATGGTGATGGGATCCTGCGTGTTCTCGCCGATCGCGAAAGCGGGCGTGGGCGCGCATGGCGTCAGCAGCACGTCGCACTTCTTGTACGCCTCGATGAAGTCGTTCCAGATCAGCTTGCGCACGCGGCGCGCCTTGTTGTAATAGGCGTCGTAATAGCCCGCCGACAGCACGTAAGTGCCGATCAGGATGCGGCGCTTGACTTCCTTGCCGAAGCCCTGCTGGCGGGTCTTTTCATAGGTGTCGATGAGATTGTCGCCTTCGACGCGCTGGCCATAGCGCACCCCGTCATAGCGCGCGAGGTTGGACGAGCATTCGGCGGGCGCGACCACATAATAGGCATGCAGCGCGTATTTGGTGTGCGGCAGGGATACGTCGACGATTTCCGCGCCGGCATCCTTCATCATCTGCACGCCCTTGTCCCAGAGCGCGAGGATTTCGGGGCTGGTGCCGTCGATGCGATATTCCTTCGGCACGCCGACTCTCAAACCTTTGACGCCCTTGTTCAGGGTCGCGGCATAATCCGGCACCGGCTTGTTGACCGAGGTGGAATCTTTCGGGTCCCAGCCTGCCATCGAGCGCAGCAGCAGCGCGCAGTCTTCGTTCGTCTTGCCGAAAGGCCCCGCCTGGTCGAGCGAGGAGGCGAAAGCGACGATGCCCCAGCGCGAGCAGCGGCCGTAGGTCGGCTTGATGCCGGTGATGCCGCAGAAGGCGGCCGGCTGGCGGATAGAGCCACCCGTGTCGGTGCCCGTCGCGCCCATCGAAATGCGCGCGGCCACCGCAGCAGCCGAGCCGCCCGACGAGCCGCCCGGCACCAGATCCTTGTTGCTGCCCTTGGCTTTCCAGGGATTGATGACGTTTCCGTAGGCCGAGGTCGTGTTCGACGATCCCATGGCGAATTCATCGAGGTTCGCCTTGCCGATGGTGATGGTGCCGTCGCGCTTCATCTGCGCGGAGACGGTCGATTCATAAGGCGGCTTGAAGCCTTTGAGGATGGCGCTCGCCGCCGTCGTCTGCACGCCTTCGGTGCAGAAAAGGTCTTTCATGGCGATGGGGATCCCATCGAGCGGCAGAGGATTGCCCTTCTGGTAGCGGGCATCCGCCTCCTTCGCCTGCGCGCGGGCGGCATCGAAGGTCTCGGTGATAAAGCAATTCAGATGGCGCGCGGCTTCGGCGGCCTTGATATGCGCCTCGACCAGCTCGACTGCCGTGAAGTCCTTTTTCTTCAGGCCGGCAAGGGCTTGCGCGATGGTGAGATGGGTCAGATTTGCCATGATGCTACTCCACCACCTTCGGAACCACGAAGAAACCCGCGGTCTGCTCCGGCGCGTTGGTCAGGATCTTGTCGGGAATGGCGCCATCGGTCACCTTGTCCTCGCGCTCATACATCTGCATCTGGACGACAGAGGTCAGGGGCTCGACGCCGTCGGTATTCACGGCATTGAGTTCCTCGATCATCTTCAGAATGCTGCTGAGCTGGCCGGAAAGCACCTCTTTTTCCTCTTCGGATACCTTGATGCGGGCGAGGCGGGCGATTTTCCCCACGGTATTCTTGTCGATGGACATCGTTGTAATTCCTGTTCAAATCCTGACGTTATATTTATATAATGTCGGGAAAGAACTTAGCATGGCGATTGTCGCAATAAAAGAACTCAAGAGCTGCCTGCCGCCCCGCTCGCGGCTGCTGGGCATGGATCATGGCGCGAAAACGCTGGGTCTCGCCCTGTCGAACCCGGAGCTGACGATGGCCACGCCGCTCAAAACCCTGCGCGGAAAAATATTTACGGAAAATGTGCGACTGCTGGCCCCGCTGTGCCGCGAATATGGCGTGGGCGGCTTCATCATCGGCCTGCCGCTGAACATGGACGACAGCGAAGGCCCTCGCGCCCAGTCGGTGCGGCACTTCGGCTTTAACCTCATCAAAGCGAAAGACGCGCTCGGCTTCGAGCCCGTGATCGCCTTTTTCGACGAGCGCCTCTCAAGCGCGGCCGCGGAAGATTTCCTGTCCGAAGAACGTGGCATGAAGCGGGAGAAGCAGAAGGACATTATCGACGCGCTGGCCGCGGCCAGCATCCTGCAGGGTGCCCTGAAGGCCATCGCATCTATCTGAAATTCCGAATAGTTTTTGCCAGAATTTAACATAGCATTATCCTCATGCTATAATAGAACCTTCAAAGTTTTCAGGAAGGCGCATGGCGGACTCACCCCTCAAAGGATTGTATCTGACGCGTCTTTATAACGCGAAGTCGGACCCTTTTGCCGTGGTGTCGGACCTGCCGCGCGACCAGGCCGTGATCCTGTGCGCCGATGTCGCTCCGTGGCGGCGCGTCGGCGACGGTTCGGGCGGTCAGGAAGCCTACTTCGACGGGCGGGTGGAAACCGAAAACTTTCTGCGCGACAGCGCGCGGGCCGCGGGCGTCGACATCAAAAAGCAGAACCCGATTTATTTCACGCTGACCGCCGAGGATCAGACCGACAAAGCCCCGCAAGGCATGAAGGCCGTTTCCATTCCCGCCGAGCAGGCCGACCTGAAAAGCTGTTCCTTCACCTTCGGCGACAGCATGGGCAACCGCCATGTCCATGAGAAACCGGAAACCACGCACCCGCTGCAGGATGCGGTTCTGAACGCACGCCAGATCGCGATGGTCGTGGCGAAAGAAGGGCTTCCCGGCGATTACATCAAGGGCGGCCGCTATATCGAGGCGCAGATGTGGACGGCGCCGCCGGCGGAATTCGGCGCGAAACCCGCCCCGCAGCCCGCGCAAAAATCTAATTTTTCCGCAAAGCTTTAAAGATCGCCGAGGAGTCGAGCTCGCCGCCGCCCTGCTTGATAATCTCGTCCATATGCAGCGTGACGAGCGTCGCGGCGGGCAGCGGCAGCTGGAGATTTTTGGCCGTATCCAGCACGATGCCCATGTCTTTGCGGTGCAGCTTGGCCTTAAAGCCGGGCTTGTAATCGTCGTTCAGCATGCGGTTGCCGTGGACTTCGAGGACTTTGGAGCCCGCGAAGCCGCCGAGCAGCGCCTCACGCACCTTGCGTCCGTCAACGCCGCATTTTTCGGCCAGCATCAGCGCTTCGCCCACCGCCTCGATGGTCACGGCGATGACGACCTGGTTGCAGGCTTTGGCCACCTGTCCCGCGCCATTATCGCCGACGAGGACGATGTTCTTGCCCATCTTTTGAAAGTACGGCAGCACGCGGTTGAAGACCTCTTCCTTACCACCGACCATGATCGAGAGCGTACCGGCGATCGCTCCTGTCTCGCCGCCCGACACCGGCGCGTCAAGCATGTCGACGCCCGCCATTTTCAGGTTCGCGGCGAAACGCTTGGTCGATTCCGGCGAGATCGTGCTCATGTCCACGACGACCGAGCCCTTCTTCGCGCCGGCCGCCACACCGTCCTTGCCGAAAAGGACCTCGTTCACATCGGGCGTGTCGGAGACACAGGTGAAGATGATGTCGGTTTTCTCGGCTACTTCTTTCGGGCTCTGGCAGACGAAGGCGCCCGCGTCTTTCAGGGCTTGCGCGCGCTCGCGCGTGCGGTTGTAAACGGCAACCGTAAATCCCGCGCGGCGCAAATTGAGCGCCATGGGCAGGCCCATGATGCCAAGGCCGATAAAACCGAGTTTTTCTTGCATGTTCTATCCCCGTACGTCATCCCCGCGAAAGCGGGGATCTTGATGATAATTGAGAGCGCACGTGGTTGCACGAAATTCCCGCTTTCGCGGGAATGACATATTAAATTATGGCCCCTTCGGCACGGACGGCTTGGGATCGACCTTCTTCGCCGCGTGCGGCTTGAGGTCGATGGTCTTCAGCGCGGCGTCGAGCCTCGCTGCGGGCAGCGGGACAAGCTTGGCCTGGCGCGTATAGAGCAGCGCGCATTTGACTTCCTTGTCCGGATAGACCTGCTGGAGCGCGAGGCGGTAGGCGGCCATCTGCACCACGTATTTGAACTGCACTTCGGAAGCGTCCTTCGGGATGCGCACGCTGTTCTTGAAGTCGATAATAAGTACGCTCTTGTCATCGACGACGAGCCGGTCAATCTGGCCCGACATCATCTGCGTGGCGCCTCCCTTATCGAACAGGCCCGTGATGCCGACTTCGGCGCGGGAATTGGGGCCGAAAAGGCCGCCGAACTCGGGGTCGTTGAGGATCTTCATGACCTCTTTGAGGGCGACGTCCTGGTCCTTCCCGCTCAAATTCCAGCCGGGCTTGGCGAGATGCTTTTTCGCCGCCGCCTCGCGGTCTTCAGGCGGCAGCGAGGGCAGGAATTCGAAAAGTTCGTGCACGACGGTGCCGAGCTTGCGGAAGTAAGTTTCCTTCTCGGCCTCGAGCGGCGAGGGCGCACTGTAATTGTCGTTCGTGCCCTTGTATTCGGAGGGGCGGAATTTCGTGACCGGCGTCTGGTCGGTATTGGGCACCGTGCGCGCCCAGATGGGGATGCCGACGGTCTTCGACTTGCCGAGCGGCTTAAGCCCGTCGGGTTGCGGGCGCGCCGTCTGCTTGACGGTGAAGCGCAGGATGGTGCTGTCGTCCGCGGGCTTTTCGCCGCCTTTCGCCGCGGGCGAGGCCTTCTTGCGGAACGACGCCGACAGCGATTTCACTGCGCCGCCGTCGCCCGGTTTCAGCGTTTCGACCTCATCCTTCAGGTTTTCTTCGAGGCCCTTGCGGATCAGCGAATACCAGCTCTTTTCCGAGTTCTTGTCGCCGTTCGAGGCGCCGTAGACATAGAGCCGGTCGGCGGCGCGGGTCATGGCCACATACATAAGGCGGCGGAATTCGCGGTCGCGGTCGAGTTCGGCCTTTTCGCGTTCGCGAATGAAGGCGCTGCTTTCGAAATCGGCGCGGGGGACCCACAGCGGCACCTTGCGGTCGCCCTGAGGCCAGAGGAATTTGGGGCGGGCCCGTGCATTGTCCTCGGGCAGGCCAGTCGTGTCGGGCAGGAAGACGATGGGGGCTTCGAGGCCCTTGGCGCCATGCACGGTCATGATGTGAACGCGCGGCGTTTCCGGGTTCATGTTCATCTCGCGCTTGACTTCCGCCTCGCCGGCTTCGAGCCAGGACAGGAACCCTTGCAGCGAGGGCACGTGGATTTTTTCGAACCTCTCAACCGCGTTCATGAATTCGACCAGCGGGTCTTCGGCCTCGAAGCCTAAGCGGCTGTACATCGCGTTCAGGCCCGACTGTGCGTTCGCGGGGCAGGCGTTCATGAGCACCGTCGAATAGAATTCATAGGGGCGCTCGGCGTTCATATTCTTCTGCAGCGCCGAAAGGTAATCGAAGGCCTGCTTGTAGATTTTATCGGCTTTGGGTTCTTCAGACTTGGTCTTCAGCGCGTCCCACAGGTCGCCGGGGCGGCCGATGGCCAAGTCCTCGAGCTGCTTGTCATTCATGCCGATCAACGGGCATTTGAGCACGCAGGCCAGCTTGTAATCGTCTTTCGGGAACAACAGCGCGTCGCCCAGCGCCACGAGGTCCATGACGGCGATCTGGCCGCGCAGCGCCATGCGATCGGCGCCCGCGACGGGGATGTCGCGCTTCTTCAGCGCCCGGACCATGTGGTCGACGAAGTCGGAGCGGCGGCGCACGAGAATGACGATGTCGGACGGGCTGATGGGCCGCTTGCGCGACTGCAGCTGCTCGCCGCTGTCCAGCCAGCCCTTGATCTGGTCGGCGATCTTGTCGGCCATTTCGGCGGAAGGATCGGGTTTCGATTCCATCTGGAGCGGCAGCGACCAGGGCTGGCCGTCGGGCGCCTTTTCGGCGCGGATGACCGGATGCACTTCGACCACGCCCGCCTGCCCGCGGCGGAACGGGTTATGGCGCACCTGCTTGCCGCCCTGCTCGTCCGCGAAGAACAGGCCGTCGGCGGCTTCGGGGTTCGCGAAGACGGCGTCGACCGCGCGCGTGATGGCGGGCGAGGAGCGGAAGGCGATTTCCATTTCGACTTCGCGCCAGCGGCCGCCCGCGTTTTTCACGAGGTCGGCGAAGAACTGCTTCTTGACGTTGAATTCCTCGGGGTCCGCGCGCTGGAAGGAGAAAATCGATTGTTTTTCGTCGCCGACGACAAACAAGGTATTGTCTTTCGCGGCCTTGCGCGCCGGGTTGGTGAAGAATTCGTTCGCGATGGAGGCGACGAGATCCCACTGGTCGGGGTTCGTGTCCTGCGCCTCGTCGACGAGGATATGCTTGAGGTTGCCGGGCAGTTTCTGCAGCACCCAGCCCGCGGCGTTGTCTTGCTTCATCATCTTGTTCGCGTTGTATACGAGATCGTCGAAGTCGAGCAGGTTGAGCGAGCGTTTTTTCTCGGTGTACTTCTGCAGCACCGCCTCCGTCAGGCGCAACAGCGCCTCGGTGCCGCGCGCGACGTTCATGGTGGAAACGGCTTCGATGCCTTCGAGTAGGCGCTGTGCCTCTTTTTCCAGCGCGCCTTGCGCTTCCGCCGTGCCCTTGGTCGTCAGGCGCTTGCGGACCTCGCGGTCCTGCGTCAGGAAGACGCCGGCGTAGTCGTTGAACAGCTCGTCGCGCTGCGCGGGATGGAGGATCCAGGCCTTGATGATCTTGGCTTTTTCAAGATCGCTTTCCGTGCCGCCGGTCAGGATGTCCGCCGCCTCTTTGAGCGCCTGGATGTCGGGCGCGTCGCCGTCGAGGCCTGCGTTCGAATTGAGTGCCGCCATCATCGTCGCCGTATCGGTGCCGGTCGGCGCTTCCAGATATTTATAGATATTCGCGACCGTGCCTTCGAGCCCGCCGTTCTGGCCGAAGACCGAGAACAACTGCCCGCGCCGGTAGGTGAGATCGCCGATGATATTGGCGAAATCGTCTTCCGGCACTTCGGGCGTGACCATCTGCACCGCCTTGGCGAGCGGCGTGGTGGGATCGCGCTGCACGTCGCGGAGAACGTCGGCCTGCGCCTCGCGCAGCATCTCGGACGAGGTTTGCTCGTCCATGACGTCGAAGTACGGGGGGATGCCGGACTCGATCGGAAAACGGCGCAGCAGCGACTGCGAGAAGGAATGGATGGTCTGGACGCGCATCCCGCCATAGGCGTCGAGGAATTCGGCGAACAGCTGGCGCGCGCGCTTCGTGGTGTCTTCGTCGGGCGCCACGCCGTTGAGCTTGGTCAGCCGGTCTTCCAGCGTCGCGTCGTCGCAGGTGGCCCAGTTGCTCAATTCATCCCGAATTCGATTCGTCATCACGGACGCCGCGGCGCGGGTGAAGGTCAGGCACAGGATCTGGTCCGGCTGCGCGCCCGAGAGCATAAGACGCAGCACGCGGTCGGTCAGCACTTTCGTCTTGCCGGTCCCGGCGGAAGCGGTAACCCAGACGCTGGCCGACGGGTCGGAAGCTTGGCGCTGCACGACGTTGGGGTCGGGCTTGCCCTTGGGGATCGGCGGCGGCACCGCTTCAGGCGCGCGCTTGATCTCGATGTCTTTTTCAGGAATGGGCTTGTTCTTTGCCATTACTTCCCGTGCCCTTCCCTGCGGTTGACGCGCGGCTTCTTCAGTTTGCCTTTCGGCTTTTTGGCGGCCTTTTTCTTCGCGGCCTGCGCGCGCTGCACCGTGCTCCATTCACCAGAGCGCGACAGATGCTCGTAATCATTATAGCGCGGCGCCCATTCGGGCTTGGGCGTCGACAGATAGGGCGTCTTGGAATCGTTGAAGGCTTTGACGAGATTCTGGATGCCTTCGTTGGCCTCGGCCACCAGCTGTTTCACGTCGCCGCGCACTTTCGTCACATCGGCCGCGGGCTTGCCGCCCGACAGTTTCCAGTATTGCAGGTCGCCCACGTCGGAGGCGTCGATCTTGGAAAAGCCGCCGCGATAGGCGATGAGCGCCTCGAGCGTCAGCTGGGGAGAATAGCCGAGCGCGACCGATTTCTGTGTCGGCACCGCGCCGGTTTTGTAATCGATAACGGAGAGCTGGTCGTCGGCGTTGCGGTCGACGCGGTCGGCGATGGTCGTCAGCGTGAAGACCTCGCCGCCGCCCATGTCGATTTCGAGCTTGCCGCGCACTTCGGTGCCGAGCGTACGCGTCATCTCACGGCGCTCTTCCTCGAACTTCACAAACCATTTGGCGATGCGCTCGAAGCGCGGCCACCAGAAGGCCTGGACGTTCGGGTTATTGATGCGCGCTTCGAAGGACTCGCGTCCGATCTTCAGCAGCTCGTCATAGGCGTTATCCGGCAGTTTGTCGGGATATTTCTTGACGAAGGTATCGAGCGCATCATGCGTGAAAGTACCGCGTTCAGATACCGATGGAGAAGCATCCAGCCGCGTCTTGGGCCGCAGTTTCAGCACATATTTCGCATAGACCGAATAGGGGTCGCGCATGAGTTTTTCGATGGCGGTGACGGGCAGTTCCTTGGGCCTGACCGACGAGGGCGGGCGCGGCTCGGGCGGCTCGATGGGATGGACGTCGGCGGGCGTCTGCATCGCGTCGTGGATTTCGAGGAGCTGCGTCTTGCTCTGGATTTCCTGGTCGAGGCCCGCGCCTTTGAGCACCATCATCAGGCGCGTCAGGAACGGCGAGGCCACCGTCGGCGCATCACCCGAGCGCACCGAGCGCGACAGCAGCACGTTGGGATTTGACGTCGCCTGGACAAACTGATGCGCGGCATGACCGATCTGTTCTTCGGCGGGCGGCAGGCCCAGTGCCTTGGCCATGTCGGGCGAGAGCCAGGGACTTTCATCCGGGCGCTTGGGCCAGGCTTCGTCATTGATGCCGCCCACGATCATGATATCCGCCTTGGTCAGGCGCGCTTGTTCGGGCGTGAGGATTTTGAGCGTCGGATGCGGGGCGGAAGTGGATTTGAGCGTCACATCGCGCATCAGCCCCTGCAGCACGTCGACATAATCGGACCCGGTGACGGCGGGAATATATTTCGCGGCGTCGCGCAGCTGCGTGAGGAACCGGGAAGCCTTGACGCCGTCGTCGCCGCGCCAGATGCGCGCCGCGCCCGTTTCGTCCTTCGTTTTGGCCAGCGCCTCGACAAAGCGGATATGATCGTCGAGGAAGTCGGCGAAGGGCTGCGGCTTGCCGGACGCCATTTTGTCGAAGAGCGGCTTGCCCGCGGCCTCGATCGCGTCGAGCCAGTTGTCCAGTTCCTGCTTTTCGGCGTCGAGTTCGGCCTGCGGGCGATGGTCGGGCCGGCGCGCGGCGCGGTTGAAGGCGGCGCTGAGCACGCCTTTCATGCCCGAAGCGCCGGGACCGGGACGCGCGCCGTGGAGAACCATGTCTTCGAGCTTCGAAAGTTTCTGCGCAAACATCTCGTGCGTTTCGCCGAGCGCGGCCAGAGGATGCTTGAGCGCTTCGAGCATCGGAATCGGCGCCCATTCTTCCGCCGCCATGTTGGCGGTTGCGAGCAAAAAGACGCCGACAGGCGCTTCCGCCAGCGCGTCGCCCGCGCTGTCCGGTACGTCGATGCGCCAGTAGCGCAGCCGGGCGGATACGCGGCGCGCAAGCGAACGGTCGCCGGTCACGAGAGTGGCCGTGCGTCCCGGCACTTCGAGCGATTCACGCATCTTGAGCGCCACGACGGAGGCTTCTTCCTGCTGCGAGGAACAGGTAATGAGGTCCATGCCGCTCAAAGCCTCGACATCGATCGCTTCTTCGTCATCGGCGTCGATATGCGGGCGCTTGGCCCCTTTGCGGCCCTTGAGCCCGCTCCAGCCCTCGGAGGTGCCGGCGGGGCGCATGGTTTCGCGCATCAGTTTCTGGCGTTCGGCATTGGTTTTTTCGAGGTCGTTCGCGCGCGCATGCTGCGGGTCGGGCATGTCGGCGTTCCATTCGACGACGGCGGAACGATCCACGCCGAAAGCGTTCAGCATCTGCTTGAACGCATATTGCGGATGCACGGGCGTCAGCACGTCCCAGCTTTTCTGATCGAGCAGCAGGTCGACGCCGGGCAGCACCACCGCGCCCTTGGGCAGCGAGGAAACCGTCTGCAGCAGGCTGAGCACGGCGGGCGAGGTATCGGTGAAGCCCACCGCGATGATCGGCTTGTCGGGCGGGTTCTGCTTCCAGTGGGCGGCCTGGATTTCGATGAGCACGTTCTTGTGCTCCTCGGGGTCGACCATACCGAGCGCGGAGAGGCGCTGCGGCCAGGTTTCGGTCAGTATCTTGAGGAATTCGGCGGTGTGCGCCCATTGCTCCTTGAACTCTTCGGGCACCAGCGCGTCGGCCTTGGCGAGGTCGATGTTGTTGCGTTGGATATCGTCGAGGAAGGAGCCCAGTTCACCGCCCAGCTTGATCGCCTTCTGCACCGAGCTCGCCATGCCGGGGATCTTCAGAATTTCCTGGGCGAGGATCAGCTGCCGGTGCAGCTTCGGCACGGCGGGCGGAATATCCATGAGCGCCTGGCTCAGGATATGGTTGTCGGAAATTTTCAAAGACAGGTCTTCGTCGTCCATGTCGCCGGGCGCATCGAAGCGCGGCATGACGCCGGGCTTGCCGCCGAGCTGTTCCATGAAGGCCTGGCGCAGCAGGTCGCGCGTCGCGCGGTCGGGAACGAGAATGGTGTAATCGGAAAGCTTTAGGGGATCGTTGCCGACCTGCGTGAGGACGCCGCGGGCGACGGAGTCGAGGAAGGATTTATCCGGCGGAATCGTGAAAACGCGCGCGGCGGCCGCGGGCGTGCCGGATTGTGGAGACTGGGGTGCGCTGTCCGCGTCCTGTGCCACTTGTGTCCTATGCCGGTCGGGCGAACGGCGTTAAGTTAATCAAAGCCGTAGCCCGGTTGCGAATCTCGTTGTTCATCTTTGCAGATGGTCATAATTACAACGATATTGCGGCAAAGAAAATGGAGTTTCGCACTTATAGGTACGAAACTCCGGCGTTTAAACATTATGTCTAATAACTCGCCCATTTCCCGTCTGGACGCGCAATAAAGTTATTGAGTATGTTTCCTCTATCGCGCGGCGCCTTCAACCGCGGCATTCTGGCAATTATGTTGGACATACGATATGGCAAACGATAGCCGTCCCCTTTCGCCGCATCTGCAGATCTACCGCTGGCAGATCACGATGACGCTTTCCATCCTGCACCGCGTGACAGGATTTGGCCTCGGCCTTGGCGCGCTGCTGGTAACCTGGTGGCTGATGGCGGCGGCGCAGGGCGAAGAACGGTTCAACACGTTCCAGGCCTTCGCCCATAGCCCGATCGGCAAGCTGATGATCTTCGGCTGGGTCTGGTCGTTCGTCTTTCATTTCCTCAACGGCATCCGCCACCTGGTCTGGGACACGGGGCGCGGCTTCACGATCAAACAGGCCGCAAACAGCGCCTGGTTCGTGCTTATCCTGTCGGTCGTCGGCGCGCTGGTGATCTGGTGCGCGGCCAGGGGAGGAGTTTAAAATGACCGAAGAAAAGAAATCCGCCTATACGCATACGCAGCCTACGATCCGCACACCGCTCGGCGCCGCGCGCGGTCTCGGCTCGGCCAAGGAAGGCGCGCATCACTGGTGGATGCAGCGTGTTTCCGCCATCGCCCTCGTTCCGCTGTCGCTGTACTGGCTGTCATATTTGCCCCATCTGACATCGTCCAACTATGCTGATTTCCTGGGCTGGATCGGCGCGCCCGCCACGGCGATCGTCGCCATCCTGTTCGTCATCGCGAGCTTTTATCACGCGGCGCTCGGCATCCAGGTCATCATTGAGGACTATATCATCTCGGAAGGGCTGAAGATCGCCACGCTGCTGCTGAACAAATTCACCTTCTTCGCGCTTGCAGCCGCCTGCATCTTCTCCATCGCTTACATCAGCTTTACCCACGGACATATGACGCCATGACCGCAGCCTATCCCATCATCGAACATGAATATGACGTCGTGGTCGTGGGCGCCGGCGGCGCCGGTTTGCGCGCGACCTTCGGCATGGCGCAGAAGGGGCTGAAGACGGCCTGCATCACGAAAGTGTTCCCCACGCGCAGCCATACTGTCGCGGCGCAGGGCGGGATTTCCGCCGCGCTCGGCAACAACGGCGAGGACGACTGGCGCTGGCACATGTATGACACCGTCAAGGGCTCGGACTGGCTGGGCGACCAGGATGCGATTGAATACATGTGCCGCGAAGCCATTCCCGCCGTCATCGAGCTGGAACATTACGGCGTGCCTTTCAGCCGCACCGACGAGGGCAAGATCTACCAGCGCGCCTTCGGCGGCATGACGACGCACATGGGCAAGGGCACCGCGCGCCGCACCTGCGCCGCCGCCGACCGCACCGGCCACGCCATCCTGCACACGCTGTACCAGCAATCGCTTAAGCACAAGGCTGAATTCTTCATTGAGTACTTCGCGCTCGACCTGATCATGGACGATGAAGACGCCTGCCGCGGCGTCATGGCGCTCGACCTGTCGGACGGGAGCATCCACCGTTTCCGCGCGCACACTGTCGTTCTCGCCACCGGCGGCTATGGCCGCGCTTATTTCTCCTGCACCTCGGCGCATACCTGCACGGGCGACGGCAACGCGATGATCCTGCGCGCGGGTTTGCCGCTGCAGGACATGGAATTTATCCAGTTCCACCCGACCGGGATTTACAGCGCGGGCTGCCTGATCACCGAAGGCGCGCGCGGCGAAGGCGGATACCTGACCAATGCGCAGGGCGAGCGCTTCATGGAACGCTATGCCCCTTCCGCCAAGGATCTCGCCTCCCGCGACGTCGTCAGCCGCTCGATGACCATCGAGATCCGCGAGGGCCGCGGCGTGGGCGAGCACAAGGACCATATCTTCCTGCATCTCGAGCACCTCGACCCGGCGATCCTGCGCGAGCGCCTGCCCGGCATTTCCGAGACCGCGCGCATTTTCGCGAACGTCGATGTGACAAAAGAGCCGATCCCGGTGCTGCCGACTGTGCACTACAACATGGGCGGCATCCCGACGAACGTTCATACCGAAGTCGTGAACCCGGTTGCCGGCAACCCCGATAAAACCGTGCCGGGCCTAATGGCGGTGGGCGAAGCTGCCTGCGTGTCGGTGCATGGCGCGAACCGCCTCGGTTCCAACTCGCTGCTCGACCTCGTCGTCTTTGGCCGCGCTGCGGCGATGCAGGCCGAGAAGACCATCACCCCGGGCGCCGCGCACAAGCGTCTTCCCGCGAATGCGGGCGACAATGCGCTCGAGCGCCTCGACCGGCTGCGCAACGCCAAGGGCGGCACGCGCACCGCGCACCTGCGTTTGCAGATGCAAAAGACGATGCAGGAACATTGCGCCGTCTTCCGCACCGGCGACCTTTTGAAGCAGGGCGTCGACAAAATCCAGAAATGCATGTCGGGCCGCGCCGACCTGCAGGTCACCGACCGCTCGCTGGTCTGGAACTCCGACCTCGTCGAAACCATCGAGCTCGACAACCTGATGCTGCAGGCGCTGGCCTCCATCACCGCCGCCGAGAACCGCAAGGAAAGCCGCGGCGCCCACGCCCGCGAGGACTTCAAGGACCGCGACGACAAAAACTGGATGAAGCACAGCGTCATCTATGTGAACGACAACGGCAAGGTGAACATCACCTACCGCCCCGTGCACATGAACACGCTGACCAACGACGTCGAGCCGATCCCGCCCAAGGCGCGGGTTTATTGATTCGATGCGCTCCGTCGCAATCGTCGCCATTATTCTTGCTTTCATTTCCTCCCCTGCGCATGCCGGAACGCCCGGCGGCAACGTGGAAAACCAATGCCGCACCCGAACAAAAAGCCATGTCGACGCCGTCACATGCGAAACCGACGAACTGCATCGTACCCAGCGCGTAATGACTGAGTTGTTCTCGGACGTTCGAAAAAAGACGCTATTGGAAGAAGCCGGCTCACAAGGCGAGGGTATCGCTTACGAGAAGCTGACCGCCGACCTCGATGCAGGCCAGGATGCCTTCATGAAATACATGGACGCAGAGTGCGCGTTTGAAGTCCACAGTTTTGGCAGCGGTACGTTTGGGGCGGATGCAGACGTCATATGCCGCATAGATCTGCTGACAGCGCGTATTTCCTTGCTGAAATCACTTGATCGATAGCTAAAAACAACCAGCGGCTTTAGACGTATAAGCCGGCACGGCCCTTCAGCTTCAGCGGCCCTTTCACGCTGATCCTGTCGGTCAGCACCAGCGGCCCGACCTGTTTTTTCAGCTCTTCATCCGCCGCGCGCTTTTCTTCCTGCTTTTGCCGCGCGGCCCGCAGCATGTCGAGCCCCCGATAACATTGCTTGCCAAAGGCGTCGTTCCGGTTGGGTTCGCCCTCGGGGCCGGGTTCCGTATAGCACTCCGCCATCATCTGCGTGACCTCGATATGGTCGTCGCACACCAGGCCGCCGCGCGCGAGCAGCAGGTCGAGGGCCTCCTGGTGGTTGTTTTGCGACGCGGCATAGATGGCGTCGTGAAAGAAATAGCGCATGATGCCGGCGTTGATGATCTTGGCCATCGCCTCGGTATCGTTCGCCTCTGCGGCGCGGTAGAGCGCGCTTTTCTGGCTCTTGTCGCAGATGTTGACGCAGTCGGGATGTTTTTCCAGCAGTTCCAGGTGGCGCTGGCGGCCTTCGGGCGTCTTCATGCCCTTGACGCTGCGGCGCACGGCGCCTTCCGACGGCTTAGCCGTGCCATTGAAACGGTCCGCGATTTTTTTCAAAATACTCACGCCATCATCCCAAACAAAAAGCCCGGTACTGCCGGGTCTTTTCTTATGATCAGGGCGTCACGCGCTTGAGGCACTTCGCGTCGATACGCGTCGCGCCATGGGCGCCCACGCTGTATTCGCGGCTGGTGCCGCCGAACTGGCCGGCGATGGCGACAGAGTTGAAATCGCGCGCGGCGGCCGTGGCTTTACCGGCCTTGATCGCGTCGCGCAGGTCCCTGAAGCCATTGTTGATCACGTCGACATCGGGATTGGGCCCGAAGCAGCCGCCCGAGGTGACGGTCGTGCTGAAAACTTCCGCGCCGTCTTTCTTGAAGGTGACTTTGGAGAAGCTGGCCATGATGCCCATGGGTCGAGTCATGATTGAAATCCTTTCGTGAAAACGAGATCGTTAAGAACGGCGCATCCTACGTTGGCGCGGCGCGTTATGTCAATCCAGAATTCGGCCTCTCCTCCCGAAGGGCGGATGAAACATACATCTATCTGATAATGCGAACGAAAATTGGATAAACCGGCGCTTTCCGCCGTCCTGTTTTTGGACTAATCTGAAGCGGTCGGAACGGCACTTATAGATTTTTCAGGAAATACCATGGTCCAGCTCACTCTTCCCAAGAACTCGAAAGTCAAAGAGGGCAAGAATCACGAAGCGCCGAAGGACGCGAAAAAGCCGCGCACCTTCCGCGTCTACCGCTGGAACCCCGACGACAAGGAAAACCCGCGCATCGACAGTTACGAAGTCGATATCGCGAAGTCGGGTCCCATGGTGCTGGACGCGCTGATCTACATCAAGAACGAGATCGACGCATCACTCACCTTCCGTCGTTCCTGCCGCGAAGGCGTTTGCGGTTCCTGCGCGATGAATATCAACGGCATGAACACGCTGGCCTGCACCCGGCACGTCGACGATTATAAGGGCGACATCAAGATTTCGCCGTTGCCGCATATGCCGGTCATGAAGGACCTCGTCCCCGACCTGACGCATGTCTATGCGCAGTACAATGCAATCGAGCCCTGGATGAAGACGGAATCGCCGGCGCCCAGCCGCGAGCACTTGCAGAGCGCGAAGGACGCGAACCTGCTCAACGGCGACGACGGCAAGGGCCCTGCTGCCTGCATCCTGTGCTTCTGCTGCTCGACCTCCTGCCCCAGCTACTGGTGGAACGGCGACCGCTTCCTCGGCCCCGCCATTTTGCTGCAGGCCTATCGCTGGATCGCTGACACGCGCGACGAGGCGACGGGCGAGCGGCTCGACCAGCTCGAAGATCCGTTCCGCCTTTATCGCTGCCACACCATCATGAACTGCACGAACACCTGCCCGAAGGGTCTCAATCCGGCTAAGGCGATCGCGGAAATCAAAAAGCTGATGATCGAGCGGAAAGCGTAACTTCATTGTCATTTCCGAGCGTAGCGAGGAATCTTTCCCCGTCACCGCAAGACCGTATTCCACTGCGTGGGGAAGATCCCTCACTGCGTTCGGGATGACATTGTTTATTTTTTCGGCGCGGGCAGCGGCTTCTTAGTAATTTCCTTGGGCAGCACGACCTCTTCCAGCCGCGCGATGCGCTGGGACATCTGCTCCATACGCGCGCCCATTTCATTGAAGGCGGCCATGATCGTCGCCTGTTCAGCCGAGAGCGTAATGCCCGCGCGGATGCCGAGGTCGGCGGCCGAGCATATTTCCGCGCCGATGAGGTCCTGCGGCCTGGGCCCGAAGCTCATGCGGCCGTCGCGCACGAGAATGCCGTAAACAATCGCGTGCGTCATCATCATCGCGGCGCTGCCGTCCTCGACCGGCGCGGGTACGCCCGCTTTCATCAATGTCGTAAGAATGGCGCGCGCCTCGTTGTTGGTGCGCGGATAAAAGGCGAGGGTGCGGCGCCGACAGTCTTCGTCCTTCAGGCGCGCATTTTCATCCAGCGGGGCCTCGGGCACGAAAAACTGCCTGAAATCGTCGACCGTGCAGTTGAGAATTTGTTCATTCGGCGGCGATTCCACGACCATGATCGTCTTGTCGAGGTCGAGATAAATGCCGCCACGCAGCGCCAGATCCAGCTTGCTCGGCATCTCGGGCCGGTAATAGGGATAACCCATACCAACCAGTTGGTCGGCGATGAATTGCGCTTCGGGCAGCGTCTTGGGCCGAAACATCAGCCGCTGCTTCGCGTCCTTGCAGAATTCCGGCGTGATGTGCAGGCTTTGCCCGGACTGCATGTCAGCCCCCGCTTCCTGGCGCGGGCGGCTTGCGCACGCCCGGCTTGGTGTCGCAGACGTCGGGATGAATCTCGGCATAGAGGCCGTCGACCTTTTCCGACAGCGCGTCGACTTTCGCCGAAAGCCTGTTGAAGAGATCGACCATGAGGCGCTGGTCCGGCGGTATATAATCCGGCATCGCCTGTTCGGTCCGGCAATAGGTATAAGGGGTATTGTCGCCATCGCCGCGCTGATAGATGTTGCCCTCTATCAGGACGAGACCATAGGTGATGCACTCGGCGATGTAACGGGGCGTTCTGAAGCCGTCGGCCCAGGCGAATCCCAGATCGAGCAGCCGTTCCTGCAGCGCCTGGCACTCATCCTCCGAGCGCGGCCGGAAGATCAGTTTCTGGCCCATCGCCGTTTCAAGGTTGACCGGGCCGTCATTCATAGCTTGTGCTTCAGCGCGGGCTTGGTGTCCTCGACCGTCGGGAACAGCGTCCCGTGCATTTCGCCGACTTTTGATTCAAGCTCGGCCACGCGCGAGGAGAGCGCATCGATTTTTTCCGCCATCTTGTTGAACTGCTCCAGCAAAAAGGCGCGGTCGGGCGGGATGTATTTTTTATCGAATTGCGATGAATCGCAGACAACATCGCCGGGCTTGCGCTCGGGATTGTAGTAGAGCGCGCCGTTGTCGACGAGCATGCCCTTGTCGACGCATTCGCGGGCGAAATTGCCGACGGGTTCGCCGCTGACCCAGCGGATGCTGAATTCCGACAGGCGTTCCTGGATGAAGATCGCCTCGTCCATCGTCTTAGGATAAAAGATGAGGCGATGGCGGCGGCAGTATTCGGGTGTCAGCGTCGACTGATTAAACAGTGCCATGGGTGACCTTTATTACGCGAAACAGCATTATAGAAACCACAGCTTCCGTCTTATGTCAATACGCCGCCGTCTGAAGCCCTAAATAACTGAAACTTATCGCCTTCCCAGCCCACCCCGTTGCCATACCCCCCGCTTTTATCCTATACATAAGGCAATCAAGGAGCATCAACCATGGCACAGGCGAGCGCGACTCTCGGTCACGATCATGGCGACGACGTCGTAGCGCAGCACCGCAAGAACGTCGAGGCGTCGAAGGCCCTGATCCTGTCCCGGCTGGGCGGGCTGAAGCCAAAGATCGCGATCATCCTGGGTTCGGGCTTGGGCGCGCTCGGCGACAAGCTGCACAGCCCCGTGCGCATCGCCTATAAGGACCTGCCCGGCTTTCCCATTCCGACCATCGTGGGCCACTCGGGCGAGCTGATCGCCGGGAAGCTGAACGGTGTCGATGTGATCGCGCTGAAAGGCCGCAAGCATTTCTATGAAACGAGCGACCCTTATCCCTTGAAAACCATGATCCGCGCCATGAAGGCGGTCGGCGTCGAGGTGCTGTTCGTTTCCAACGCTGCGGGCAGTTTGCGCGCCGACATCAAGGTCAGCGAGCTCATGGCGATCACCGATCATATCAACTGGATGGGCATGAACCCGCTGGTGGGCGCAAACGACGATGATTTCGGCCCGCGCTTTCCGCCCATGACGGATGCCTGGGACCCGGCCCTGCGCGCGAAGCTGAAAGAAGCCGCGAAGAAAACCAATGTGCCGCTGCACGAAGGCGTCTACATCGCCTTCCGCGGGCCCATGTTCGAAACGCCGGCCGAGATCCGCATGGCGATTACGCTGGGCGCGCAGGCGGTCGGCATGTCGAGCGTGCCGGACTGCGTTATTGCGCGACATTGCGGGCTCAAAGTGGTCGGCTGCTCGCTCATCACCAATATGGGCGCTGGCCTGTCGGATGAAAAACTGAGCCACGCCCATACGCTCGAAAACGCCGCGCGCGGTGCCGCCAATTTTGAAAAGCTCGTGACGGAGTTCGTGAAACTCATATGAGATGCTACGACAGGCCCAGCCCGAATTTTGACGAACGCAAGGACGGCGCGAAGCCGGAACTGATCGTCGTCCATTACACGGCGATGGCTTCCGCGCAGGCAGCGCTCGACCGGCTGACCGACCCCGCCGCCAGGGTCAGCGCCCATTACCTGATCGACGAAAAGGGCAACATCTACCAGATGGTTGACGAGGACAAGCGCGCCTGGCACGCCGGCATCTCGTCCTGGGACGGCAAGGACGACGTGAATTCGCGCTCGATCGGCATCGAGATTTCGAACCGCAATGGCGACCCCTATACAAAGGAGCAGCAGTTCTCGCTGGCGCTTCTGTGCAAGGACATCATGTTCCGCCACGGCATCAGGCCCGAGAATATCATCGGCCATTCCGATGTCGCGCCCGACCGCAAGCAGGATCCGGGCCAGCATTTCCCGTGGGAAAAACTGTCGCGCCACGGCATCGGCGTTTACCCGAAGCCCAGTGCCGCCGACAGGTTCAACGCCGCCGCCGACGCCGATAGCCCGGAAAAACTCAAAGAACTGCTGAGCGCCGCCGGTTATGGCGTCGACGCTTTCGGCAAGGATATGCCAACGCTGAAGGAGCTGGTCACCGCCTTCCAGCGGCACTATGAACAGGACGCGTTCAAAGACTCCGCGAAAACGACCGGCATCGCGACGGAAGACACGGTCGCCATGCTGCGCGCCCTCAAACGCCTGCGGCAGCCGCCGCCTCCGGCATGCTGATTTCCGAGGCGCCATCGCCGAATTTCAATGAACGCGCCGACGGCAAAAAACCGTCGATCCTGATCTTGCATTACACCGACACGCAGACGACCTTCGACGCGCTGAAAATCCTGCAGAGCGCCGAACGTAAAGTGAGCTCGCATTATCTCGTCGGCGACGACGGTCAGGTTCTGCGCCTGGTGCCGGAAGAAATGCGCGCCTGGCATGCTGGCAAGTCGTGGTGGGAAGGGGCGGAGGACATCAATTCGCTGTCCATCGGCATCGAGATACAAAATCCTGGGCATAGCTTCGGCTACGTGCCGTTTCCCGACGTGCAGATGAACGCCGTGGTCGAGCTGACCCGCGAGATCGTGAAGCGCCATAAGATATTGCCTTACCATGTACTCGGCCATTCCGACGTCGCGCCGGGGCGCAAACAGGATCCCGGCTATCTGTTTCCGTGGAAGCGCCTGGCGGAAGCGGGCGTGGGATTGTGGCCGGATGTGACGGAAACGATCGAGCTCGAGGCGCAGGAGATCCACGGCAAGGACGATGAAGTGCGCTCGCTCCTGTCGCGCTATGGCTATGACCCGCGAGTTGACTTCAAAACCCTCATCGACGCGTTCCAGCAGCATTTCGAGCCGGAAGTCTTCCACGAAGAGCGCGCGGGCGAAGTCACGATTCACACCGTGCGGCGGCTTATGGCGCTCGTGAAGCAGCGCCTCGCCCTGCGGCCGAAGATCGTGTAACTGGCTGAAATTGCGTCTTGTTTTATTTTCCCATAAATCATTTGCCCTGCGTCCCGTATCGGGATATTCTCGCCCCCGAAACCAGAGGGCCGGGTAATCGCGGCGCCGCGAGGCGTCGAGGAAAGTCCGGGCTCCATGAAAATACGGTGCCGGATAACGTCCGGCGGGGGCGACCCCAGGGATAGTGCCACAGAAAACATACCGCCTCCGCAAGGAGGTAAGGGTGAAAAGGTGCGGTAAGAGCGCACCGCGTTTCTGGCAACAGAAACGGCAGGGAAAACCCCACCGGGAGCAAGGCCAAATAGGGAAGGCAACGTATCTTCGGGTACACGGCGCATTTTCTCGCCGGCCTTCCGGGTAGGCTGCACGAGCCGTCAAGCAATTGCCGGCCCAGATGAATGATTGCCTCGCCCGCAAGGGCGGACAGAACCCGGCTTACAGGCCCTCTGGTTTGACGGCGCATTTAATTCGCGCCGTCATCCTGAGCGGTAGCGAAGGATCTCTCTTGTTTCACGAAAGGGAGATTCTTCGCTGCGCTCAGAATGACAATGAAAAGGAGAAGCGACATGGGTCTCGATCCCGTTGAAGGCGTACATTACATTTTCGACCGCTATGCGTTCCTGAACGCGATCATGGCAGACGGAAAATACGAGAACCGCGTGTCGCCTGAATCTTCTGCCGACGATATCAGGAAGGCCTGCAGCCTCGCCCGCGCCATGTACCACCCCGACCGCCAGGCCCGCACCGGCGCGGAGATGAAGGAAAAGGCCGAGCACAAGACGCATCTGATCGCGGACTGCGAACGTTTCCTGTTGAACCCCGAGCTGAAAACTTTCTATGACGAGCGCCTGAAGGAATTCCAGGACAAGAAGCCCGGCTTCGTCAGCAATGACGGCCATGCCATCATCAGCCTCGGCGAAACTTTCTTCGACATCGGCGCGCTTCTGTCCGACGAGATCGTCGACACCTCTGGCTTCGAGACGCAGGTGAAAACGATGCTGCAATATGACGATACGCGCGCGCCGCAGATGAAATCGCTTTACGACCTCATGCCGGACAATCCGCAGGCGAAAAATCTTTATCGCGACGCGCTGACGCAGAAGCTGGTCTATCTGACGCTGCTCGAGGATGCGGCCTGGGCGAAGGTCGGCTATATGAACCGGAAAGAGAAGCCCGACGGCGTGCTGATCCGCCCGGCCGATTACACGAAACAGATCGAGGCCTCGCTGCAGAAAGCCGCCGACCGCGATATCAATTCCACCATCGAGCGCCACGGCGCGGTCGCGCAGATCGGCATGGCGAAGACGCCGCTGCTGCTGGAATTCAACGCCGAGGCGGAAAAACCGCCGGCGCCCGGCGCCGAGCTGATGAGCCCGCAGGAACGTTTCCGCCAGGCGCTCGACGAAAAGAAGACCGTCGCCCGTCATAACTTCGAGATCCGCGCCGATTACGTGCGCGACGTCGCCAAGCAAAAACAGTCGGTGCTGGAAGAGCTCTGCACGCTGACGCCGGTCGAGCCTGTCGGCACGGTGCAGCACGGCCAGGCGGTTTACGATTTCTACCTGCTGGACCCGCCCGAAGACGGGCAGCAGCGCGTCCTTTTGCGCATGACGCTCGACGTGACCGACGGCAATGCCGGCATCGCTGAAATGTACAAGGACGGCCGCACACTGGCCGATCTGAAGGCGGCGGGCTTCGCGCGCGGCGGCTTCACCGTCACACGCAATGCCGAGATCAGCGATATCCTGGTCGAGATCGGCGCCGCCAGCCAACGCTTCCTCGATAAGATGGAAAAGGAACAGGCGGCCGCGCCCAAGGCGTCCAACGCCCCAAAGCCGCCGTCGCCATAAGCGGCGTTAATTGTTTGGTAACTTTTCTGCGCTAATCTGCCAGCCATACTTCGAATCCATTACGGAACAAATCGCGCGTTTAAACACGCGCGAGGATTACTGCGGTTTTTTTAACGTCCGCGAAAAACAATTTTTGAAGGGAGATTGACCATGACCGCATTCAACGCCTTCCGCTTGGCGGAAACCCAGCAGGGAAAACCCCTGTCGCCGGTGCGCACGAAGATCCGCCTTGTCCGCCACGGGCGCGATACGGCGGTGTCGAAGAGCGAGATTTTTTCGCTGCTCCACCGCAAGGAAGAAGAGTGCTGCAACCGCGCGACCGACTGAAGGCCGCGCTTTTTCATCATTTGTTTGACGGGAGAAGTCTCTATGAAGCTTAAGCCCGATGCCCGGCTGAGCCGGGAGGTACAGGATATTTTGACCGCCGCGCGTAACGCCAAGCCAGTTCCCGGCCTTCCGGCGCCCGAACCTGAAGAAGTGGAGGAAGCGGGTGACATCGCCGTCTACGGCCTCGTCGCCAACGGTTGCGGCCGCCACGAACCCCGAGAGAATGCGAATTTTATTTCGCCACTGCTGTTAGCGGCCTGACCCCACGCGTCATCCCCGCGAAAGCGGGGATCCCGTAAAAATCACGTGCGGTTATGTCCCGTGAGACTCCCGCTTTCGCGGGAATGACGGCAGCCCCATTATTTTCATATTCCCAGTATTGACATATAGTCGTAGTTTTCGTAACTTGCCTCTGTCCCACTCTCCTGAAACAGAGGTTTGCGATGCCTGCGAATGACGCCCCACGCGAAGAATATGTCAAAGACAATGACTATACCGTCAGCGTCAGCCAGACGCGGGAAAAGGTCTTGGCCGAAAGTTATTTTCCGCTCAAGGCCGTTTCAGCCATCACACGCACGTTCAATTTCCTGGCGCAGCAGGTCACGACCACGACCCGGGATTTCATTTACCAGTCCGCCGCGCACAACTATGGCGGCTCGTCGGGCGTTTCGGTCACCACGAACATCCAGAACTTCGCCGATATCCAATCGCCCGAAGAAATCGCGCTGATGCATGCGCGGCTGACCGACCTGGGCGGCAAGCCGCCGGCGCTGGATAATATGCTCACAGGTCCGTCGGCGCTCGCCAAACCGAAACTGAAGGCCGCGCCGTGAGCAGCCGCCAAAAATGAACGATCATACGCTGCAGGAACGCGATTTCACCGTGATACGCGACGACGCCGACTGGTACCGCGAAAGTTCGATCTCGCGCGAATTCAACTTCCTGTCGCGCCAGCGCACGACGACGACCGAATTCCTGCTGTGGAACAAGAAACAGTCGAGCACCAGCACCAGCGTCGCCGTGACGATCGACAATTTCCGCGACATCGAGGGGCAGGAGGAAATTGCTCGCGCCCATCGCCAGCTGGTGCTGCTGGGTGGCAAGCCGCCGGCGCTCGACGAGGTGCTCGACCGTCTTCCAAAAGCGCGCCTCGCGCCCAAAGCCTGAGTGCTGTTAAGATATTTACCATAGCTCAAAGGAGAGACGGATGGCCGACAAAGATCCTCCCGCAGAAAACAAGGAAGTTTTTGAAAAGCTTAATGATTACACGCTCTCGGTGGTGAACGACTTTACCCGCATGGCGCAGGCGGACCCCGAGTTGCGGCGCATTTTTAATTTCAAGGCGCGCCAAGTTATCAACATCTATTCGATGTGGTACAGCAACGGCATCGGCACGCAGATGCAGGTGCAGAAGTTCAGCGAGCTCGACAGCCTCGACGAGGTCAAAGACATGCACCGGAAACTGTGCGAAATGGGCGGCAACCCGCCGGGCCTTCCCGACATCGTCGCACCGGTCCCCAAACCGGGGCCTAAGTCGCTCAGCCTTTAGGGTTGTCCACAGGCTGCGGGTTCCCTCGAAAAGAGAAGAAATATCAAGCTTTTCTAAGCGCCGTAGCGTTGACGGTCGCTGATGCCAAGTGTACATTAAAACTGGGGTTGGATATGGCAGGTTGCTGCAAGGGGTGTTACCTGCGTGTTTGACGAAAAAGAATAACAGAATCTGCCGTCGATGAGGCTTATTGCCCCGCGCGGCCTTGGGGTCGGACAGAAAACACAGGATGTTTTCCGCAGATCAAAATCGCAATAGCGACACGCCTGGGCATATTCCGGTGATGCTGGGCGAAGTGCTTGACGCTTTGGCGCCCGCCGCGGGGGGCGTTTACGTCGACGGCACCTTCGGCGCTGGCGGCTACACGCGCGCGATTCTCGATGAAGCCGACTGCGTCGTGCACGCGATTGACCGCGACCCTGAAGCGCATGCGCGCGCGGTCGCGATGGCGCGTGATTATCCGGGCCGATTGATTCCGCATCACGGGCGCTTCGGCAGCATCGCGGAAATTCTGAACGGCGCCGGCATTGAGCGCATCGACGGCCTAGTGCTTGATCTTGGCATTTCCTCGATCCAGCTGGCCACGCCGGCGCGCGGATTTTCCTTCCAGTCAGAGGGGCCGCTCGACATGCGCATGAGCGCTTCGGGCGCGAGCGCGAAAGACGTCGTGAACAAGGCCTCTGAGGCGGAACTGGCCGATATCATCTTCACCTACGGCGAAGAGCGCGCGTCGCGCCGCATCGCGAAGCGCATTGTCGCCGCGCGCGCCGAGAAACCCATTGAAACCACGCGCGAGCTGGCGAAAATCGTCCATGACGTGCTGCCCATGCACGGCGGCATGAAAACCGACACGGCCACTCGGACCTTCCAGGCCCTGCGCATCTATGTGAATGACGAACTGGGCGAGCTGGAGCGCGCCCTGTCCGCGGCGGAGCGCCTGCTGGCGCCCGAAGGACGGCTGGTCGTCGTCTCCTTCCATTCGCTGGAAGACTGGCGCGTGAAGAATTTCTTCCGCACGCGCTCGGGCAGGACGCCGGGCGGCTCGCGCCATTTGCCTGTGGCCGCGGCCGAGGGCGCGCCCAGTTTCACGCTGTCGCGCAACGCGGGCATCGCGCCGTCGGACGCGGAAGTATCGCGCAACCCGCGCGCGCGCTCGGCGCGGCTGCGTTATGGGCTGCGCACGGCGGCGCCTGCGATGGAGGATGTCCATGCGTAGAATGACGATCCTCTGGCTATTCCTGGCGGCGCTGACCGGCGGCATCCTCTATCACACGAGCCAGCAGGTGACGGACGGCCGCCAGCGTCTGGCTGTTATCAACGACGATATCCGCAAGGAAGACGAAACCATCCGCGTGCTGCAGGCGGAATGGAGCTACCTGAACCAGCCCGACCGGCTGGAGCGGCTGTCAAAACAATATCTCGACCTGGCGCCCTTGAAAGGCAAGCAGTTCGCGAAGCTCGCCGATGTTCCCGAACAGCCGGCCGCGCCGCCTGCGGCTGCAGCGCCCGTCGCTGCTGCGGCAGCTGATACGACACCGCCTGCGCCGGATGTGAAAGCGGCAGAAAAGGCCGAAGCCATCGCGACTGGAATGCCGCCTGTAAAAGGCGGCGCAAAACCCGCGCCGAAAGTCGCGAAAGCAGCAATCGTGAAAATCCGCAGGCCGCCTGCGCTGCCCGCACCAAGACATGTGCCGCCTGTCGCGACCGCCGAGAGCGCGCCCGACCGCAGTTTCTCCGACGTCATCAGAAGCTTGGGGGTGCGTTAAATGGCCGAGCTGACGCCGCATGACAACACGCCTCTTCCTCAAGCCGCTCCCGCGCTGGCGCAGGCCAAGCTCCGCATCGGCATGGTCGCCGCCATGCTGCTGATCGGCTACCTCGCGATCTGCCTGCGCCTCGTCGACCTCACGATGTTCCGCACCAAGCCCGCTCCTGAACTGGCGAAAGCGGAGGACGTGAAGCCGCTGAATCACCCTCTGCGCGGCGCGATCATCGACCGCAACGGGGAATTGATGGCGACCTCGCTGTCCATGCCCTCGCTCTATGCCGATGCGACGGTGACCGAGAATGCGGCTGCCGAAGCGCATGAGCTGGCGCAAATCCTGCCCGGACAGGACGAGCAGGATATTTTGCGCAAGCTGACGTCGGGCAAGCATTTCATCTGGATTGCGCGCAATATCACACCCAAGCAGGAATATGCGATCAACGCGCTGGGCCACCCGGACTTAAGTTTCCAGGACGAAGAGCGCCGCATCTATCCGAACGCCGAGATGGCGGCGCATGTGCTGGGCTATACCGACGTCGACGGCAACGGCATCGCCGGCATCGAGAAATCCTTCAACGCGCAGCTGCAAAAGGGCGACAAGCCGGTCCAGCTCACCATCGACCTGCGCGTGCAGCACATCCTGCACCGAGAACTGTCGGCGCAGGTGGCGAAATTCCATGCCAAGGCCGGCGTCGGCATGGTGATGGACGTGAATACGGGCGAGATCATCGCCATGGTGTCGCTGCCCGACTTCGACCCGCATTACCCGGGCGACGCGTCGGACGACGCCAAGTTCAACCGCGCGAGCCTCGGCGTGTTCGAGATGGGCTCGACCTTTAAGCTGTTCTCGACCGCTGCGGCGCTCGATTCCGGCCAGGTGCACTTCGGCTCGATGTTCGATGCGACCGATCCCATCCATTACGGACGCTTCACGATCAACGATTATCACGCCAAGCACCGCCCGCTGACCGTGCCGGAAATTTTCATGTATTCGTCGAATATCGGCACGGCCAAGATGGCCGACAGCTTGGGCGAAAACGCACTGAAGGATTTCTATGAGCGCATGGGCTTCTTTGAGCCCGCGCCCATCGAACTGCCCGAGCGCGGCTCGCCGCTTTATCCCAAGCCCTGGCGCGAAATCAACACGCTCACCTGCTCGTTCGGCCATGGCATCGCGGTGTCGCCCGTTCACCTGATGCGCGCGGCATCGGCGCTCGTCAACGGCGGCATCCTGGTCACGCCGACCATCGTCAAGTCGGACAAACAGCGCCTGTCGCTTAACCCTGAAGGCACGCGGGTCGTGAAGCCGCAGACCTCGGCGGAGATCCGCCAGCTGCTGGAACTGGTGGTTGCCGACGGCACGGGCGAAAAAGCCTATGTCGAGGGATATAATGTGGGCGGCAAAACCGGCACCGCCGAGAAGAACAAGAACGGGCGCTATGAAGCGACCCTGCTGCTTTCGTCCTTCCTCGGCGTGTTCCCCATCGACAATCCGCGCTATGCGGTGCTGGCGATGCTGGACGAGCCGGAAGGCATTCCCGAAAGCCACGGCTTTGCGACCGGCGGCTGGACCGCGGCGCCCGTCGTCGCGGCGGTCGTGTCGCAGCTGGGGCCGTTGTACCGCATCGCGCCCGATCTCGATTCCAATCGCGACATCACGCGCGACATGGCCATGTATCTGAAAGACATTAAAGAAGGAAAGACCCTTGCATCTATTGGAGCTGATCGGTGACGAAGACGGCTGGTCGGTCAGCGACCGGGCCGCCGCAGCATCGCTGGAAATCCGCGGTCTGACAGCGGATTCGCGCGAAGTGCGCACCGGCTACCTGTTCGCGGCCTTTCCGGGGGCGAAGGCGGACGGCCGCCAGTTCATCGCGGACGCGGTCGCGCGCGGCGCAGCCGCCGTGCTGGCGCCGGAAGGCACGGATGTGACAGGCATCAAGGCCGTCACCGTGCAGGACAAAAACCCGCGCCGGCGCTTTTCGATCATGGCGGCCAATTTCTACGGCAAGCAGATGGATGTCATCGCGGCTGTAACGGGTACCAATGGAAAAAGCTCGACCGTGAATTTCTGCCGCCAGATCTGGCAGTCAATGGACAATGCCGCCGCCTGCCTTGGCACCATCGGCATCATCGGCCCCGGCATCAACCGTCCCGGCATGCTCACCACGCCCGACCCGGTCGTGCTGCATTCGGAAATCGCGGAGCTGGAAGCCTCGGGCGTGACGCATCTCGCCATGGAGGCATCAAGCATCGGGCTCGACCAGTATCGGCTCGACGGGCTGCGGGTGACAGCGGCGGGATATACGAACCTGACGCGCGACCACCTCGACTATCACGGTTCGATGGAAAAATATTTCCAGTCCAAGCTGCGCCTGTTCACCGAGGTGCTGCAGCAGGACGGCGTCGCCGTGATCCATTCGGACACGCCTTATTCTGAGCGCATTATCGAGGCCTGCAAGACGCGCGGCGTGCGCGTGATCGAATATGGGCGCGACGCGAAGGACATCCGCCTTAACAAGCGCAAATCGCTGTCGTCGGGGCAATTCATCGACATCACGATCTTTGGCGAACGCTATGAGCTGGAATTGCCCCTCGTCGGCGAATTCCAGGCGGAGAATGCGTTGTGCGCCCTCGGTCTCGTGATTGCGGAAGACCCCGATAATCGCCTGCTGCATATGCAGGGCGTCTATGCGCTGGAGCGGCTGCAAAGCGTGCGCGGACGCCTGGAATACGCGGCGCGGCATCCGAACGGCGCCGCTGTCTATGTCGATTACGCGCATACGCCCGACGGGCTGGAAACGATGCTGAAGGCCCTGCGCCCCCATACGCCCAAACGCCTGCATGTCGTCTTTGGCTGCGGCGGCGACCGCGACCGCGGCAAGCGCCCGATGATGGGCGAGATCGCCGCGCGCCTGGCCGACATCGTAATCGTGACGGACGATAATCCGCGCACCGAGGACCCCGCCTTCGTGCGCGGCGAGATCATGCGCGGCTGCCCGAAAGCGAACGAGATCGCCGGAAGACGCGACGCGATCCGCGCGGCGGTGCGGGCCTTGGGGCCCGATGACGTGCTTGTCATCGCGGGCAAGGGACATGAACAGGGACAGATCGTAGGCAAGGAAGTGTTGCCCTTTGACGACGTAAGCGAAGCCAAGGCGGCGGTACTGGAGTTGACGAAGTGACCAATAATAAAAACAATAAAAAAGACATCCTCTGGACGTCGGAGGCAGCGGCAAAAGTGACGGGCGGCGAGACCACGCATGATTTCGCCGCGACCGGCATTGCGGCCGACGTACACCATTTGAAAGAGGCGCAGGCCTTTATTGCGCTGAACGCTGGCGACCACGACGGCCATCAGGACGTGGAAGCAGCCTTCCGCGCGGGCGCCGTGGCGGCGATCGTCTCGAAAACCTACAAGCCCAAAGACCCCAACTGGCCGCTGTTGCAGGTCGAGGATACGGCCAAAGCGCTCGAAGCGCTGGCGGCGGTCGCGCGCAACCATGCAAAGGGGACCGTCGTCGGCGTCACCGGCTCGGCCGGGAAAAGCGGCACCGCCGAAATGGTGGCGACCATGCTGGGCGCTCTCGGAAAAACGCATGCCTCGAGCGGCGACATGGGCCCGCTGCTGGCGCTGGCCAACCTGCCGGCGGACGCGAAATACGGCGTGTTCGAAATGGGCATGCAGCACAAGGGCGAAATGGCGGCGCTGACGCGCATCGTGCGCCCGCACGTGGCTCTCGTCACGACGATCGAGGCCAAGCATATCGCGCAATTCAAGACCGTCGAGGCGATCGCCGACGCGGAAGCCGAAATTTTCCAGGGCATGGACGCCAAGGGCATCGCCGTGCTCAACCACGACAATCCGCATTTCACCCGCCTGAAGAACGCGGCTGAAAAAGCGGGTCTGCGCAAGATCTACGGCTTCGGCGAGGATGACGGCGCGCAGAGCCGCCTGGTCGATTGCACGCTGCACGCCGATTCCAGCCGCGTCACCGCCGATATCCTGGGCGAGCGCGTGAAGTACAAGCTGTCCATTCCCGGCAAGCACATCGTCCTCAATTCCTTGGGCGCGCTGACCGCCGTGAAGTCGATGGCGGGCGAATTGTCGAAGCCGGTCGAGGCGCTGAAGAATTCCACGCCCATCGAGGGGCGCGGCAACCGCATCCTGGTCACGCTGGAAGCCGGCAAACCGCCGCTCACCATCATCGACGAAAGCTATAACGCGACGCCGGAATCGATGCTGGCGGCCCTGCGCGTTTTTGAACTGTCGCACCCGGCCAACGGCGGCCGCCGCATTGCCGTCTTCGGCGACATGCTGGAGCTGGGCAAGGACGGCCCGCGCCAGCACGCGCAATTGGCGAACCCGCTTCTTCGCGCCAAGACCGACCTGCTGTACTGCTGCGGCCCGCAGATGGACGCGCTGTTCCAAGCGCTGCCGCCCGACTGGCGCGGCGCGCACACCGACGACAGCAAGTCACTGGCGGCGAAACTGATCGACGTCGTCCGGCCCGGCGACGTGCTGCTGATCAAGGGATCGGCCGGCAACAAGATGGGCTATATCATTCACGCGCTGCAGGCCCTGCAGCCGAGCCAGGCGAAGGCAAAGGACCAACGCAATGCTGTATAACCTGCTTTACCCGCTGTTCCACGAACACCAGGTCCTGCTGTTCAACCTGTTCCGCTACCTGACCTTCCGCACCGGCGGCGCGATATTGACCTCGATGATCATTTCCTTCGCGGTCGGGCCGCGTTTCATCCGCTGGCTGCGCAAGAAGAAAGTCGGCCAGCAGATCCGCTCGGACGGGCCGGAAACCCATTTCAAAAAGGCCGGCACGCCCACCATGGGCGGGCTGATGATCCTGTTCTCGGTCACTATTTCGACTATCCTCTGGGTCGATGTGTCGAACCCCTACATGTGGACAGTGCTGTTCGTGTTCCTGGGCTATGGCGCCATCGGCTTCTGCGACGATTACGCCAAGCTGACGCGCAGCAGCACCAAGGGCGTGCCGGGGCGCGTGCGCCTGCTGCTGGAATGCGCGATCGCGTTGGTGGCCGTCCTTGTCTTCATGCTGCTGACCGGCGGCACACTGGGGTCAAGCCTCGCCTTCCCCTTCTTCAAAAACCTGCTGATCGATCTCAGCTGGTTCTTCGTGCCTTTCGGCCTGTTCGTGATCGTGGGCGCGGCCAATGCCGTGAACCTGACAGACGGGCTCGACGGCCTTGCCATCGGCCCGATCATGATCTGCTCGGCCTGCTTCGGCATTATCTCGTACCTCGTGGGCAACGCGCATTTCGCCAACTACCTGCAGCTGCATTTTGTTAAAGATTCGGGAGAACTCGCCGTGTTCTGCGGGGCGTTGGTGGGCGCGGGGCTCGGCTTTCTCTGGTTCAACGCGCCGCCCGCGCAAGTATTCATGGGCGATACGGGCTCGCTGTCGATGGGCGGAGCGCTGGGCGCCATCGCCGTCGTGACCAAGCACGAGATCGTCCTCGGCATCATCGGCGGGCTGTTTGTGCTCGAAACCCTGTCGGTCATCATCCAGGTCGTGTCGTTTAAAACCCGCGGCAAGCGCGTGTTCAAGATGGCGCCCGTCCACCACCATTTCGAAAAGATGGGCTGGGCGGAGACGCAGGTCGTCGTGCGCTTCTGGATCATCGCGATCATCTTCGCGCTGATCGGCCTGTCCACGCTGAAGCTGAGGTAACGTCCTTGATCGACCTGTCGCCCCTTAAAGACCAGATGAAAGGAAAGGCGGTGGCCGTGCTCGGCCTCGGCCGTTCCGGCATGCCGGTCTTCGAGGCCTGCAAACAGGCGGGCATCGCGACCATCCTGTGGGACGATAACGCCGAGGCGCGCAAGGCTGCCGAGGCGCAGGGCGCGGTGCTAAAAGACCTGTCGGCCTATGATTACAAGGATGTCGCCTGCCTGTGCATGTCGCCGGGCATTCCTTTAACGCACCCGAAGCCTCACCCCGCCGCCGTGAAGGCGAAGGAAGCGGGCGTTGAAATCCTGGGCGATATCGAGCTGTTCCGCCGGGCCAAGCCGAAGAACCGCACCATCGCCATCACCGGCACCAACGGCAAATCGACCACCACCGCGCTGATCGGCCATATCCTGAAAGAGGCCAAAGTGCCGTCCGCGGTCGGCGGCAATATCGGCGAGGCGATTTTCACCCTGCCTGACCTTGGTCCCGACGGCACTTATGTGCTGGAAATGTCGTCCTACCAGATCGACTTATGCCCGACCTTCACGCCGGATATTTCGATACTGATCAACTTCAGCCCCGACCATCTCGACCGCCACGGCGGCATGGACGGTTATATCGCGACCAAGGAAAAGATGTTCCGCGGGACGGGCACTGCCATCGTCGGCATCGACGATGAATGGTCGCGCGGCGTGGTGGAAAGGCTGCGTAAGGCCGCGCGCCGCAAGATCGTGACGGTATCGACCGAACGCCCGCTGATGGGTGGCGTTTTCGCCTCCAAGGAAGGCGCGCTGTTCGACGGCAAGAACAAAATCATCGACCTCAACAGCTGCCCGGCCCTGCCCGGCGCGCATAACTGGCAGAACGCGGGCGTCGCCTATGCCGCCTGCCGCGAGGCCGGCGTGCCGGCGGAAACCATCGCTAAAGCGATGCAGAGCTTCCCCGGCCTCGCGCACCGGCAGAATATCGTCGCGACCATTAACGGCGTCGTTTACATCAACGACAGCAAGGCGACCAACGACCAGGCGGCGAGCGTGGCGCTTCGCACCTATGACCCCATCTACTGGATCGCCGGCGGCAAGCCCAAGGAAGGCGGCTATAAGGATTGCGAGAAATACTTAAGCCATGTGCGCCACGCTTTCCTGATCGGTGAGGCAGAAGAGGTCATGGTGAAATGGCTACAGGAAAAGGCCAAGCCGCTGACACGCTGCGGCACGCTGGAAGAGGCGGTCGCCGCCGCCCATGAAATGGCGCAGGCCGAGAAGCTCGACAAGGCCGTGGTGCTGCTGTCTCCCGCTTGCGCGAGCTTCGACCAGTTCAAGAATTTCGAGCAGCGCGGCGACGCCTTTGTCGCGCTGGTCAAAAAACTCGTTCCGCCCGCTGTCACCGTAAAAAGGGAGAGTGCATGAGCCCCAACGCCGCCGTGAACCAGAAATTCGGCGCCTTCTTCGGCCGCACCGACAAATCCATCCTCGGGCGCTGGTGGTGGTCGATCGACCGCTGGACGCTGTTCGCGCTGGGCGTGCTGATCATTATGGGCATCGTGCTGGTGACCGCCGCCTCACCCTCGGTCGCTGAGCGCCTCGGCGTGCATCCATTCTATTTCGTTTACCGTCATATCGCTTTCCTGATTCCGACCGTCCTGTTGATGATCGTGACCTCGTTCCTGAACCGCAAGATGCTGTGGCGCCTGGCCTCGGCGACGCTGGCGGGCGCGATGGCACTGACGTTGGTCGCCGATTTCTGCGGCGTCGAGATCAAGGGCGCCACGCGCTGGGTGCATTTCGCTGGCCTGTCGATCCAGCCTTCCGAGTTCCTGAAGCCCGCTTTCGCCGTCACTTCTGCCTGGCTGATCGCGCGGCACCAGCACCAGGAAAAATTCCCGGGTCAGTATATCGCGACGGGCCTTTTTGGCCTGTGCCTGCTGCTGCTGCTCTCGCAGCCGGATCTCGGCATGTCATTTGTGCTCTCGTCCATCTGGGCGGTGCAGATTTTCCTGTCGGGCCTGCCGATGGTCTGGGTTTTTGCCCTCGCCATTGCCGGCGCGAGCGGATTGTTCGGCGCTTACCTGTTCTTCCCGCACGTCGCGAGCCGCGTCGACCGCTTTCTCGACCCGCAGGCGGGCGACAACTACCAGGTCACCAAGTCGCTCGAGGCTTTCTCGAACGGCGGACTGCTGGGCACCGGCCCCGGCCACGGCGTGATAAAGCTGAACCTGCCCGACGCGCATGCGGATTTCGTGTTCTCGGTCGCGGGTGAGGAATTCGGCCTCTTGTTCGCCGTATTCATTGTCCTGGTCTATTGCTTTATTCTGTTGCGCTCAATCTTCCGGGTGCTGGGCAGCGATGACATGTTCATCCTCTTGGGCACGGCGGGTCTTTTGACGCAGCTTTGTTTGCAAAGCCTGATCCACATGGGATCGTCGCTGCAGCTGATCCCCGCCAAGGGCATGACGCTGCCGTTTATCAGCTATGGCGGCTCGTCGCTGCTGTCGCTAGGGCTTGGCATTGGCATGCTGCTGGCGCTCACCCGCAAACGCACGCAGGCGAGCCCCTCGACCAAGTGGCGCAACTGGACGACCGCGAATGTGAGTGAAAACTATGGCTGATCCGCAACGCACCATCCTGCTCGCGGCCGGCGGCACCGGCGGTCACCTGTTCCCGGCGGAAGCGCTGGCACAGGAGCTGCTGGCGCGAGGCCACAAGGTCGTGATCGTCACCGACAAGCGTGGCAATGCGTTCAAAAGCGTCGGCGACCGGGTCGACATCCACACCGTGCGCGCCGCGACCCTGCGCGCCGGCCTCATGAGCAAGGTCAGGGCCGTGATCGACATGGGCCTCGGCATTTTGCAGGCGATGAAGCTGCTGCGCAGGGTGAAGCCCGACGTGATCGTTGGCTTCGGCGGCTATCCTTCATTCCCCGGCGTTTTCGCGGGACAACGCCTGGGCATTCCCACCATCCTGCACGAGCAGAACGCCGTCCTCGGCAAGGCCAACAAGTGGCTGGCCGACAAGGCGGAGCAGATTGCCGTGTCGCTGCCCGGCACTGCGGGCATCAAGCCCGCCAATCAGAACAAGGTCGTGACAACGGGCAATCCGGTGCGCGCCGACATCGTGGCCGTGCGCAACACGCTGTACCAGCCGCCGTCGAATGACATGAAAATCTTCATCACTGGCGGCAGCCAAGCGGCGAAGGTCTTCAGCGATGTGGTGCCCGAGGCCGTCGGCAAATTGCCGGACGAGCTGAAACAGAAGCTGTCCATTGTGCACCAGTGCCGCGAAGACGATATCGCGCCGACGCAGGCGAGGTACCAAGGCGCGGGGGTAAAGGCCGAGATCAAATCTTTCTTCAACGACATGGCCGACCGGCTGAAGACGTGCCATCTGTTTATTGGCCGTTCCGGCGCCTCGACGGTCGCGGAAATCGCCGCCGTGGGCCGCCCCGGCATTTTCGTGCCCTACCCCGGCCATAAAGACATGCAGCAGAAGTTCAACGCCGAAGTGATATCGACCAAGGGCGGCGGCTGGGTGATGCTGCAGGAATCCTTCAGCCCCGACGCGGTCGCGGCGAAACTGGCCGAGCTGATGAAGAACCCGAATATCCTCGAACAGGCAGCGGCCGCCGCAAAATCCTGCGGCCAGCCGGACGCGGCGCGCAACCTGGCCGACATCGTCGAAAAGAAAATCGCCACCTTAGAACGGTAGAAAGAAGCAAATGAAGCAGACATTCCCCTTCCCCATCGGCACCGTGCATATCATCGGCATCGGCGGCATCGGCATGAGCGGCTATGCCGAGGTGCTGCATAACCTGGGCTACCGCGTGCAGGGATCGGACCAGTCGGAGAACGCCAATGTCGCCCGTTTGAGGACGCTGGGCGTCCGCGTCGCCATCGGCCATGCGCCCGAGAACATCCTCGACGCCGAGGGCAAGCCCTGCGCCGTCGTCGTCAAATCGACCGCGGTCAAGCCCACCAACCCCGAAATCATCGCCGCCGAACAGAAGGGCGTGCCCGTTATTCCGCGCGTCGCGCTGCTGGCGGAGCTGATGAAATCGAAATGGTGCATCAACATCTCAGGCACGCACGGCAAGACCACGACGACCTCGATGGTCGGCCATGTGCTGGAAAAGGCGGGGCTCGACCCCACCGTCATCAACGGCGGCATCATCAACGCCTATGGCACCAATACGCGCATGGGCGCGTCGAACTGGATGGTGGTGGAGTCGGATGAAAGCGACGGCACCTTCGCCAAGCTGCCTTCGGTCGCCTCGATCATCACCAACATCGACCCCGAGCATATGGATTATTTCGGCACCTTCGAGAACGTGAAGGAGGCCTTTATATCGTACGCGCGCAACCTGCCGTTTTACGGCGTCGTCGTCTGCTGCATCGACCATCCTGTGGTGGCCGAGCTGATCCCGCAGTTCCAGCGCAAGGTCATTTCCTACGGCTTCAGCGACAAGGCCGATATCCAGGCAGTCAATGTCGTGACCTCGCCCGAAGGACTGACCTATGACATCCGCGTCAACAATCCGCGCCTGACCGGCTTCCCCAAGGAGATCAAGGGGGTGAAGCTGCCGATGTTCGGCCCGCACAACGTGCTGAACTCGCTGACCACCTTCGCGGTCGGGCATGACATCGGCATCCGGCATGAGCGGATCGTCGAGGCGCTGGCGAAATTCTCGGGCGTCAAGCGGCGCTTTTCGACCACCGGCATCGTCAACAACATCACTGTCATCGACGATTATGGCCACCACCCGGTCGAGATCGCGGCGGTGCTGAAAGCCGGCCGCGACGCGGTGCAGAGCGCGAAGGGCAACGGGCGCATCATCGCCATCGTCCAGCCGCACCGTTATACGCGACTATCTTCTCTTTTTGATCAGTTCTGCACCTGCTTCACGCTGGCGGACGAAGTCGTCGTGGCCGACGTTTATTCGGCGGGCGAAGAAGCCATTCCCGGCGTGAACAAGGAAGCGCTGGCCAGCTGCATCCGCAAATCAGGCAAGGACAAAGTCCATACGCTGCCCGCGCCGCAGGAGCTGGCGCCGCTGATCGCGAAGATCGCGCGGCCCGGCGATTTCGTCATTTGTCTCGGCGCTGGCACGATCACGCAATGGGCGCATGCGCTGCCAAAGGAACTGGAAGCTATTTACGGCACCGGCGCCAAGAAGGCCAACGGGAAGCACTAAATGGCGATCTCACCGATTGCAGACCCGACGGGCCCGCGTTTCAATGCAGGCCTTATCGACCGCCTTCCCAAAGTGCGCGGGCGCCTGACGCCCAATGCGCCCATCGGCGCCGCGACCTGGTTCGGCGTCGGCGGCCCCGCGGAAGTCCTGTTCAAGCCGCAGGACAAGGAAGACCTGATCAATTTCGTCGGCGCCTGCCCCAAGGACATTCCGATTACGGTGCTGGGCGTCGCGTCGAACCTGATCATCCGCGACGGCGGCATTCCCGGCATCGTGATTCGCATGGGGCGCGAATTCGCCTCCATCGAGGCGCAGGACACGAATGTAGCGGCAGGCGCGGCTGCGCTCGATATGAACGTCGCGCTGCTGGCGGCGAAAAGCAGCGTTGCGGACCTCGAGTTTTTCAGCGGCATTCCCGGCACCATCGGCGGCGCTTTGCGCATGAACGCGGGCGCTTACGGCGGCGAAACGAAAGACGTGCTGATCACGGCGGAAGTATTGTTCCGCGACGGCACGGTGAAAGAAATGACCGCGCAGGACATGGGCCTGTCGTACCGCCACAATGATCTGCCGAAGGACGTGATATTCTTAAGCGGGCGCTTCAAAGGCCGCGCAGGCGACGTGCTGGAAATCGAGAAGCGCATCGACGAGATCAAGAATAAGCGCGCGGAAAGCCAGCCGATCCGCACCAAGACCGGCGGCTCGACCTTCGCTAACCCCGCGCCCGACAAGCGCGCCTGGCAGCTCGTCGACGAGGCGGGACTCCGCGGATTTAAAATCGGCGGCGCGCAGGTGTCCGACATGCACTGCAACTTCCTGATCAACAATGGGACGGCGACCGCGGCGGACATCGAACGACTTGGCGAGGAAATCCGCAAACGTGTTGCGGAAAAGTCGGGCATCATGTTACGCTGGGAAATCAAGCGGATCGGAATTCCGCTCGACAAGGACCGGGATATCCTTGAATTCATGCAGCGGGACAGCTGAAAAAATCATGGCGAGAATGAAAGCCGCATTGCTGAAGGACACGAAAGCCTCTCAGCCTGCGCGCGCCGCCAAACTTACGGAAAAATCCTCCATCGGTTTCGATAATCATGCGCCGCGCGGCGCAACTATCGTCGCACATATAATAGGCGCGACGGTCAGGACCATTACCAGCGCGTTCAAACGCCTAATAAATGTGCAGACGCAGATGCAGCGGCGCGCATTTTCGGATATACTGCCTGTAACCGCGGTTTCTCGGGGAGGGGTTTCCCTGAGACATAACTTCGGACAAGCCTGCCGCCCGCACGTGCGGCCGGTTTGGGGATAGAACTTTGGGGATCTTGTGAAGCGGGCCGCATCAACGCGGTTTGCACATAAGGTTAGGGGATAGATGAAGCTGTTCAATCTGCGCGGCGGTTCGCCGTCGCGCCGGAGCCTCCGTATGTGGATGCTCCGTTTCAGGAAAATCGGCATGATCGCGCTGGCCGCCGGCCTCGTTTTCGGCGGCGGCATTTACGGCTGGAAGCACGGGTCTTTCGCCCGCGCCGCCACGCTCGCGCGCGGCGAAATGCTGTCGTCCTCGACCCAGGCTGGCTTCAAGGTCGACGATGTCATCGTGACCGGGCGCATCCACATCACCAAGGACGAAATCCTGCAGCACTTGGGCGTGCGGCAGGGCGACGCCATCTTCGGCGTATCCATCGACGCGGCGCGCGCATCCCTGTCGGAAATCCCCTGGATCAAGGCGGTCAGCGTCACGCGCCAGCTGCCCGACAAGATCATCATCGACCTGACCGAGCGCAAGCCCGCCGCGCTGTGGCAGTACCAGAAGAAAATGTCCGTCATCGACGCGGAGGGACGCGCGCTGACCTCGGATCATCTCGACGAATACCAGAGCCTGCCGCTCGTGGTCGGCGAGGACGCGCCCGAACACGCGGCGGATCTGCTGAACCTGTTGCAGGCGGAGCCCACGGTCGCGGAACAGGTCGCTTCAGCCGTGCGGGTTGGCGGACGGAGATGGGATTTGCGCCTGAAAAACGGCATGTCCGTGAAGCTGCCGGAAAAAGACGCGGAGCTGGCCTTATCGCGCCTCGCGAAAGAGGAAGCAGACGCAAAACTGTTCCACCGCGAGATTACAGCGATTGATCTGCGGATCCCCGACGAGCTCGTGATCGAACCCTCGAACCCGGCGCCGGCGGAGGACAAGAATAAAAAGACCATCTGACAAGAAACTGAACACGATAAAAAACGAAGAAAAGAAAACGAAGCGGAGATGTGAGATGAAAAAAGACAAGACAGAACTCAAAGCCCCGATTCTGGCCAAGGGGACGGCGGCGAAGGCCAAACAGGACAATTTATTCTCGCGCAACATCATCGCGGCGCTCGATATCGGCACCAGCAAGGTCTGCTGCTTCATCGCCGAGATCAAGAGCCACGGCACGATAGAGGTCATCGGCATCGGGCATCAGGCCTCGAAGGGCGTGAAGGCGGGCGCGATCATCGACCTCAAGGCCGCCGAGACGGCGGTCGCGCATGCAGTCGAGTCGGCCGAGTTGATGGCGCGCAGCCAGCTGCAGGGCCAGCCGATCCGCTCGGTTTTCGTCAACATTCCCGGCATCCACACGCTTTCACACCAGCTGACCGTCGGCACCCGCATCCAGGGCGAGGTCACCGACCGCGACATCCGCCAGGCGCTGCAGCAAAGCGGCACCGTCGCGGCGCCCGGCAAAGACGAGCTTATCCATATTATCGCGTCGGGCTATGCCATCGACCGCCAGCGTGGAATTGAAGAGCCAAGAGGAATGGCGGGCCAGCAGCTGGACGTCATCCTGAACCCGGTCACAGCGCTGACTGCCTCGACCCGCAATATCGCGACTGTCGTGCACCAGAACCACCTCGAGGTTGAAGCCTTCTGTGCGACGCCCTATGCGGCGGGTCTCGCGGCGCTCGTCGATGACGAGATGGATCTGGGCTGCACCGTCATCGACATGGGCGGCGGCGCGACCTCGATCGGCGTCTTCGTTGAAGGCAAGCTGATCTATTCCTCGGCCATCCCGGTTGGCGGCCAGCATGTGACAAGCGATATCGCGCGCGGCCTCATCACCTCGCTCAACGACGCGGAGCGCATCAAGACATTGTATGGCACCGCGCAGGCGAGCGGCATGGACGACACCGCGATGATCGACGTGCCGCCGGTGGGCGAAGAAGAACATTCGCAGCCCAATTACGTGCCCAAGTCAATGCTGGGAAACATCATCCAGCCGCGCATCGAAGAGACTTTCGAGCTCGTGCGCGCAAAGCTCGTGGACAGCGGCATCAATCAGATCGCGGGCCGGCGTGTCGTGCTGACCGGCGGGGCATCGCAGCTGCCGGGCTTGTGCGATATCGCGCAGCTGATCCTCGACAAGCAGATCCGGCTGGGCCGTCCGCACAGGATCAAGGGCCTCGCCGAAGCGACGGGCGGTCCCGCCTTCTCGGCCTGCGCGGGATTGCTGCATTACGCGGCGGAACACGCGGACGAAATTCCCGTCGCGCCGCAGGCCTATGGATTTTCTCTGCCCGTGCCTTTTGCGGGCGAACTCATCACCAAGGTCACCCACTGGTTGAAGGAGAACTGGTAAACGATTCAATACACAGGGAACTACGCCTTTCCAGGTCCTAAAACAGATTTTGAATCCAAAGTTTTAGGGGAATTACAAAAAACAAAAAAATGCGTCGTGAAAGCATGATGACTCTGGAAAGCGCGAATCGACGAGAGTAGAATCAACAAATCGAAGCGGAGGACTTAACAACAATGGCAATCAACATAAGAATGCAATCACAGACAAATCGTCTGAAACCAAAGATTACGGTGATTGGCGTCGGCGGTGCCGGCGGCAATGCCGTGAACAACATGATCAATTCCAATCTCGAAGGCTGCGAATTCCTCGTCTGCAATACGGATGCGCAGGCGCTGGAGGGAAATTCGTCGCCGCATAAAATCCAGCTCGGCGTGAACGTCACGCGCGGCCTGGGCGCGGGCGCGAATCCCGAGATCGGACGCGCGGCCGCCGAAGAGAGCATCGACGAAATCATGGCCTATCTCGAAGGCTCCAACATGGTTTTCGTCACCTGCGGCATGGGCGGCGGCACGGGGACGGGCGCAGCGCCCGTTATCGCGCAGGCGGCGCGTGAAGCCGGCATCCTGACCATCGGCGTGATCACCAAGCCCTTCCATTTCGAGGGCACGCATCGCATGAAGCTGGCGGAAAACGGCATCAACGAGCTGCAAAAGCACGTCGATACGCTCATCATCATCCCGAACCAGAACCTGTTCCGCGTGGCGAACGAGAAGACCACCTTCGCCGACGCCTTCAAGATGGCGGACGAAGTTCTTCAGTCCGGCGTCCGCGGCGTGACCGACCTCATGGTCATGCCGGGCCTCATCAACCTCGACTTCGCCGACGTTCGCGCCGTGATGGCCGAAATGGGCAAGGCGATGATGGGCACGGGCGAGGGCGAAGGCGAGCGCCGCGCGATCGCGGCGGCAGAATCCGCCATTTCCAACCCGCTGCTCGACGATGTCTCGATGAAAGGCGCCCGCGGCGTCCTTATCAACGTTATCGGCGGCAACGACCTGACGCTGTTCGAAGTCGACGAGGCGGTGAATCGTATCCGGGATGAAGTCGATCCCGACGCGAACATCATCTTCGGCTCGACCGAGGACACCACGCTCAACGGCAAGATGCGCATTTCCGTGGTGGCGACCGGCATTGACGGCACCGTCAGCCCGGCGATGCGCGTTCCTTCAATCGCGACGAACGCGGTCGAAGCGGCGCGCCGTCCGGTGGTGACGCATCATCAGCCGCAAGTGCAGGCGAAAGTGCAGCCGACCGTCGGCTACGCGGCTTTCGAACGCCGCGAACCGGCGCGTGACACCAGCATGCGCGCGACCCGCGACACCTTCGGCGGCAATGGGGGCCTTCCGCCCTCGATCGTCCCGCAGGCGGGTCAGCCCGTGTATCAGCCGACCGCTGCGGCCAAGCCTGCGCCCGCGACGGCACAGCAAAGCCAGCCGGTTGCGTCCGACGACGGATGGCAGCGCTCGCCCGAACCGCAAATGCAGGCGGGTCATGGCCAGGCGATGGACTACGGCACGGCGACAGCCACGGCGCGCAAGCTCGATGAAGCGAGCGACGCCTGGACGACCAGCAAGCAGACGGCCCCGGTGACGCAGAACTATCCGCAGCGCAATACAGCGCCCGCCACGCAGCAGCAGCAGCCGCGCGGCATGCGCCACGGCAACAGCTTCATTCCGCCCAAGCCTGTCGATCCGCGCCATGCGGCCGGCAGCACGGCGGAAGATCTGTTCGGCGGCGAGACCGAAACGCTGACGGCACCGAAAATGGATATGGCCGAAAAACAGCCGAAGAAGTCGCCGTCGCTGTTCGAACGCTTCACGCTGCAAAGGGAGAAAGAGGTTACGGCTCCTGCTCCCGCAGCGCCGCGGGCGGAGGCCTCGCCGAAACTCTCGGTCGAGGAAGGCGGCAAATCGGCGGAGGACGAGCTGGACATCCCGGCCTTCCTGCGCAGACAAGCCAATTAAGACGTCCAGAACTCCGTCTTCGATGAAAAACCCCGGGAGCGATCCCGGGGTTTTTTCTTTTTGCCCCTTGGACGTCATTCCGCGAACGCGGGGACCCCGGGCGGAAAGAGAAAGGAGACCACAGATGAACACGGATAAATACGGATGTCCTTTCGCGCCCGCCTACGCTAAAGCTCCGGCCGGCACGCATACTTTTAGCCGCCGAAGCTTTGGCGTAGGCGGCCGCTTGCGCGGGAATGACGATTGCGGAGAGAAGGAAGATTAAGCGGCCAGACTTGGATGCGGCGCACTTCTCAGGCAAGGATTTTATTTGACATAATACTACAGAATCAGGTATAAAGAAGACGCAGCATGCCTCTCTCCGTTCATATTCAGGACCGAGAGAATGTGCCGGACGGTTTAGGGTTTCATGTCCGGATTCCCGCAGCAACGATCTGCAAAACAGCCGAGGACTTCAAGGTTCAAGGTTTTTTTGTGTCCCTGATCCTCCCGATCACGGAAAAGCGGTTTTGAATCTTCTGACGGAATTTTCAGCAGGAGCGGGCAAATGGAACAGCAGATTGCAAAGACAGGAAGGATTTCTCCCGGCATTGATTTCGGCGACGCGATTGCCAAGAAGCCAAAAAAGACGCCAAAAAATGTTTTCCCCGCCTACGATGCGATCCCGAATAACTGGGGCACCTACAACATTGCGGGCAATGAGTATTATCTGCATAGTCCCGGCGGAGGTTTCTATGTCGCGACAAACTTTGCCTATGGGCGCAATGCCTCCACGGCTTCAGCGGAAGCAGCTGAGTGGCAGAAAGACGAATGGAAAATTCACGCGTCCCTGATGCGCCCGGAAAATTCAGCAGATCCGGAAAGCGTCAGCCAGGCAAGACAGAACATTGCCTTGGCTTGGGAGCTTGCCGTTCCCATTGTGGCGGGATATGGGATAAGAGCCTTCAAGATCATTGACGAGAGTCATATCGGTCCCGGTTTTAGCAGCGGCCCGGAACAATCGAAAAAAAATATCGTATACTATTTTGGCCAACATGACGAAAAGGATGCTTGGCAGAACATGTTGTCCGAAATAGAAGCTGAATGGCGCAAACACGGCGTCCGGCCCGGGGAGCCCATCGGGCATGACAATCCCGTGGAAGGCAGTCGGTTTTTTTATGCCAGCAGAGGTCAAAAGGATGGCAAACGGCTGCCGGTAGCCTTTCGCGACGAAGCAGCCCTTGCCGGCGGGCCTTTCAAAGACATCGTGCTTTCGTACGCTAGTGCCTCAAAACAGGTTACGCGGTTACAAACGCCATCCCATAGCGATTTCCGTTTCTCGATAAAATGAACGCACGCGGCGTAACGGTTATTAGCACAGGGAGCGGGGGTCCCTACTCGGTGGCGTTGGCCACTAGGTCGGCGGCCGTTTGCGCGGGAATGACAATTAAGGCTTGCAGCCGCCGTCGACGGGCTTGTAGCTCTGGATACTGCGAGTGTAGCCCGGCGGCCAGATCTGGATGCGCGCGCTTTTCACGTTGAAGTCGTAGACGCAGCCTTCCTGGATGTTCTTGCCGCCTTCGATGCCATAGGTGTCGAAGCGCTGCCCCTGGCTGGTGTGGATGATGTATTTCTGGCCCGGGAATTCCGCTTTCGTGTCGGCCTCGACTTTGCCGGTGACGCGGGTGCGCACGATTTCGTTGGGCTGCGTCATGTAATAGCCGCCGGGCGCCATCATCGCGCCCATCGCCAGGGCGGCGCCAAGGAATACCGCTTTCAAACTCATCTTTTTCTTGCTCCCGTCTTTGCGGCCGGACAGCTTGTTGAATACCGCACCCGTGACGATCATGCCAAGGCCAAAAAGCCGCTTGAGCGCGTGGCCGATCAGGCGGCCGGCGGCGAGGACGAGCTGCAGCCCGATGATGGCCGCAATCTTGAGCTTGCCGGGCGGACGCTGCGCCTGTTGCATTTGCTGCATCTGCATCCGGCGCATCTGCTCCATTTGCATCGCTTGCATGAATTGTTCGGGCGTGACGCCCGGCGGCAGTTGCAGCCCGGGAGGCAGCTCAAAGCCTTGTGGCATGGCCGCCTCTCGCGGAGCTTCCTCTTTCGGAGGAGTCGGCACCTTTGGGGGCAGCGGCGGCCGCCCTTTGTATTCCTTCGACCAGATCGAAATTTCGTCGGGGTTCATGCGGAAATTGTCCTGCAACGTTCAAATATGCTGGTTTCAGCGCCTTTTCAGTGGTTTGGAAGAGAGTAACGGAGGCGTGTAATTATGTCAAATTAATTCCTGCCGCCGTCATTCAAAAATGTTACAGAAACCGGAAATACCTATTTAGATCAGTTATTTGCGTTTGTAACACATTGTCGCAAAGAGTGACTTCAGCTCGCCTCGTCATTTTGTTACCAAAGGAGTTGGGGGAGATATCCTAACCAATTCAACAATCAGGGTTTTTCACAAAATGTTGATGTCCGCTTCGCAGCACACGCTGAAATCGCCGCTGACGCTTATGGGCGTGGGCCTTCATTCCGGCGCGAATACCACGATCACTATGGATCCGGCGCCTGCGTCTTCGGGCATCGTCTTTGTGCGCACCGACATCCTGGATCGCGACAATGTCGTCCCCGCGAAATGGGACCATGTCGTCGACACCAAGCTCTGCACCGTTCTTGGCAACAAGGCCGGCGTCACCGTTTCCACCGTTGAGCACCTCTTGTCCGCCTGCGCGGCACTGGGCCTCGATAACGCGATCATCCACATCGACGGTCCGGAAGTACCGATCATGGACGGCAGCGCGATCAAGTTCGTCGCCGCCATCGAGCGCGCGGGCCTCGTCCGCCAGAAAGCCGCCCGCAAGGTGCTGCGCATCAAGAAAACCGTGTCCTATCAGGAAGCGGAAAAAGAAGTGTTCCTGTCGCCCGCCGACAGCCAGTATTTCGGGTTCGAGATTTCTTTCGACAACCCGGCCATCGGCCGCCAGAAATTCACCCACCACCTCAAGGAAGACAGCTACCGGGCCGATGTGGCCTCGGCCCGCACCTTCGGCTTCCTGCATGAAGTGGAAGCATTAAGAAAAATCGGCCTCGCCCGCGGCGGCTCTCTCGAAAACGCCATCGTCGTCGATGGCGACAAGGTCCTGAACCCCGGCGGCTTGCGCTTCAAGACCGAATTCGTGCGCCACAAGGTGCTGGACGCCATCGGCGACCTGTACCTGGCCGGCGCCCAGCTGTATGGCCATTACCACGGCGTCCGCGCAGGCCATGCCATGAACAACAAGATCCTGCACGTGCTGTTCAGCCAGCCCGACGCCTTCGAACTGGTCGAACTGGCAGCCCCGGTCACGGCCCCTCGCATTCCCGTCACAGCGGGACGCCACTTCGGCGAGGCGGATATGCCGGTCGCCGTCACGGCCTAATCTTAAGTCCCTGCCCCCTTTGAGGCTTTTGCAAAGCATGCTATATAAATAGCATGTTGCGTATCCCTTTTGTTCTTTGGATTCTGTCATGTCCCGCCTGAAACTGGCTTCCGTGATTTGCCTGTGCGCGCTTTTGTGCCTGCCCGGCTGCGCCTCGAAAAAAGACGCGGACAAGGACAAGCCGCCCGCGCCCGTTGAAAAAATGTACAACGACGCAAAAGATGCGCTCGACCGCGGCGAATATCACAAGGCGGCGCAGGCCTTCGACGATGTCGACCGCGAATATCCTTATTCGCAGTGGGCGGTCCGCGCGCAACTGATGGAAGGTTACGCCGACTATAAGAACCTGAAATATGACGAAGCGGTCCTGGCGCTCGACCATTTCATCGAGCTGCATCCGGGCGACGTGAACGTCGCTTACGCCTATTACCTGCGCGCGCTGTGCTATTACGAGCAGATCTCGGACGTGGGCCGCGACCAGAAGATGACCGAGATGGCGCTGGAAAACCTCAAGCAGGTGGTCACGCGCTTCCCCGACAGCAAATACGCGCGCGACGCGGGCCTGAAGATGGATCTCACGAATGACCATCTGGCCGGCAAGGAAATGTCGATTGGCCGCTATTACCTCGTGCGCCACCAATACACGGCGGCCATTCCGCGCTTCAAACATGTCGTCGACAATTATCAGACAACGACGGACGTGCCGGAAGCGCTGGAGCGCCTGGTCGAATGCTATCTTTCGCTGGGCCTGATCGACGAGGCGAAGAAAAGCGCCGCGATCCTGGGACATAATTACCCCGAGAGCAGCTGGTACAAGGACGCGTACAAGCTGATGAAGGGCAATACCGGCGAAGCGCCGCCGAAATCGATTTACCGAAGGACCATTGGCAGAATTCTGTAGGGCAAGAGATGCTGACAAGCCTTGCGATACAAAATGTTGTCCTGATCGACCGCCTGACGCTGGAAGGCGGCGACGGGCTGCTGGCGCTCACCGGCGAAACGGGTGCCGGCAAATCGATCCTGCTTGATGCGCTGGGTCTGGCGCTCGGCGCGCGCGCGGATGCGGGATTGGTGCGCCACGGCGCGGAACAGGCCTCGGCTGCGGCCTGCTTCGACGTCGAAGCCGGCCAAGCGGTCTTCGCGCTGCTCAAAGACAAGGGCATCGAGGCCAAGGACAGCATCATCCTGCGCCGCACGCTGGCAAAAGACGGGCGCAGCAAGGCCTTTATCAACGACGCGCCGGTCTCAGTGCAGCTGTTGAAGGAAGCGGGCGCGCTGCTGGTTGAAATCCACAGCCAGTTCGAAACGCAAGGGCTGCTGAACCCTGAAACCCATATTTCCGTGCTCGACGCGCAAGCGGGGCTGGAGAAAGATGCCGCGGAAATCGCCGCGGCGTGGAGAGTCTGGCGCGAGGCCGCCAGCCGCCTCGAACAGGCGCAAAGCGATATCGAGGCGACTCGCCTCCAGGAAGATTACCTGAAGCACATGGTGGCCGAGCTGGAAAAGCTCGACCCGCAACCCGGCGAAGAAGCGATCCTGGCCGAGAAGCGCCAGGCGCTGATGAACCGCGACAAACTGGCCGCGGCCTATGATCAGGCGACGGAAATCCTCGAAGCCGAGGACGGGCTGCAATCGCAACTGGGCCGCCTGCAATCGACACTGGAACGCCTGTCCGACAAGGCGCCCGCGCAAGTATCGCCGCTGCTGGATTCCCTGTCGCGCGCGAAGGGCGAGATCGATGAGTTGGCCTGGCAGGTCGAGAAGCTCAAAAACGGCGGCAATGCCGGCGACGAGCGGCTCGAAGATGTCGAGGAACGCTATTTCGCGCTAAAAGAATGCGCAAAGAAGCACCGCGTCACCGTCGATGCGCTACCCGGAGTTTATGACGAGCTGTCGCAGAAGCTGCGCCTGATCACCCACCGCGAGGAAACACTGGCGGAATTCAAGAAGGCGGTCGCCACCTCGCGCGCGGCCTATATGCAGCTGGCCGAAACTTTGAGCGCCAAGCGCGCGAAGGCGGCGCAGAAACTGGCGAAAGCAGTGAACGCCGAATTGCCCGACCTGCGCCTGGAAAAAGCCAAATTCAATGTCGAGTGCGTCAAGGGCGCGGAGGCCGACTGGGGTCCGAAGGGTTTCGAACGCGTTCAATTCACCGTTTCGACGAACCTCAACACGCCGCCGGCCCCAATCCACAAGATTGCCTCGGGCGGCGAGCTGAGCCGTTTCATGCTGGCGCTCAAAGTCATCCTTGCCGAAACGGGTTCCATTCCCACCTTGATTTTCGACGAGGTCGACAGTGGCGTGGGCGGCGCGACGGCGGACGCCGTAGGCGAGCGGTTGCAGCGCCTCGCGAAGAATTACCAGGTCCTCGTCGTCACGCACAGCCCGCAGGTGGCGGCGCGTGCCGCGCATCACTGGCATGTGTCGAAATCGGCCCATAAGGGCGCCGTGATCACGAAAATCACGCCGCTCACCGCCGTGAAGGAGCGCGAGGAAGAGATCGCCCGCATGCTGTCGGGCGCGGAAGTCACCCGCGAAGCCCGCGCGCAGGCGGCCAAGCTTTTGGAGAACCATGTTGTCGCCGCGTAAGAAAGAAAAATCCGGCGCCGTTTCGACAATGAACATCATCGAAGCGGAAGCCGAAGCCGCCCGGCTGCGCAAGGATTTGCGCCGCCACGATATCCTGTATCACCAGAAAGACGCGCCCGAAATATCGGACGCCGAATATGACGCGCTGAAACAACGCCTCGAGGCAATCGAGACACGTTTCCCGCTGCTGGCAACGTCTGACAGTCCCACAAAAACGGTGGGCGCGAAACCCTTGAAGGAATTCGCCAAGGTCCGCCACGCGATGCCGATGCTGTCCTTGTCGAACAGTTTTTCGGAAGAGGACGTGGCCGACTTCGTCGACCGCGTGCGCAAGTTCCTGAACCTGCCCGAAGCCGCGAAGCTCGAAATCGTGGCCGAACCCAAGATCGATGGGCTGTCCTGCAGTCTGCGCTATGAGCAGGGCAAGCTGGCGCAGGCCGCCACGCGCGGCGACGGCGAGGAAGGCGAAGACGTGACGCAAAACGTGCGCACGATCAAATCCGTGCCGCAGCAGCTGCCCAAAGGCGTGCCGGAGGTGCTGGAGGTGCGCGGCGAAGTCTATATGACCCGCGCGGACTTCCAGAAGCTCAACAAGGCGCAGGAAGCCTTGGGCGACAAGGTCTTCGCCAACCCGCGCAATGGCGCCGCCGGGTCTCTGCGCCAGCTCGACGCCTCGATTACCGCGCGCCGTCCCTTGCGCTTTTTCGGTTATGCGCTGGGCGAAGTATCGGAACCCGTCGCCGAGACGCAGGAAGGCATTCGCCGGAAGCTGGCCCAATGGGGCTTCGAGGTGCCGGAACCGGAAAAGGTCGCGGGCAGCGCAGCCGAGCTTCTGAAGTTCCACGAGAAAGTCTATGAGGAACGCCCGGAGATCGCCTACGACCTGGACGGCATCGTTTACAAGGTCAATTCGCTCGACTATCAGCGACGCTTAGGGTTCGTGAGCCGCAGCCCGCGCTGGGCGACGGCGCATAAGTTCCCGGCGGAACAGGCCGAGACGATCATCAATAAAATCATCATCCAGGTCGGACGCACCGGTACGCTGACGCCGGTCGCGGAACTGGAGCCGATCAGCGTCGGCGGCGTCGTGGTCAGCCGCGCCACGTTGCATAACGAGGACGAGATCAACCGCAAGGGCGCCTACGAGGGTGCGCGCATCATCATCCAGCGCGCGGGCGACGTCATTCCGCAGGTCGTGCGCGTGGTGAACCCGAACCCGAAGAAGCTTTTCAAATTCCCCGATAAATGCCCCGAATGCGGCAGCAAAGCCGTGCGCGAGCAGGACGAAGCCGCCACGCGCTGCACGGGCGGCCTGATCTGCCCGGCGCAGGCGGTCGAGCGCCTGAAGCATTTCGCGAGCCGCACCGCTTTCGACATCGAGGGCCTCGGCGACAAGATCATCCAGGAATTCTGGGACGAAAAGATCATCCAGACGCCGGGCGATATCTTCCGCCTGGAAAAACATGCCGAAGCCCTGAAAGAACGCGAAGGCTGGGGCGAGCTTTCCGTTAAAAAACTGCTCGACTCCGTCGAAAAGCGCCGCACCATCGGCCTTGACCGTTTTACTTACGCGCTCGGCATCCGCCAGGTTGGGCAGGCGACAGCGCGTAAAATCGCGCTGCATTACGAAAGCCTCGACAAACTGCTGCATGAAATGAAAGAGGCGAAGGACCGCGAAAGCGGCGCCTATCATGCGCTCTTGTCCATTGAGGATATTGGCCCCTCGGTCGCCGAAGACATTGTGTCCTTTTTCGCCGAGAAGCATAACCAGGAAGTCATTCACGACCTGCGGCAGGAACTGACGATCAGGGACTTCGAGCGGCCCAAGGCCGTCAATTCCCCCGTCGCCGGCAAGACCGTCGTCTTCACCGGCAAATTGTCGAAGATGGGGCGCGAGGAAGCCAAGGCACAGGCCGAAATGCTGGGCGCGAAGGTTGCGGGCTCCGTTTCCAAGAACACTGATTATCTCGTGGCCGGCGAAGACGCGGGCTCGAAGCTGAAAAAAGCGGTCGAACTGGGCGTCAAAACCCTCACCGAAGACGAATGGCTCGAGCTGATCAAAACCTGATCATCTCGCCGCACCGAGCCCGTTATTGCTGCACAAGATTCCCGCTTGCGCGGGAATGACGGAGTAAAAGTTATGCCCACCCTTCACCTCATCTGCGGCCTGCCCGGTTCGGGCAAGACGACGTTGGCCCTGCGCCTCGAGCAGGAGCGGCCCGCCCTGCGCCTGACGCCGGACGAATGGATGGCGCGCATTATCGGCGACGGTCATAATGAGGCCGCGCGCGCCGCGGTCGAGGCCGTACAGGAGGACCTGGCCCACCGTGCGATGGAGCTGGGCCTCGACGTCATCCTCGAAAACGGTTTCTGGTCGAAGTCCGAGCGCGACGGCTACCGCCAGCGCGCGGCCTCCAACGGAAATGCCGTTAAAATCCATTTCCTCGACATGCCGCTGGAAGAATTGTGGCGGCGCATCGAACAGCGCAACGCCAGTTTGACGCCCGACATCTTTCACGTCACGCGCCAGCAGCTGGAAAGCTGGTGGAAGGTTTTCGAGCGGCCCACGCGTGACGAGCTTAAATAAAAACGAAAGCCATCGTCACCCCCGCCTTGCGCAGGGGTCCAGGCGCACGCGCAAACGTGCCTTCATGACTTATGCGACGCGCGGACCCGCTTCTGGATGCCCGCGCAAGGCGGGCATGACGCAGATTGGGATTATCCCGGCTTCTTGAAAATCGCGTCGACCGCGTTTTTATGTTTTTCGCGCTTTTCGATTTCGGCTTCGACGCGCCTGATCTCCTCGGCGAGGTGGACGAGGTATTCTTTCATGTCGGGGACCGACATGGTATCAAGCAGGCGCGGCTTGGCGCGCTTCGTTTTAGGGTCGGTATCTTCGTCGAAAATCATGTATAATTTCCCTTGACGGAACCGGACTATAACCCAAACCCGCGAGCTTACCAAGATGGCAAAAAAGCCGAGCCTCCCCGACGAGATGCGCGCCATCGTCATCGACCAGCAGCAACTGATCGTGGTAACGCGCCCGGTGCCGAAACCCGCCAAGGGCGAAGTGCTGGTGCGCGTGCGCGCCGCCGGCATCAACCGGCCCGACCTGCTGCAGCGCAAGGGCCTGTATCCGCCGCCCAAAGGTATCACCGATGTGCCGGGGCTGGAAATTTCGGGCGAGATCGCAGGCGTCGGCCGCGGCGTGAAAGGCTTTCGCAAGAACCAGGCCGTTTGCGCGCTGGTGGCCGGCGGCGGCTACGCCGAATATTGTGTGGTGCCCGCGCCGCAATGCCTGCCCATTCCCAAAGGCGTCAACTGGGTGCAGGCGGCCGCCCTCCCAGAAACATTTTTCACCGTCTGGACCTCGCTGTTCGAGCGCGGCGGATTGAAGAAGGGCGAAAGCGTGCTGATCCATGGCGGCGCATCGGGCATCGGCACGACCGCCATCCAGATGGCGAAATCTTTCGGCGCGCGCACCGCGGTCACCGCCGGCACGGATGAAAAATGCCGCGCCTGCGTGAAGCTGGGCGCGAAACTGGCGATCAACCACCGCACGAAGGATTTCGTGACAGAGATCGCCAAGACATTCCCCGAAGGCGTGAATGTCGTGCTCGACATGATCGGCGGCGATTATCTGCAACGCAACCTGCGCTGTCTTGCGCCCTATGGCCGGCACGTCAGCATCGCCATGCAGCGCGGTCGCATGGCGGAAGTCGACCTGTTCCAGGTCATGTCCAAGCGCCTGACCATGACCGGATCGACGCTGCGCCCGCAGCCCGTCTCCGTGAAGGGTGCGATCGCGAAGGCGCTGAAGAAGCAGGTCTGGCCCCTTGTCGCGCGCGGAAAAATCCGCCCCGTCATCGACAAGGTCTTCGCGCTCCAGGAGGCGCAGGCAGCGCACGACTATCTCGAATCCGGCAAGCATGTCGGCAAGATTGTCCTGAAGATCCGCAGTTAGGCATCCTTCAAACTCGCCCGTTTCCAAGGACTTATCCACAGGCTTTTTAATTTGACAGAACTATTCCCATATGATATTTTATTCCATGTTTTTAGTTTAAAAAGGAATTTAATTATGAATTTAATTGAAGAATTCGACGAATCTTACCGGGCTACCAACGGCGCGTCCCTTCTGCTGGGCCTCTATGCGGCCTTTAACTATGGCAGCAACAGCTTTTGCTTCCACAGAATGGAAGAGCTACAAGCTCAGTGCGAATGATGCCCGGCCCCTGCCACGCAAAAATCCGCGGACGGTAAGAAAAGCTCTCTCTTTACATAGCACATGGCACATGATAGCGTCCTTTGCATAACACAAAGGATATTTCCGCCCATGTCTTCTCTCGTGGAAGCGTTCAATTCCCGGTATTCGGCCTATAAGGACAGCGATGCCGTGCTGCGCGTCGAATATGGCTATGTGAGAAATTATTACGACTTCGCCGGCCGCACGCTGGTGACGACCAACTGGGAAAAGGGCGGCGTCGCCGTTACTCCGTTTTCGCAGATCGACCGCGACACGCTGATCGCCATGCGCGACAAGCTGGTGGATCTGCAGGGCAACCCGCCTGAATTGCCGCCCGAAACGCCGGTAAGTGCGGCGCCGCAAAAGAAACTCAACCTCTAAGGCCAAGTCGATGAGTTTAAGCGCAGCATTCGGCAAGGGCGGCTACACGGTCAAGAAAGAAACCGACGCCGTGCTGTCGGTCCAGTACAAGGCCGGCGGCTATGACAACCAGCTGCTGTACGATTTCGTCGCGCGCATCCTGATCACGCGCACCAAGGGCCACGGCGACGGCGGATTGTGCGTAACGCCGTTCGCGCAGCTCGACCGCGAAACGCTGATCGACATGCGCGACAAGCTGATCGAGCTGAAGGGCAACCCGCCCGAACTGCCGCCCGAGGCGCCCGCGACGCAGGCCCTGGCGAAAAAGCTGAATTTGTAGAGGATGCGGATGTCCTTAACCGGCGATTTCAACCAGAACGGTTACAACGCGCAGAAGATCAACGGCTTCGTGCTGGGGGTTTCCTATTCCAACGGCGGCGGCAGCTCGATCTACCACACCTATGATTTCATGGCGCGCGTCATGACCACGCGCACCGGGTCGAGCGACGGCGGCACCGTCGTCATGCCCTTTTCGCAGCTGGACCGCGGCGCGCTGATCGCGATGCGCGACAGGCTGGTCGATCTGGGCGGCAAGCCGCCGGAACTGCCGCCCGAAGAGCCCGCGACCCAGGCGGCGCAAAAGAAGCTTAACTTATAAGGACGATCATGTCGCTGAAAGACAAGTTCAACAACCGCTACACCGCGCGCAAGGACAATGAGTTTGTCCTGAGCCTCTATTACAGCGCGCAGGGCGGATCCACTTATATCAGCTTCGACTTCCTGACGCGCACGATGGTCACGCGCAATAGCTACGGCGACGCCGGCTTGGTGGTGACGCCCTTCGCGCAGCTTGATCGCGACATGCTGATCGACATGCGCGACACGCTGGTGGACATGGGCGGCACCCCGCCCGAACTCGGCCCCGACCCGTCGGCCGCGCCGGCGCAACCGCGCAAGCTGAACCTGTGAGGAAAACCCCATGGCGTCCTTGAGCGACTCCTTCAACGGCGACTTTGAAGCCAGCAAGCTTAACGGAGCCGTGCTTTATGTCAGCAATGGGGCATACGACTATTATTATGATTTCACCCAGCGCATCCTGACGGCCGGGCGCGGCGGCGTCGTGCCCTTCGCGCAGCTCGACCGTGATGTGCTGATCATGATGCGCGACAAGCTTGTCAGCCTGGGCGGCGATCCGCCGGAACTGGCGCCCGAAGCCCCGGCCACGCAGGCGCCCGTGCGCAAGTTCAACCTGTAAGGAAGAAAAACATGCCCCTGACAGAAGCCTTCAACCGCGACTTCGACGCGCAGAAAATCAACAATTCCCTGCTCCGGGTATTCAACGGCTTCAGCTATTACTATTATGACTTCGGCCAGCGCATGATTTTGGGCAGCAACGGCGAGATGATCTCGCGGTTCGCGCAGGCGGACCGCGACGTGCTGATCGCGGCGCGCGACAGGCTGGTCGAGCTCAAGGGCAACCCGCCGGAGCTGCCGCCCGAGACGCCGGCCACGCAGGCGCCCGCGCGCAAACTGAACCTTTAAGGCGTGCGCTTGCGCCCCTTGCGGCGGCGCACCGGCATCAGGATCTCACGCGCATGCTCGTTCTCCGAAAAGCGCGCGCGCACGCGCAGCAGGTCGCCGCGCGTCACGATGCCGGCGGTCGACTTCGTCCGCCCTTCCAGCACCAGCGCGCAGCCGGCGCCCGCCTGCACCATGCGGTCGGCCAGCGAGCCTGCGAATTCATGCGCATGGGCGATGACCGAGTTTTCCTTGCCCGCGTGCTGGCCCAGCGTGCCGTGCAGCTGCGGATCGCCCACCATCCATTTCAGCACATCGGCGCGGCACACCACGCCACGCGGCTTGCCGAAGCTGTCGACGACGGGATAATAGTGATATTTGCCGTCGGCGTCGGCGGTCGCGAAGAATTCCGCCGCTTTTTGCAGCGGCATGTCATGCGGCAGCGTTTCGACCGTGGTCGCCATGATTTCCCCGATGCGCACGGTTTCGAAAGGGTCGACGACATATTCGCGGAACACATGGTGCCCGCGCCGCGCGATTTTTTCGGTCAGGATCGAGCGGCGCAGCAGCAGCACCGTAGTGCCTTGCGCGGCGACGCACGCGGCGGCGAGCGGCAGCAGCACGTTGGGTTCATGCGTCAGCTCGATCGCGAAGACGATGGCGGTGAGGGGCGCGCGCATGGTGCCGCCCATGACGGCCGCCATGCCGATCAGCGCCCAGAAACCGGGCGTGCCGCAGGGGATATAGGGAGCGAGGGTCGAGCCCAGCGCGCCGCCCATCATGAGCAGCGGGGCCAGCACGCCGCCCGAGGTGCCCGAGCCGAGCGCGATCGCCCAGATCGAGGATTTCACGCCGATGAGCCGCCAGGCGTCCGCGCCGGTCATTTTCCCCTGCAGCAGCGCCGCGATATTGTCGTAGCCCACGCCCAGCGCATGCGGCTCGATAAGGCCACCCAGGCCGACCGCGAAGCCGCCCAGGACCGGCCACCACATCCAGTGGATGGGCAGCTTGGCAAAAGCGTCCTCGCACTTATAAACCATCTGCGTCAGCAGGCCCGAGAACAGGCCCGACATGATGCCGAGGCCCGCGCAGAACAATAGTCCGTAAGCCGGCAGATCCGGTGGCGTGGGGATCGGAAACAAGGCGCCCCCGCCCAGGATCATCGGGCGCAGCGCTGCCGCCACCATCGAGGCAATGCTGACCGGGATGAAGCTGCGCGGCTTCCATTCAAACAACAGCAGTTCGACGGCCAGCAGCATTGCGGCCACCGGCGAATTGAAGGTGGCGCTCATGCCGGCGGCGGCGCCTGCCACCAGGAGTGTCTTGCGCTCGGCCGAGCTTAAGTTGAACATCTGCGCGAAGATGGAGCCCAAGGCGCCGCCCGTCATGATGATGGGGCCCTCGGCGCCGAAGGGGCCGCCGGTGCCGATGGAAATGGCGGAGGACAGGGGCTTGAGCAGCGCGACCTTGGGCTGGATGCGGCTTTTGCCGATCAGGATCGCCTCGATCGCTTCGGGGATACCGTGACCGCGGATTTTTTCTGACCCGAAGCGGGCCATCAGGCCGATGATCAGGCAACCCATGACGGGCACCAGCACCGACAGCCAGCCAAGGTGGTTGCCGGCGATGGAAACCGGCGCCGTGCTGGAGCGCCCGAAATAGGCAAGGTTGGTGGCGAAATTGATCAGCAGTTGCAGCGCCCAGGCGGCCACCGTGCCGAAAAGGCCCACCACCACGGCCATGAGACCCAGGACGAGCAGGCGGCGATTGGTGCTGAAGTCGCGCGCGGTGTCCTCCGCATGAATGTCTTTGGGAGCCACGTCGGTCGTTGGATAAAACATGATGAACCTGCTTGTTGAACGCCTGTCAAATTTAACGTATTCCACATTTTTTTTCAGGATAAAAATGCAACCCTCGATAGCGATCTTTCCGTGCGCCTGTGGAAAACCCTTTGATTTGAGGCGCTTTCACATTCGTCCGCAGCCTCTTTTATTTTTATGTAAATAAATTAAAACTGGACTTTCCTGGGGATTATTTATATTTTCAGGTACGACTCTCCCCTAAAGCGATTGAAGATTGTTCAATCGTCGCCTTTTTCCAAAAAGGCGCGGAAGCTTGAGAATTGTCTGTTTGGGCGGGCGTTTTTGTACAAAGGAGAATTACCATGGCTTATCCCCTCATGCCCAAGGCAACCGCCGCCTGGCTGGTCGACAACACCGCGCTCACCTTCGACCAGATCGCCGAATTTTGCGGCCTGCATCCGCTGGAAGTCCAGGCGCTGGCCGACGGCGAAGTGAATTCGGGCATCATGGGCACCAATCCCATCATTAATGGCGAGCTGACGGCTGAAGAAATCGCCCGTTGCGAGAAGAACACCAATGCCAAGCTCAAGATGATGAAGACCGACCTGCCCAAGCCGCGCGCCCGCACCAAGGGCCCCCGCTACACGCCGGTCACCAAGCGCGCCGAGAAGCCCAATGCCGTCGCCTACCTGCTCAAGAAATATCCCGAGCTGGCCGATGTGCAGGTCGCCAAGCTGGTCGGCTCGACCAAGCCCACGGTTGACGCCATCCGCAACAAGACGCATCCCTCTTCCAATACGCTGAAGCCTGCCGACCCCGTCTCGCTGGGTCTCTGCACGGCGGATGAGCTGGACCGCGCCGTCAAGAAGGCGCAGCGCCGCGTCGAGCGCCTGGCCAAGGCCGCGGCCTCCGGCCAGCAGCCCCCTGCGCAGCAGGACAATGGCGACGAGGATGAAGCTTCCGACACCTCGTCGGCTGCCGGCTAAACTAGCTGTTTTCAGGAAAACCGCGCCGCGTCCTTCATTTGGGCCGGCGCGGTTTTGATTTGAAGGGGGTTTTGCACTATCCTCATAAGGCAGGGGCCTCAAAACGCCAGGAAGGGGAGATGTCCATGGAGACGGGGAACAAGCCACAGGGTCAAGCATCGCGGCCGCAGCAGCCGGGAGGCCAAAAACGTCCGGCCTCGGGCACGTCAGGCCAAGCGGGCGGACCGAAGTATGGCGGACCCAAGCCCCGCGGTAAGGAAATCATGTTCATGCCGCTGGTTTTCTTCTTCTTCCTGTTCGGTCTCGTCAACCTGCTGACCGCGCCCGTGGCCTATGTCTACGAAGTCATCGCCTATAACAAGAAGAACGAATGGCCGGGCTGGTCGGGCCTCGACGGCGTCAATTACCTGTTCCTGGATTCCAACCGCCCCCTTTTCGTCAACCACGGGCTGTTATACCGCGGCTACGTCGCCCATGGCGGTCCGCCGCCGACGGCGGTCTTCAACCTGCATATGCTCGGCGCGCTGGGCAGATACCTGAATGACGCTACCGTCTGGTACCTCGATTGCTCGGTGATCGTGCTCTGCCTGCTCCAGGGCATCCTGTTCCTGTCGCTGTCGGTGCGCACCTCGATCAAGATTTTGGGCGGCTAAGCGCAGCCCGCAAAAATCAAACGGCGCCCCCTTTGCAAGGCGGGCGCCGTTTTTTTTAGTTCCCTTATAACTTAATGAGTCTGGAGCCTTTCCTTTTCGAGCTGCTCCTGAACGTAAAGCCGCTCCAACTTCAATTTCTTGATCGTCTGTTCGTCCCGCGCGGGGTGTCCGAGTTCCTCGTGAATGCGAGCTTCAATTTTGTCGTGTTTTTTTTGCAGTGCCCGTATATGCGAAACAGCCATTCGGTATCTCCCTTGATAAAGGTAATTTCTACATATTCTAACAAGACAAGTTTGAAAAAGGCTTAACCTTCCCCTACGCCACCTCCTCCCGTGTGAGATTGCCAATGAAGTCCTTGATTTCATGCGCGGTTTCTATCGGCCGCTCGACCATCATCATATGGCCGCAATCGGTCAGCAGGTGATAGTGTCCCTGCGGCAGGAACCCGGCGAGTTTTTCGCTTTCGGCGGGTTTGATCATCTTGTCATGTTGTCCGGCAAGAACGAGCGCTGGGCGATTGATCCGGCGCGCCAGTTCCTCGCCATCTTTGAACGCTTCGCAGGCCGCCAGGTCGTTCGCCACGGCCTTCGGATCTATCCCATGCATGAGGGAACCTAAAACCGTACGCACCGCGCCGACCTGCGGATGCGCGGGGTCGACGCCCCATTTGATAATGGCGCCGATAGCCTCGGCCGGCTTTTCCTGCGCGGTCTTCAGAAGCTCGGGGTTGACGGGCATGCGGGCGGCGGTACCCAGCAGAACGAGGCCGGAAACGCAGGGATCCGCGGCCGCAGCGAGCGCCACCAGCGCGCCCATCGAATGGCCCATCAATACGACGGAATCCGGTGGCGTGCCATCGAGCCGCTGGCGCACCCAGGCCGCCATGCCGGAAATATCGGGAATAAGCGCCCCGCCCGCCTTCGGATCGTGGCCGGGCAGCGATAGCGCGCGCAGGCCGCAATCGAGGAGATGCGGCGTGATGCCGCCCCAGACGGCGGCATTCATGCCCGCACCGTGAATAGCGACCAATGTCTTCCGGGGCTTGCTCATGGCAACCACTCTATCACGCAGGGGGAGACCAAAGATTTCAACTTCGGGACCAAAGATTTCAAAATTATAGCCATAGCGCCTGGCAACGCAGGATAAAAAAAACCGCCCATTGCTGGGCGGGGTGAAGACGTCACGAGGAGGCACAGATGAAGGTCAAATTCTGAAGGAACCAATCTTGTTCCTATCTCCCAGAATAGACTGAACTTCTTAAGGAGAAGTTAACGGTTAAAGCGATCGGATTCAGGATGCGTTAACTGGACATAAGTCCATGGTTTTTCAGTCGTTTTCGTGGTGAGAACCACTCTCATCTACGTCTTTTTTCGACGACGCGCCGCCTTTTTTGCCCTTCGGGGTCTTGGGTGGCTTCAAACGAGTCGGCTGCAGCGCCTTGGCCTCTTCGAGAATCGGATACGCGATGAGCGCGAGGTAGGAATTGATGCGGCGCAGGTCGCGCAGGATGTCGAGGTGCAGACTGGACGTCGCGATCGTTTCGGCGACGCCTTCGGAGAAACGCTTGAAGTGGCTGTCCGCCGCCTGCATTTCCTGATTGCGCAGGACCGCCTTTTCCTCGAACAGTTTTCGCGCCATCTTCACATCCCCCGTCATGAAGACGTGCTGAGCCATGACCATGTTGTCCATGACGCGCTGGTGCAGGTCGGCGATCTCGGCGAAGCCCTGGCGCGAGAAATTGTCCTGGTTGCGGATTTTCTTCAGCGCCATTTCCATCAGGTTGTGGTCGATGATGTCGCCGATATGCTCGAGGTTGATGGAGAAGCTGATGATCTGCTTGTAGCGGCGACGCTCGGGATCGTCGAAAGGCAGCGCCTGCATGCGCACGAGATAATTCTTGATGGCTTCATAAAGCCCGTCAACGGTGCGTTCCTGGTCGCGGATGGTTTGCACGAGGTGCGCGTTGTTGGTGCGCAGGACCTCGAGCGTGTCGCGCATCATGCGCTGGATGATGTCGGAGACGCGCAAGGTTTCGCGCGCGACGCAGACGAGCGCGGCGGAGGGCGCTGTCGAGACGGCGGCCGCATCCAGATAGCGCGGCAGGCTTTCGTCGTTTTCGCGCGGGCGGTCGGGGAGGATGATTTCAGATAACCGCGTCATCGGGCCGATGAAGGGCAGGAAGGCCAGCGCCAGCGCGATGTTGAAGGCGGTATGAAAGTTAACAATTTGCCGCGCGGGGTCAGGATCGAATTCCGCGATCTTGGGACCGATGACGCCGAGCAGCGGGATGGTGATGACGACGCCGATGGCGCGGGTGAGCAGGTTGCCCAACGGCACGCGGCGGCCTGCCGGGATATCGCGCAGCGTCATGACGACGGGAGCGAGAACGCCGCCGATATTGGCGCCGAGCACGAGCGAGAAGCCGAGCGCGACCGGCACCACGCCCGAATGGACGAGGGACATATACATCAGCACCGTGCCGAGGCTGGAATGCGCGAGCCAGGTGAAGAGCGCCGAGATGATGGTGGCCAGCACCGGCTGGCTGGACAGCGGCTCGAGGATTTCGTGCAGGGTGCCCGACTGGCCGAGCGGCCCCGCCACCGTCTTGATCATGCCGAGCGAGATAAAGATGAGCGCGACGCCGACGAGCGAGCGGCCGATATGCTTGTACTGGCTGGTCTCCATCGTGTTGTTGACGACGTAGCCCGCGATGACGAGCACCGGGACCAGCCAGGCCACGTTCAGCGACATGAACTGGGCGGCCAGCGTGGTGCCGACGTCCGCGCCCAGCATGACGGCGATGGCGCCCGCGATCGTGATGACGTTGCGCGCCGCAAAGGACGAGACGATCATGCTGGCCGCCGTCGAGGATTGCAGCATGATGGCGACGCCGATGCCGACGCCAAAGGCCTTGAAACGGTTGCTGGTGGAATGCGAGACGACGCGGCGCAAGACCGCGCCGAACGCGCGATTGAGGCCGACGGAAACCATGTTCACCCCCCACAGGAGGAGGCAAACAGCGCCGGCGATCTGCAGCAATACTTGCGAGGCGTTAATAGCTTTGGTTCCTTAAAAAACAGTTTTCCGCCGGCCGGCCTCCTTGAAGAAGCCCGCCGGCACACACACCCCGTTTAGCGACTCTCTATTATCGCACGTCTTCCCAGATTTTGCACTTCGCCGCGGCCATAATGCCGATGAAGACAAACATGAACAGAAGAACTTTAATTCCCATTTCCTTGCGCTGCTCCATGTGCGGCTCGGACGCCCAGGCCAGGAACTGCGCGACGTTGGCAGCCTCATGGGACAGGTCATTGGGCGAATTGTCGCTGAACGACACCTGGCCGTCGTTGAGCGGCTTGGGCATCGCGATCTGGTGCGGCGGGAAGTATTTGTTCCAGTTCATCCCCGGGAACATGCTGACGCAGGACGGTGCCTGTTCATATCCGTTCAGGATGGCATAAATATAGTCTTCGCCGCCTTCGCGCGCCTTGACCAGCAGCGACATGTCGGGCGGCAGCGCGCCGTTGTTGGCGGCGCGTGCGGCCTTCTCGTTCGGGAAGGGCGACTTGAAATGATCGGACGGGCGGCCCGGGCGGTCGAACATCTGGCCCTCGTCGTTGGGGCCGTCCTGCACCGTCACGGAAGCCGCCACCGCCTTCACCTGGTCGGGCGTGTAGCCCAGCTGCTGCAGGTCGCGGTACGACAGGAATTTCAGCGAATGGCAGTTCGAGCAGACTTCGCGGTAAACCTGGAAGCCGCGCTGGACGGACGCCATGTCGTAGTGCCCGAAGACGCCGCGGTCGGGCCAGTTGACGATTTTGGGTATTGCGGTTTCCTCGGTCGCGGCGGGGCAGTTGCCCTCTGGCGCGGGTTTCGCCGGCGGCGGCGGATTGGCGGTCGATTCAGCCGATTTCTCGCCCTTCGACGGCATCGTCGTGGCCGTGGCGGCCGGTTTCGCGGGCGCTTTCGGCGCGGGTTTCGCGGCGTAAACCGCGCCGGACGTCACCAGCAGCGCGACGGCGAAAACGCAGAGAAGTCTTTTCATTATTATTAGCTCCTTGATCCTTAATGCTTGCAGCAGGGGTCGTCGCTGATGGAAGCCGGCACGGGCAGCGTCTGTTCTTTCGGGATGACGCCCATGAAGCCGTTGCGGCTGATGAACCACAGGATGATCCAGTGTGCAAAGTAATAGGCAGTGCCGAGCTGGCCGATGCGCACGGGCAGGCCTTCGGGCTTTTGCGAGCCGGCGTAGCCGAGCGCGAACATCGCGATGACGAGCAGGAACACCATCACGCGGTAGATGGGGCGGTAGCGTGCGCTCTTGACTGGCGAGGCGTCGATCCAGGGCAGGAACATCAGCAGGATGATCGAGCCGAACATGGCCACCACGCCCTGCAGCTTCGCGGGCAGGAGGATGATGTTCGTGAAGGGGATCGAGATATCCAGCGTGAAGGAGCGCAGGATCGCGTAGAAGGGCAGGAAGTACCATTCAGGAACGATATGATCCGGCGTCTGCATCGGGTCGAACTGCTTGAAGTGATCAGCTTCGGTCAGCGCGAGCGGCGCGAAGAAGATCATCGCGAGGAACAGCGTCAGGAACACGACGAGGGCGAAGGAGTCTTTCGTGCTGAAGTACGGGTGGAACGGCACCGTATCCTTCGGCGTTTTCGGCTCGACGCCCGTCGGGTTGTTGGAGCCCGTCTGATGCAGCGCCCAGACGTGGACGAATACCACGCCGAGGATGACGAAGGGCAGCAGGAAGTGGAGGGCAAAGAAACGGTTCAGCGTCGGGTTGTCGACGGCGAAGCCGCCCCACAACCAGGTGACGAGGCCGTCGCCCACCAGCGGGAAAGCGCCGAAGAGCGAGGTGATGACGGTCGTGCCCCAGCCGGACATCTGGCTCCAGGGAAGAGCGTAGCCCATGAAGGCGGTCGCCATCATCAGCAGCAGGATGATCACGCCGATGATCCAGAGCAGCTCGCGCGGCGTTTTATAAGAGCCGTAATAGAGGCCGCGGAACACATGGATATAGACCGCGATGAAGAAGAACGACGCACCGTTCATGTGGGCGTAGCGCAGCAGCCAGCCGTAGTTCACGTCGCGCATCGTACGCTCGACGCTTTCGAAGGCACCATGCGTGTTGGGATCGTAGTTCATCGCCATGAAGACGCCGGTCACGATCATGAGGATCAGCATCGTCATCGCGATGCCGCCGAAGCTCCACAGGTAGTTGGCGTTCTTGGGCATCGGGAAGACGCGGTATTCCTTGATGAGCATCGTGAAGATCGGCAGGCGCTCGTCGATCCACTGGATGCAGGGGTTGCTGAACTTCTCGGGATTCGCGGGTCGTGACATTATCATTGTTCCTTAAGTCGGAATTGTCCTTTAAGCGGCTTTCGGCGCGGACTTGGGTTTTTCGCCGATAACGATCAGCGTATTGGACTTGAATGCATAGTCCGGCACTTTCAGGTTATGCGGCGCCGGGCCCTTGCGGATGCGCCCCGACTGGTCGTAGGTCGAGCCGTGGCAGGGGCAGAACCAGCCGCCCCACTCGCCCTTGGGTTCCATGGGCTTCGAGCCTTTCGGGATGCAGCCGAGGTGCGTGCAGACGCCGACGAGGACAAGCCATTCGTCGTGGCCTTTCTGGACGCGGTCCTGGTCGGATTGCGGGTCGCGGAACGAATGCCAGTCCTCGGCGCGGATCTGTGCGATCGTGTCGGGCGAACGGCGGCGGATGAAAACGGGCTTGCCCTGCCAGACGACGGTGATGGTTTGCCCCGGCTGCACCGAGCTCAGATCCACTTCGGTCGTGGCGAGCGCGAGCGTGTCGGCGGCGGGGTTCATGCTGTCGATGATCGGAACGGCGGCCGTGCCGACCGCGACCGCGCCCATCGCGCCGGCGGTGAGATAGAGGAAATCGCGCCTGGTTGCGCCGTCTTCGTTGGAGTCCATTGTTATTGTTCCTTGTTTTAGGACGAAAGTGATCCTTCAGGGACTGCGAAGATCCGGACGGCGAACGCCAGCCGGATGTCGTTACCGGGATACTACTCCAATCCAAGAAAAATAAAATACCCGGCGTTAAAAAATTTCTTGATTATGAATAACAGTGCCACGAAAAAAACGTTTTAGCGTCAAACGGATGGCTGTCCGTATTATTACATAATGTAAAATCTAGATCAGCGCCTTGGCGCCCGCGCCGACGAAGGCGTGCCACTTCATGAAAAGCTCGGGGTGATACCAGAGCCGGATCGCCTTGAACAATAATAAGTGGAATACATAAATTTCCAGCGTATGGCGGCCCAGGAAGCGCACGAGCGCGACCGGGAGCCAGCCGGCTTTTTTCTCCGCCGCCGGGAAAACTCCGGGCCGGTAGGCGTAAAGGATCCACAGGTACAGACCCGTGCCGAGGCTCATCAGCGCGAATTGCGCAGTCTCGAAGCGGAACATGTATTCCTGCAGCGCCGAGAAGGCGATCCAGCAGAAGATCCCGAACTGCGCGGCGCGGCGCGCGCCGCCGGAAAGGGTCTCGCGATTCCGGCACAGCCAGCCGAAGACGCCGATGATGAGCCCGAGCGTGCCATATTCGAAAAAGATGAACGAGACCGGGAATGACAGCGCGAGCGCGAGGGCCGCAAGCCAGAAGCGCGCGCCCGGCAGCGCATAGGAGGCGGCCCAGCAGAAGGCCGCTCCATCGATCGCGGCCATTGCGGTGAACGCCTGCATTTCCAAGGCCGGCGGCCATTTGATTCCGTAAATCCCCGCCAGGGTCAGCGGCGCCAGCACGCACAGGAGAACGGCGAAAAGCTTGAGGGCCGCCGCGCGCCGCGCCTCTGTCGAGGTCATGTAGCCGGTGATGCGGTCGACGCCGAAGCGGATCAGCATGATCGTGAAGATGGCGTTCGCCGGTAACAATGAATAGCCGGTGATCAGGTTGCCCGCGACAAGCATCGCGCCGCCAATGACCCAGCTCCATTCAAACGCGCGGCTTTTGCTGTAGCCCGGCAGGAAGAACCATACCGGAAAGTCGATGCGCCCGAAGGCACGGAACCAGAGGTCGGCCGGATAAAAGTAATAGCCGACATGGTCCGTGATCATGACGAACATCGACAGGCCCTTGATCAGGTCGAGGACCGTGAGTTCTTTCGTCGCGACAGGGCTTGTCATGCGCTGCCTCTCACCGGTTCGCCCAGACAATCATGAGCTTGAAGATCGCGAGGTGCACCACATAGATCTCGAGGCTGCGATGCGCGAGGAACTTGACGACGCGCCGCGCCAGATCGTCTTTCTCGGCGCGGCGCCGCCGCAGGTCCTCGCGGACGAGGCCGTCGAAGTGATACATCAGCCAGGCCGCGCCGCCCGTGGAGGCCACGACGAACGCGAGTTGGGGCGCGCTGAAGCCGAAGGTATACTGGCTGAAGGCCAGGAAGATGGCCGTCGCGAAGACGAAGAAATGCGGCAGGCTGACGATATCCGCCGCCATGCGCCCCCGGTGGCGCACCAGCCAGCCCGCTTCCGCGAACAGCAGCGCGATGGTGCCGTATTCCAGGTAATCCGAGGTCGGCATGATCAGCAGCACCAGCAGCGCCTGCACGCCCCAGAACCGCGTCTTGCTCTTGAGCGCGAAATCCATGACCGGGTCGACGAGGGCGCGCGCGATGACGAGCGTCGCGATCGCGCTGATGGGCCACCAGGTCGTGAAGATCCAGGCGTCCATAATGGTCAGGATCGCGATGCCGGCGTAAACCCGCCAGCTGCTGCGCCAGGCCGAGTTATAGCCCGCCGGAAAGAACCAGACGAGCGCGAAGAGCCGGAACACGCGGAACCACAGGTTATCGGTGTAGAAATAAAATCCCACGTGATCGGCAACGAAGGCGATGACCGCGAGCGCACATAGCTCGTAGGAAGCGATCTTCAATGTCTTGCGCTGGTGCAAACCTCGGCTCCTGACAACCCTTTGCAAATATGCCACTATTCCCGCGGCAACACAAATTTGGAAGCGATCAACGGCATGCGCCTCGCGCTTTATGAACCCGATATCCCGCAGAACACCGGCACGCTGATGCGCCTCTGCGCCTGTTTGAATATCCCGCTCGATATCATCGAGCCTTGCGGCTTCCTGCTGACCGACAAGAACCTCAAGCGCGCAGGCATGGATTACCTGGAGCATCTTCGCCTGGCGCGCCATGCCAGCTGGCGCGCGTTCCAGGAAACGAACCCGTCGGCGCGGCGCGTGCTGCTGACGACGAAGGCCGCGCAGTCCTTCGTCGATTTCAGGTTCCAGAAAGACGATATCCTGATCGCGGGGCGCGAAAGCGCGGGCGTGCCCGACGAGGTCCATGAAGCCGTGGGCGCGCGCCTCGTGGTGCCGATGGTCAAGGGTGTGCGCTCGCTCAATGTCGCGGTGGCAACCGCCATGGTGCTGTCGGAAGCCCTGCGCCAGACAGGCATGTTTCCTTAATCCGGCTTGATTTTCGCCCTCGGAAGGCGCTTAATCGCGCGCGAGGATCGAATAACCATGACGCACGCACAACGGCATCCCGCCCCGGAAGACCGCAAACAGGCCGCCTCGGCCTGGTTCGCCTCTTTGCGCGACCAGATCTGCGCGGCGTTCGAAACGCTCGAGGACGAGCTCACCGGGACTTTCAGCGACTTGCCGCCCGGCCGTTTCGAGCGCAAGCCCTGGGACCGCGCCGACAGCAAAAAAGAAGGCGACGGCCATCTGCGGGGCGGCGGCGTGATGTCGATCATGCGCGGGCGCGTGTTTGAAAAAGTCGGCGTGAATATTTCGACCGTCTACGGCACTTTTTCGAGCGAGTTCCGCAAGAACATTCCGGGTGCCGCCGACAGCGGCGAATTCTGGGCCGGCGGCATCAGCCTGGTCGCGCATATGCGCTCGCCGCTGGTTCCCGCGGTGCACATGAATACACGGCATATCGTCACCTCGAAGGCCTGGTTCGGCGGCGGCGCGGACCTGACGCCCATGTATCCGAACGACGCGGACACGGCGCATTTCCATGGCGCGCTCAAGAAAGCCTGCGATAAACATGATCCGGCCTATTACCCGAAATTCAAGAAATGGTGCGACGAATATTTCTTCCTGCCGCACCGGGGCGAGCCGCGCGGCGTGGGCGGCATTTTTTACGACTATCTCGAAAACAGCTGGGACAAGGATTTTTCTTTCACGCAGGATGTCGGCCGGGCCTTCATTGAGGCTTACGTGCCGGTCGTGCGCAAACACATGAACGAGCCCTGGACGCAGGAGCAGCGTGAGCACCAGCTGGTGCGACGGGGACGCTACGTCGAGTTCAACCTTCTCTATGACCGGGGCACGCAGTTCGGCCTGAAAACCGGCGGCAATACGGAAGCGATCCTGATGTCGATGCCGCCGGAGGCGAAGTGGCCATAATTTTTTAATTTAAACAGGAGCTTGCCTGTTTTTTCGGCCCTTTAATCATTTTCTAACGTCCTGCCTTTATAATATTATGTAACGCGCAATATGTAACCAAATTCTTAATTCCGGCGAAAGAGACCTGTAGCAACATCCGGGGAGACCATTATGCCCAGCCAGCCCACCATCGCCACTTCGCCTCAGGACCATATTAAAAACCTTCAGAAATTCGCCGTCGACGGCGACATCAAGGGCATGGCCGAGTCTATTGGCGAACTGCATGCGCAGTGGGGCGTGCTCAGCGCCGAAATGCAGTCGGATGTGATGAAGCTCGAAGCCATTTTCCTGACCCTTCTTCAGGCCCGGACGAAAAAGGTGCATTGATGCCAGATACCAACCCGACACCGCAGACCCTGGAAGACCAGATCCGCGCCATGGCGGCGGCGGATCCGCGCATCCGCCAGTCCTTCGTGCAGGGCGGCGGCGACTACACCGACGACCGGTTTGAGGCGACAATGGCCAAGATCGGCGGCCTCGACACCAAATTTCAGCAAAGCGGCGGCGTCTTTTTCTCCCTCGGCAGCACGCCCCAGGAAACGGCGGACGCCTTTACGAAGATTCACGTCGAGCAATACCGCGAGGACGCGAGGCCCAGCCTTCCCGCACTCGTCGCGCACCATCTTGATGAAATCGGCCTGTCGAAGGACAATCCGCATTACAAGGCCGCAATCCTTGTGGCCGCGCGCGCGGAGGTCGACTTGGCCGACACCCCACAATATCACAATAAGAACCACTATGCCGATGTCACTGCGCAGGTCGCGGAATTCGCTAAAAAGAATAATGAGCTGGCCGCCAAAGGCGTCGCGGGCGCGCATCAGCTGACGCCGGAGGAGATGGCGGATTCCATCACCGCGGCCGTCGGTCACGACCTCGACCATCCGGGCGGCAAGAACGCGACGCCGGAGCAGATCGCCAACAAGGAAGATTTCGACCGCCTGCGCCTGGAAAAACGCTCCTTTGCCGCAATGAAGCCCTTGCTGCGCGAGGCAGGCCTCGATCTCGAGTCCGAAAATAATATCCGCACCATGATCATGACGACGAGCCCCGACGGCCCGCATGACATCCTGAAAGCAGTCGCCAAGGCGCAGCAGGACGGCACGGAGGTCGACTGGTCGAAAGTGCCGAACCACGACAAATTTCCCGAGCTGAAGGAAGCCCTGCTGAAAGATCCGAAGCTGACGGCCCGTTCCGCCATGCTGGAAGACGCCGATCTTGGCGCTTCGGCCTACGAAGGGCTCCGCTCCAACGTCAAGATGAGCGACGGCTTCACGCAGGAACTGCAGCAGCGCGAATATCGTACTGGCGCCGGCACGCTTGAAGACCTCAACGGCCCCCTCGCCCGCGCGGGATTTACGCAATTCGTCGTGAAGGAAGGCCCCGCCTCCGCGGCCGCGCAGGCGGCGCTGGGCGATAACGACCGGGAACTGCGCGCGACGACCGCGCAGCAGATTGCGGAAGTCAAGGAACGCGCCCAGACCCTGCCCAATACCGTCAAGGAAATGGCGGCGCAGAATCCCGACATCGTCGAAGCCTTCGGCGGTCAGGAAAAATTCAACGCGGCCATGGAAAAAATCGGCACGCTGGATACGAAATTCGACGCGCGCGGCGGCGTCTTCTTTCACCTTGGCAGCACGCCCGCGGAAACCGCGGAGGCTTTCACCAAGATTCACGTCGACAACTACCGCGACGTCGGTCGTCCCAGCCTTCCCGCACTCGTCGCGCATCACCTCGATGAGATCGGCCTTGCCAAGGACGACCCGCATTACAAGGCGGCGCTGCTGGTCGCGAGCCGCGCGGAAGTAGACCTTGCCAAGACGCCGCAGTACCACAACACGAACCACTATGCCGACGTGACCGCGCAGGTCGCCGAACTGGTCAAGCGCAACAACGAGCTTGCCGAACAGGGCGTGCCCGGCGCGCAGAAGCTGACGCCGCAGGAGATGGCCGACTCCATCACCGCCGCCGTCGGCCACGACATCGAGCACCCGGGCGGCAAGAATGCCGCGCCCGGCGAAGCCGTCACCGCCGACAACCGGCTGCGCCTCGAGGAGCAGTCCTTCAAGACCATCGAGCCGCTGCTGAAAGACGCGGGGCTGGACGCAAAGGCAATGGGCGACATCCATACGATGATCCAGACCACGAGCCCGGACGGTCCGCACGGCATTCTGAAAGCCATCGCCAAGGCGCAGCAGGAAGGAAAGCCGGTCGAATGGGCGAAACTGGATCCGAATAACAAGATGCCCGAACTGCGCGACCTCGCCGAAAAGCTGAAGGCGGACCCGAAGCTGACGGCCCGTTCGGCCATCCTCGAAGATTCCGAGCTCGGTGCTTCGGCATTCGAAGGCCTGCGCTCCAACGTCAAGATGAGCCAGGGCTTCACGCAGGAATTGCAGGAGCGCAACTATGGAGAAAACCTGCAAGGTCCGAGCGCGCGCCAGGGATTCAGCGATTTCGTCGTGGGCGAAGGCCCCGCCTCTGCCGCCGCCCAGCAAGCGCTGGGCCAGAATTACAAGGAAATGTACAAGGACACCCGCCACCTCGCGAACCAGATGAAGTCGCTGGCGGTCGGCACCTGGCAGGACGGCAAGACCGAGGGCGGCGCACCTTTCAGCCGCGTCGAGGCCGCGGGGCTGACCGAAATGCAGGCCAACGGCACGCTGAATGCGATGAAGGAAGCCGGGCTCAGCCCGACGATGGAGCGTAGCGCCGACGGCGCTACCACGACCTATCGCGTTGAGGGTGACGACGTGGCCCGGCTGCATGCGATGCGCGAGAGCGTTATCGCGAAGATGGACTGGAAGGTCGACGCCAAAGCCTCCGAAGTCAACAAGTTCACGATCACGGATGTGAAGACCGCGCCGCTCGGCAATGACGAACTGAAGGCGCTGAAGAGCGCGCTGGAAAGCGAAAGACTAGCCCCGCACACGAACGATCCGGGCAAGATCTCGGTGATGGGATTCAATGCTTCTGTCGTCCAGGGAATAAAGGACCGCGCCCAGCCTGCAGTCCAGCAGCCGGCGGCAGCACCGCCCGCGCCGCCGGCGCAGGCCGCAGCGCCGCAGGCGCCGCCGCCGAAAGCCGATCCGCCCAGTAACAATGGCGGCGGAAACACTGGAAATAATGGCGGCAATAACGGACCTAATAACGGCGGTACCGGAGGCGGAAGCGCGCCGGTCGAGCCAAAAAAGCCGCCGCCCCCGCCGGCCCCCGCCACTAGCACGCCGCCGGGATCCGCCGCGGGAGCAACTAATCATCACGAGACGCCGCCGAAACCCGCGACAGTGGAAACTCCGCACAAGCCTGCCGTGGAGAAACCCGCGGTCGAACCGCCGAAGTCGAAATTCTCGGCGCCCGAGGAGCCCAAAGGCGGCAAGGGCGTGCAGGGACATGCCGGCACTGCTGTCGGCGCAGCGCAAGTCGGGCTTGATATCGCGGAAGGCAAATACGGACAGGCGCTGCAAGGCGCGGCGACGCAGGTCGCCCTGAACCCCGCCACCTATAAAGCGGCGGCAACGCTGACGGAAGAAGGCGGCACCGTGGCCAAGGCGCTTGGCTTCTTCGGCAAGAAAATCCCCGTTGTGGGTGCGGTCGTGACGGCGGGCTTCGTCGCCTATGAAGTTGGATCAAATATTTATGACGGCAAAGGCGCGAAGGCCTGGGCAGCTGCCGGAGCGGGCACCGCCGAAATTCTTGGCAACGTTGTCGGCTTCGGCGTGGGCGACGCCGCGCGCGAGGGCGTGCGGGAAACCATCGTCCGCACGGCGGGCGAAGAATATGCGCCGAACAAATCCGGCATCCGCCAGCTGGTCGAACAAGGCGTGGAAGTGGGGTCGAAGTTCCTGAATAGCGCGCCCGCGAAACCCGAGGACATCGCCGTACGGAATAGCGCCTCTCCGGTCACTCGGCCGCCGAAGCCACCCTCGATGAGCTAGCTCAATTACAATTTCGGGGAAGTATCCGGCCTGCAAGACGGCTGGTGGCCGTATTTCGATACGGGCGGATTTTGCGCCGCGTCGAAGGCGCGCTTGGCCTTGAGACGGTCGCGTGCGGCGAAGATGCCGTCGCCCAAAGCGAAATCGGAAACTTTGCGGTCGCCATAGACGCGGCCTTTTTCCGCCATATCCGGGTCGCATTTGCACAGGTGATCGAGTGTCGCCTGGCAATCCGTCCCCACAGCAGTGAGCAGCAGGTAATTGCGGAAGGCGGGTTGCGATTGCAGTTCGGCCTGCACGCAAGCCTGCGCCATCAGTTTCGTAACGAGGTCCAGCTTGCCGTGGAAGACCGCGGCGCCGAGCGCGCCGCCATATCCCGTCGGCGAGGCGGGATTGCGATGAAACGGAATCGCGCCTTTGGCGAGTAGCATATCCACGCCCGCCGGGAAATCGGCCAGCACCGCCGCCGACAGCGGCGAAAGGCTATGCTTGTCGTAAAGGTCTGGATATTTCTTGCGCGCTTTTTCGTGCGCGAATTCGCTTAAACGATTCCAGGCGTCGGTGAAGGCGCTGTCGGGGTTGGGAAGTTGCGGATGCTTGTTGAACAGCGAGGGCAGCGGTGCCGCGAGCAGGTATTCGACGCGCCGGGCATGCTGTTTATCGATAGCGCGGGCAAGTTCATCGGCAATCAGCGCATTGGCGGAAACGCGAAAGGCCTGCAGGCCCAGGCGGCGGCCGAGTTTGCGGGCCCACTGCCGGTCACTGGCCTCCATTTCTACGCCCTTGCTTTCGCTCATATTGCACCCACGTTACAACCAATATTTTCCAGAATATATCAGAAATGGAGGGAAGAAATCAAGGAAAACTTGAGGACATAAGTACCTTATTCGCTATTCCTTCGTCCCGATCCAGGCAGGCCGCGTTTCAGGCGGGGGCGGATAATTCTCCTGCAGGCGCTTCAGGCATTCGGTGCGGCCGGGTTTGAAGCCCTGCTCCATCCACCATTCGCTCATTTCATCGAGGATCCGCCCGACCTCCGGCCCCTGTTTCCAGCCGAGCTTGAGCACATCGTCGCCGATTACGGGGAAGCGCGGCGCGCGAAAGGCGGTCGCCACCTGGTAGAGCTTGTCGAAATTCTCGCGCGTATTTTCGCGCGCCGCGGCCAGCAATAAAAGACTGCGTACCATGTCGTTGTCGAGGCGGTAAACGAGCTTTTCGACTTCCGCCGGTGTCATCTGCATGCTGACCTTCCAGGTCGGCGTGGCGAGCGTGGCCAGTTGCGCCGCCTGTTCGTTGGACAGGCGCAGCGCCTTGACCACCTGCGGCACGCTGTCGCGCGTGATGTCGAGCAGCGCCGCCAAGCGCCGCACCGCGAAGGCTTTGCCCTGCTGCTCGTGCTCGAGATCGATGAGGCGCTGCAGCACGAGCACCGCCGTCGCTTCCGGCAGATAATGCGTGACGACGCCCGCGTGCATCATGATGTTCCACACGTCGGCGGAACGGTCGGAATCAAGCAGCTTGAAGGTTTCCTGCCGGATACGCTCGGCCGACAGCTTGACGATCAACCCAGCGAGCTTCGCGCAGGCGAGCAGCCCGTCCTTATCCGGCGCGCCCTTGCCGAAATGCGCGTAGAAGCGGAAGAAGCGCAGGATCCTTAAAATATCTTCGCGGATGCGCTGCTCGGCGTCGCCCACGAAAACGACCCGCCCCTGCCGCAGGTGCTCGAGCCCGTTGAAGGGGTCGTAGACGTCGCCGTCGATGGTGGCCGACATGGCGTTGATGGTGAAGTCGCGCCGCGCCGCGTCTTTTTCCCAGTCGTCCGTGAAAGCCACTTCAGCATGGCGGCCGAACGGGTTGACGTCGATGCGCAGCGTGGTGATTTCGAACGGATGGCCGTCGACGATGGCGGTGACCGTGCCGTGCTTGAGCCCGGTCGGCGCATGCTTGATCTTCGCGGCATTGAGATGCGCGATCACCTCGTCGGGCTTGAGCGGCGTCGCGATATCGATGTCGATGACGTTGCGGTTGGCGAGCGCGTCGCGCACGCAGCCGCCCACGAAGCGCGCCTGCGCGCCGCTCGCATTCAGCGCCTCCATCACCCGCATCGTGTCGGGAGAGACCATCCAGGCCTGCTGGGCCAGTTTTCCGCTGAAGACGTGCATGGCGATCTACCTGGACAGATTCCGGGACAATCCCTCTCCCTCCCGCGCTGCGCACGGGCCCCTCCCTCTCCCGGCATGCGCCAGGCAGAGGGAAAGAGCGCAAACGTCCCCTCTCCCGCGCTTGTCGCGGGAGAGGGCTAGGGAGAGGGATTGTCCTGTATTATCCATTGGCTTTCGGTGAATCTTTCCTGGGTGAACGCGGCGCATTCGTATTCGCGGGCGCGTCGGCGACAGCGTCGGCGAAGCTTTTGAGCATGCCGGCGGTGGCGCCCCAGATGCGGTGGCCGCCGTGGTGCAGCACGTAGAACCAGCGCTCGCCGCCTTCGAAGACGAGACTTTCCTGTTCGAGGCTGCCGTGCTTGAGGATGTAATCGAGCGGCACTTCGAAAATCTTCGCGACCTCGGCGGGATTGGGCGTCCACTCCTGCTCATTCTCGAGCACGGCCACCACAGGCTTCACGCGGAAGCCGGTGCGCGTCACATAATCTTCCAGCTCACCAATGACGCGAGCGTTCTTCGGGTCGAGGCCGATTTCTTCCGATGCTTCGCGCAGGGCGGTGAATTTATTGTCCGCATCGGTCTTGTCAACGCCGCCGCCGGGAAAACTGATCTGACCTGCGTGCGCGTGCAGCGTCGTCGTGCGCTCGGTGAACAGGATGCTCATGCTGCCGTCCTTGTGGGGAATGAGCAATATCAGCACCGCCGCGTCGCGCAATGACCCGTCCTTTTTCTTCAGGCCGGGATTCAGCTTGTCGTCGCCATTGCCGGAGGGCGGCACATAGGCTTTCAGCCGCTTTTCAATATCCGCCAGGGACGGCATTACGCTGTGATCCTTCCTATCGAAAAAAACTGGCCTTGGCTCCAGACGCCGTAAAGGCCTTTTTCCCGCTCATGCTCCGCCGCGATCGACGCGAGCTCGTAATAGACAGGCCGCGCGATTCGCGCCTCGATCCCGTCGCGCACCATGATATAGGGCGAGGGTTCGCCTGTCTGCGCATCAAAACCGACCCGCAACGGGTTCGACGGCCCCGCGGTCGCCCAGTCGTCGATGTTGGTACGGAATTCCAGCACTTGGGATTTTCCGGAACCCTGAATTTTCAGCTCAACCGCCATAAAAGGCGCGTCTTCGACCTCGATGCGTCCTTTTTCATATGGAGTGACGAGCCAGTAACCGCCAGCCGCATCCTTGCGGAGCACCGAGGAGAACAGCTTGACCATATTATGTCTTGCGATCGGCGTGCCGTTGTACAGCCAGGTGCCGTTTTTGAGGATTTTGATCCCGTAATATTCTTCTTTTCCGGCGGCCGGCTTTTTGGATTCCATCGCGATGCCCATATCCTTTACTATAGCTATTCGGGACGGGTTTCTCAAAACCAAAGGTAATCAATTGATTAAATGACGGTTTTTCTGGCTGCCCAGGAAAAGATGGAGATGTATTTCAACGGCCCCATGCGGTCGGGGATCGTCCTCGATTCACAGGCGCTGCTGAACCGCGGCTACCGTCAGTTCCAGAAAGAGCTCGCCGAAAAACTGCGCGAGCTCTACGTCGGCGCTTGGGAATATCCGAACTTCCAGGGGCGTTCCAACAAGCTCGCCTTCGACGTCGATAACTTCCAGGGCGAAACCATCATCCCGCGTTACCTGATCGCGCGCTATTTCGAGGGCCAGGAGCTGGGCGACATCCTGTCAGAATTCCGCCTGCCCGCCGATATCCACCCCGCGGAAACTCAAGAAGACGCGGGCGCGCCACTGCCCGACGAGATGATCGAGGAGCCCAAGGCCGAACCCGCGCCAATGGTGGAAGACGACAAGCGCAGCCGCCGGCGCCCCGAGCGCAAGACCTCGGCCGCCTCGTTCCGCATCGAGAAGATGGATGTGTTCCTTTACGATTACGGCTATGCCTCCTGCATCATTTCGGGCCAGGTCACAGCGCACAAGGACCTCACCATCCAGGAATACCGCTCGGCGGTCGAGCACATTTCTTCCGCCCTGCCCGATTACACCGAACTGTTCCAGAGCACGATCGCCAAGATTGCCAAGGTCATCCCGTCCGAGCTGGTGGTGGTGAGCTTTCACGAAGGCCAGCCCGAAGCGGGCGGCTTCTGGCCGCATACGACCCTGAAAAAGCATATGGGCGAGCTGTTCTGGGTGCACCGCATCTTTTCCGTGCCGTGCAAAGACCAGGTCGAATTCATCCGCAAAAAAACCGAATGCCGCGCGCTCGTCTATTCGGCCCGCACTGATGTAATGGACGACGTCAGCTTGCGATCCGACATGGCGGTCTTCCCGGGCCATGGCAATTCCTGCGTCGTTTATACGAAGGACGCGACGCCCGACTGGAATGCCGCGCGCCTGCGCAGCGTCGTGCGGGCGAAGAATGTTTTTTACGCCGCGATGGAAGATCTCGACCGTGACTTGTTTTACCTGAACAACGAGGTCGGCGGCAAAGGCCATTCGTCGGACATGGATTTCCTCGACCGGCAGGCACAGTATATGTCGGACTGCCTGACGCGGGTGAACTTCCTCAAAAGCGTCTATGACGACTACGACAACCAGCTCGACCCGCAGTCCATCGAGATATGGAACACGCTGCGCCGCGTCTGGATCATGGACGATATGTTCCGCGCCATCGACCAGAAGGTGACGATGCTCGACAAGGCGCACGGGCGCACCGTGCAGCGCATCGCGACGCTGCAGAGCAAGCGCATCGGCGCGCTGATCATCGTCTTCATCCTGGTCGCGCTGTTCGCCGTGATCTTCGGCCTGCTGGGCGTTTTTTCAGGCGGCAAACAGGGCGCTGGCATCGGCATGCCGGAAACCATTCTGCTTGCTTTCGCCCTGATCGGTGCTACCTTGTTAGCGATGCGTTTATATAAGGGAAAATGAGGCTTTTCATGACCGTCGAACCCTTGGCCAAACCCGACATTTCATCCGACCTTGAAAAGAGCGTGGGTGTCCTCGCGCGCCAGCTGCGCGACGCGAAAGAGAATATCCACAAAGTCATCATCGGCCAGGAACAGGTCGTGGACCTGTGCCTGACCGCGATCCTGTCGGGCGGCCATTTCCTGATCATGGGCCTGCCGGGGCTTGGCAAGACGAAACTTGTCGAGACGCTGGGCACGGTTTTGGGCTTCGATGCCCGCCGCGTGCAGTGCACGCCGGACCTGATGCCCGCCGATATCGTTGGTTCCGAAATCCTCTCGGGCGGTAATAACGGTGACCGCAGTTTCAGATTCATCAAAGGCCCGATCTTCTGCCAACTGCTGATGGCCGACGAAATCAACCGCGCTTCACCGCGCACGCAATCGGCCCTGCTGCAGGCGATGCAGGAATACCAAGTGTCGGTCGGTGGGACGACCTATGACCTGCCGCGCCCATTCCATGTCATGGCGACGCAGAACCCGCTGGAGCAGGAAGGCACTTATCCGCTGCCCGAAGCCCAATTGGACCGTTTCATGCTGCAGGTCGATATCGGCTATCCCACATTAGCCGACGAGCGCAGGATGGTTCTCGTCACTACCGGCACCGCCCAGGAAAAAGCCCAGAAGATTTTGAGCGCCGACGACGTGATCGCAGCGCAGAACATCATCCGCCAGCTGCCCATCGGCCAGAAAGTGGTCGACGGCATCCTGGCGCTCGTCCAGTCGGGCCGGCCCGAGCAGACGAAACTGCAGAGCGTGAAGAAATTCGTGAGTTGGGGTCCCGGCCCCCGCGCCGCGCAGGCCTTTATGCTGGCTGCGCGTGCCCGCGCGTTGCTGGAGGGGCGCTATTCGCCCTCGCTCGACGATGTTATCGGTCTTGCCCCTTCCGTCCTCAAGCACCGCATGGCGCTGCATTTCTCGGCCCGCGCGGAAGGCCGCACGATCGAGGATATCATCAAGGAAATGTGCGCGGGACTTGGTTAAATTTTCGATTTGCGCTAAAAGGAAAAAACTAAACAAGCGCGGACTCGAAAACGACACATCATGTACGACAATAATCCCTTTACAGTCCTGACCGCGGTCGCGGCGCCCGCCATCCTGACCAATGCCTGCTCGGTCCTCGCGCTCGGCACTTCGAACCGCATCGCCCGCGTCGTCGACCGTTCGCGCGTCGTCATGAAAGCGCAAGCCGGCGCCGACCCGAAGGATCCGCATTACGGCGCCCATGCCCGGCAGATCGGCATGCTGCGCGTGCGCGGCGGGCTGCTGTTGCGGGCGCTGCGCCTGTTCTACGCGGCGCTCGGCATGTTCGCCACGACGGCGCTGACCGCCATCGTGGGTTCGGCTATGGTCGCTTTCGACATGGACCTCGCCTTCCATGCCGCCGCCGTCTTCGGTTTTATCGTGGGCGCGCTCGCCGTCCTCGGCATTGTGTCGGGCTGCGCGCTGATGGTGCGGGAGACGCAGCTGGCGGTCCAAAGCGTGGCGGAAGAGCACGAGTTGCATATCGTCTCGAACGCGCCCGCACCGCAGAGCCCGCTTTAACCCAACGGATATTCCCGAAGCGCCTCATAAACCGAACCGTTCTTGGTAAGGTGGCTCTGGTAGAGAAAAAATTCGTCGACCTCGAATTCCTCGGTGGAAAACAAATTATGCTGCTGCATGAAGGCCGCGACCTTGCCCTCCTCCACATGGTTGAGGCGCGCGAGCGTGACATGCGGCGCGTATTTGCGCTTTTCGAATTCGACGCCGTAGCTTTCCAGCGCGCGGTCGATTTTTTCTTTCAGGCGGAACAACACCTCGTTTTCCTCGACGCCGATCCAGAGCACCTTGGGATATTTCCCCTGCGCGAAACTGCCGGTGCCCTTGAGGCGCAAGCTGAATTTTTCGGTGCGCACGCTCGACAGGGCTTCGTCGATATCCTCGGCCTTCTGCGCGTCGACCTCGCCGATGAAGGTGAGCGTAATGTGGAAATTCTCGCGCTCGGTCCAGCGCGCGCCCTCGATGCCGCCCTGCAGGAGAGTCAGCCGCTGGCGCAGCAGGATAGGAATGGCCAATCCGGCGAAAAGGCGAAGCATCAGGGACAAGGATTCGAGAGCAGCGCGTGCGCCGCGTTGATATCGTTCACCACCTCGTCATTCAGCGCCACTTTGACCGAAGCGATATTGTTCTTCAGCTGGTCCATTTTCGTCGCGCCGATGATGGTGGAGGTGACGAAACTCTGCCGGTTCACGAAGGCCAGCGCCATCTGCGTGGGATCGAGCCCGTGTTTTTTCGCGATGCCCATGTATGTGCGCACGGCTTCATCGGTTCTCGGGCGCTTGTAGCGCGAGACGCGCACGTCGATGTCCCAGCGGCTGCCCTTGGGAACCTGTCCGTCGAGATATTTTCCACTGAGCACTCCCGCCGCCAGCGGCGCGTAGGCGAGAAGCCCCACCTTTTCCTGCAGCGCGATTTCGGCCAACCCTACCTCGAACGAGCGGTTGAGGAAGCTGTACGGGTTCTGGATGGAAGCGATGCGCGGTAGTTTTTCCCTTCCCGCGCAGTCGAGGTATTTCATCACGCCCCATGGCGTTTCATTCGACACGCCCACATAGCGCACCTTGCCCGCCGTCACCAGTTTTTGCAGCGCCTGCAATATGGCGAGAATATCCTCCGCCTCGCGGCCCGATACGGAAGTTTCGGGAAAGCCCAGCTTGCCGAAGCTATTCACCGAACGCTGCGGCCAGTGGACCTGGTAGAGGTCGATGTAATCGGTTTTCAGGCGCTTCAGGCTGGCGTCCGCCGCCGCTGCGATACTAGCGGCCACATTCGCATTGCCGCCGCGCACCCAGTCCATATGCTGTGCAGGCCCCGCGACCTTGGTCGCGAGGATGATGTCTTTGCGCTTTTTGGTTTTCTCGAACCAGTTGCCGATGATTTCTTCCGTTCGACCATAGGTTTCGCGCTTGGGCGGAATGGCGTACATTTCGGCGGTGTCGAGGAAATTGACGCCCTCGCCTGTCGCGTAATCCATCTGTGCGAAGGCTTCTTCCTGGCTGTTCTGCTCGCCCCAGGTCATGGTGCCAAGGCAGATCAGGCTGACCTGCAGCCCGGTTCTGCCGAGCTCCCGGTATTCCATGCCGCTGGTATGGCTTACTTGCTTGGATTTTCGTTCGATGACGTCCATGTCGAACCTTTTTGCGCCAGCAGTTTTTTCACATCCGGCAGGATCCTGTCCACGATGACCGCAACGCCATCCTTATTGGGATGGATGCCGTCCTCCTGGTTCAGGTCCGGCTTCATCGCCACGCCATCCAAGTAAAAAGGATAAAGGACGGCGCCGTCCTTGCCGGCGATATCCTTATACATGCTGGCGTAAGCGGTTGCAAACTGCGGCCCGAGGTTCGTGAAGGCTTTCATCCCGGCGATCAGCACCGGAATATGATGGCTTTTGAGGATATTCATCATCTTCTGCAAATTCGCGCGGGTAATGGCCGGGTCGATGGCGCGCAGCATATCGTTGCCGCCCATGATGAGGATGACGTAACCGGGTTTCACGTGGGCCAGGTTCCATTCGAGGCGGTTCAGCCCGTCGGATGAGGTATCGCCCGAAACCCCGGCATTGATGACTTTTACGGCCAGTCCCTCGGCCTTCAGCTTCGCTTCCAGCTGCGCCGGGAATGCGTCTTCGGTTTTGAGACCATAGCCCGCCACGAGACTGTCGCCAAAAGCCATAATCGTCTTATCTGACTGGATGTCCGCCCCGAAGCATTGATTTACGCTTCCGGGCGAAACCGCCATAATAAGGGCAACGATACCGCCCAGGAATTTCCATGAAAGACGAGACATGCCGGGTTCCTCCCACAACAGCGCCCCCATTCTAGAACTCGACGCCGTCAATTTGCATCTGAAAAGCGAGGCCGGCGACGTCCATATCCTCAAGGATGTGTCGCTGACGCTGCCCAAAGGCAAGACCGTTGGCGTCATGGGTCCTTCGGGTTCGGGCAAGACCACCCTTTTGATGGTCCTGAGCGGCCTCGAGCGCGCGACCTCGGGTCAGGTGCAGGTTGCGGGGCGCAACCTGAGCGCCTTGAGCGAAGACGCGCTGGCCAGTTTTCGCCGGGACAATATCGGCATCGTGTTCCAGAATTTTCACCTGATCCCGACCATGACGGCGCTCGAGAACGTGGCCGTGCCCCTCGAACTGGGCGGGCGCAAGGATGCCTTCGAACTGGCGGAAAAGGCGCTACGTTCGGTGGGCCTCGGCCACCGGCTGACGCATTATCCATCGCAGCTGTCGGGAGGCGAACAGCAGCGCGTGGCCGTCGCCCGTGCCTTCGCGCCGCAGCCGAAGCTGATCCTCGCAGATGAACCCACCGGCAACCTCGACGCCGATACCGGCAAGATGGTGACGGAACTGATGTTCGGCCTGACCAAGGAACATGGCACCACCTTGGTGCTGGTGACGCACGAGGCGGCGCTCGCCAAACGCTGTGACGTGACCGTGCATATCCGCGACGGGCGGATTGCGGCATGAGCCTGAGCCTTGTATTTGCGCGACGCGAGCTGCGTGCAGGCCTCAGCGGCTTTTACGTCTTTATTGCCTGCCTGATTTTAGGTGTGGCCGGGATTGCGGGCGTGCAGTCGCTGTCGCGCGGGCTGGCGGAGTCGCTGCGCCACGATGGGCGCTATATCCTGGGCGGCGACCTCGCCTTTCGCACGATTTATAAGCCGCCGACACCGGAGCAGATGGCCTATATCCGCAAGCTCGGCAGTGTCTCTACCGTCGAACAGGTGCGCGCCATGGCGCGCCGCGGCGACGAAGGCAAGGCAACGCTGGTCGAGCTCAAGGGTGTCGACAAGCCCTATCCCCTCTATGGCCAGATGAAACTGGCCGATGACGCCGGGCACCCCTTGACGCAGACCGTGCAGGATCTTCTGAAAGACAATGGCGCGCTGGCGGAAAAAGAACTGCTGCCACGCCTGAACCTGCATGTCGGCGACAAAATCAGGATCGGCACCGGCACCTTTACCCTGCGCGGCGTCATCGCGAAGGAGCCCGACCGCATCAGCGTCGAGAGTTATTCTCTGGCCCCGCGCCTGATGATCGGCGATGACGCTTTCGCGAAGATCGGCATGACCGGGGAAGGCAGCCAGGTTTATTACGATACGCGGGTTTCGGTTCCCAATGCGAATGATCAGGCCGCGCTAAAAAAGTTGGCGGCGGCTGCGGAAAAGCAATTCCCGAAGGCCGCATGGAAAATCCGCGACTGCTTCAACGCCAGCCCGCGCATCGGGGAGCTGATCAACCGGCTGGCGTTTTTCCTGACGCTGATCGGCCTGACCACGCTGCTGGTGGGCGGCGTGGGCATTTCGAACGCCGTGCGCGGTTATCTCGACGTGCGGCTCTCCCATATCGCGACGCTGAAATGCTTGGGCGCCACAGGTGAGTTCGTGTTCCGGGTCTTCCTGCTGCAGATCATGGCCCTCGCCGCCTTTGCGGTCGCGGCGGGCCTGGGCCTCGGCGCTTGGGGGGCGGCGATCGCCGGAAAACTGCTGACCGCGCGCCTGTCGGTGAGCGAAACAGCAGGGATTTACCCGGATGCGCTTGTCATTTCCGCCGTTTTCGGCCTTCTGACCGCCTTTTGCTTCAGCCTGTGGCCGCTGGGCAAGGCCGTGCGCGTCTCGCCGGCGGAACTGTTCCGCGACGCGGTCGTGCCTGGCGCAGGACGGCCGGATTCGACGGTTACCCTGGGCGTTATCGTGTCTGCGGGGCTGCTGGCCCTGCTCGCGGTCGCGACGGCAAGCGACCCGCTTTTCGCCCTGTGGTTCGCGTTTGCCTCCGCAGCTGTCTTCGCGGTCTTTTCGCTCTATGCAACGGGGTTGAAAAAACTGCTCCGCCGCGTGAAGTTGCCGGGGCGGCCCCTGCTGCGCATGGCGGTCGCCAACCTGCACCGCCCCGGTAATACCTCGTCCAGCATCATCCTGTCGCTGGGCTTAGGATTGACCGTTTTATCGGCGGTCGCGCTGATCCAGTTCAATTTTTCACGCCTGATCTCGGACGATCTGTCGCAGGATGCGCCATCGTTTTTCTTCGTCGATATCCCGCCCCAACAGCGCGACGATTTCGTGAAGCTGCTGCAGTCCTATCCCGAAATGCGCGACCTACGGATGACGCCCTCGTTCCGCGGCCGCATTTCCGCCGTCAATGGCGTCGAGGCCGAGAAGGCGCTCGTCGACAAGGGCCATGACTGGGTCATCCGCAGCGACCGCGGCTTCACCTACACGTCGACCCTGCCCGCGCACAGCAAAATCACGGAGGGCGACTGGTGGCCCGCCGATTATAAAGGCCCGCCGCTGATTTCCATTTCCACCGACGTCGCCAAGGCCTTTCATATCGGCGTGGGCGACAGTCTGACATTGACGGTATTGGGCATGGATATCACGGCGAAAGTCGCCAACGTGCGCGAGATCGACTGGGCCAGCTTCACGATGAATTTCGCCGTGACCTTCGCGCCGGGCGCGCTTGACGGCGCGCCCGCGACTTGGCTGGCGACCGTCATCCTGCGCCCGCAGGACGAGGAAGCGGCGCAGACGAAAGTCGCGAAAGAATTTCCCGGTATTACTGCCGTGCGCGTGAAGGACGCGCTGGAAACGGCAGGCACCATCATCGCCGCCATCGCGCAGGCCGTGCGCATCGCGGCGGGCGTGACGCTGCTGGCGGGATCGCTGGTGCTGGCAGGCGGCGTCGCCGCCTCGCGGCGGCGGCATGTGTATGACGCCGTGGTGCTGAAGGTGCTGGGCGCCGGGCGGCGGCGCATCCTGGCGGTGTTCCTGCTCGAATACGGGCTGACCGGCGTCATCACCGTGCTGATCGCGGCCGTGCTGGGCACCATCTGCGGCTGGGCGATGTTGCATTACATCATGGACATGCCCTGGAAGTTTTCAGTGCGGCCCCTGATCGCGGTCGCGGTCTTGAGCCTCGGCATCACCTTGCTGGCGGGCTTTTCGGGCACTTGGGCGGCTCTGCGGCACAAACCAGCCGCTTACCTGCGCGCGCAGTAAGGCGCTGCATTGCCATTTGCGCTCTCGTCGTTATACTTGACGCCTGAAGGGGAAAATACCGATGGCCGACACGCCCGCGAAACCATCCGTGCAGGACGCCGCCGCGAAGCTGAGCAACAGCGATCCCGGATTGCAGGATTTCCTGCGCCATGTCTATAATACGATGTGCCTCGGCCTCGTCATCACGGGCTCGGTCTCATTTCTCGTCTCGCATATCACCAGCGTTTCGCACGTCCTGTTCAGCTTTCCGATGTTCCTGGTCACCGTGTCGCTGCCGGTCATCTTCGCCTTTTTCGGCTTTACGCCGGAGCGCATTTCGACCATGCCGCCCGAGAAGGTGAGCTTTATCTTCGCCGCCTATTCCGCCGCGATGGGCCTGTCGGTGTCCTGCATTTTCTGGTTCGTGTCGTTGAACGTGACGGCGCGCATGTTCTTCGTCACCGCCGCGGCTTTCGCCGTCACGAGCCAGTACGGCTTAGGTCTTAAGCGCAACGTCGGGGACATCCTCTCGTTCGGCGTCATGGTGGCGAGCGGGTTGTTCTTCACGTTGGTGGCGAACTTCCTGCTGCATGCGACCGTGTCTTATTACATCATCTGCATCGTGGGCATGCTCGCCTTCGCCGGCATCGCGGTGTGGGAAACCCATGTGCTCAAGGAAGAATATGTGGCCTTCCGCGGCACCAAGGGCGCCAAGGACCGTATGGCCATCGCGGGGGCGCTGTTGTTCTACCTGACCTTCGTCGGCATCTTCCAGTACATCCTGAACTTCGGCTTCATGCAGGTCCGCCAGCGGCGCTAAAGCGTGTCGTTACCGTAATTCAATGAATAAATTCAGGAGATTGCCGCATTTTTTACGCGGGGGACGGCGATTCCTCTTGAATCCCGGCCCGAGCCGCATTATGGTCATTTCGCTTGTTTCCCAAGCACGTGGGGCTGTAGCTCAGCTGGGAGAGCGCCTGCATGGCATGCAGGAGGTCGACGGTTCGATCCCGTTCAGCTCCACCAACCTACGCTTTCATTAAATTTATAACTTGTAGGTTGTCCGCCGTAGCTTTAGCGAAGGCGGACCGGTCCAGCTGCGCCGAGCTTCGGTTGGCACGACACCCTCTTTCATAAACGTTGGATTTTTTCCATCGGAACCCGTTAGAATCCCGGCATGACTATTTCATCAAGCGCGATCGCGGCCATCTGGACCCCCAAACGAATTCATCTCGCTGCGGAAAAAATTCATGCGATGAAGAACGTGCATTTCGCGGCGACGACGTTGTTGCCGGGCGAAACCTTCGACGCGCTCGGCATCATCACCGCGGCGCTCGAGGACGACGCAGACTTTCCCGATCGCGTCGACGCGGTAACCGCCGCCCTGCTCGAACCGCTGACGGGTGCTATTGACGCGCTGCAGGCGTCGCGCCCCGAGGATTTCAAGAAACTGGCAGGCCGGGACGCGCTCGACATGCTGTTCATCGCCAAGAGCGAGGGCCAGATGACCTTGATCCGCAGCGCCTTCCGGGCGAAGCGGCGCGGCAAGGGCGTGCTGCTGGACCTACGCCGCGCGCAGTATCCGAATGCCACGACCGACGTGGGTAGCCAGGATCTGCTGACGGCAGGCCTCGACGAGGCCACCGCTGCCCGGTTCAAGAGCGCCACAACCGCGCAGGAAGCGCTGGTCTATCCCGAAAAGACACTAGCGAAGTTCCGCGACATTGCGGCGAAGGACGCGCCTCTTGAGGTCGTCAAATTGTCCGACGCCGGCGCCGAATATTCCAAAATCGACGGCTGATAAAAACTGTGGTGGGTCATTTCCCCTAACGTGAGGGCTTTTCCCTATTCCCGGAAGCACCTATGGCTTTTCGCCGCCCCATCCACTATTTTAGCTAAGGCCTTTTAATCACAGCCGGAAAGCCGCCCGTTTGACTGCCGATCCATCGACAGAATCCGCGCCGACCACGCCCCTGATCGTCGATCTCGACGGGACGCTGACGCTGTCGGATACCTCGTTCGAGAATTTCATCGTCGCCCTGAACAAGTCGCCGCTGGCGACCTTCCTGACCCTGGCCAAGCTGCGCAAGGACACGAGCTACGTCAAGCGCCAGCTGGCCTGCCTGTCGACGCTCGACGTCAAGACCATCCCCTACCGTCCCGACCTGATGGACTACCTGAAGGCGGAAAAGGAACGGGGACGCGAAATTCACCTCGTTACCGCGGCAGATCAGTCGATCGCAGCCGATGTCGCCGACCATACCGGCATTTTCACCACCGCGGTCGGCAGCACACCGGGCCTGAACCTGAAGGGCGCCAATAAACTCGCCTTTCTCAAGAAGACCTTTCCGCAGGGCTTCGACTATATCGGCGACAGCATGGCGGATCTTACCATCTGGCAGGAAACGCGCGTGGCACACATCGCGGGCAACGTGCCCAAAATGTCGCGCCTCGCGAAAGATAAAAATATTTCGGTGGGCCGCACCTTCGCCAATGCCACAGCCTTGGGGCCGCGCACCTGGGTCAAGGCGCTGCGCGTGCACCAGTGGGTCAAGAACGCGCTGATCGTCGTGCCCTGGGGTCTGGCCGGCGATTTCGAGCCCCAGCCGCTGATCAAGCTGATCGCGATTTTCTTCATCTTCAACATCGTGGCCTCCTCGACCTATCTGCTGAACGATTTGCTGGACCTGCGCCATGACCGTGCGCATCCAACCAAAAAGCGCCGCCCCTTGGCAAGCGGCACGCTGCCCGCCACCACGGCGCTTCTGTTCATCGTCACGGCGATGCCGGTGTCGCTGCTGCTGATCGCCATATTGTCGTTCCCGGCAGCCGTGTACGTCGTCTGCTATATTACGCTGACGCTGCTGTATTCCTTCATGCTCAAGAAAGTCGCCTTCGTCGACGCTTTCTGCCTGGCCACGCTGTTCACGCTGCGCATCCAGATCGGCGTCGCGGCGCTTGACGTGCCGATATCGAACTGGCTGCTGGCCTTTTCGTGCCTGTTCTTCCTGTCGCTCGGCCTTGCCAAGCGGCACCTGGAGGTGCTGAAGGCGGGCAACGACGCGGGCTACACGGCGGCGGGCCGCGGCTACCGCCCCGAAGACTGGCCGATCACGCTGGCCTTCGGCGTCGCCTCGGGCCTCTCGGCGATCATCATCATGATGCTGTTCATCCAGGAACAGGCGCAGTTTCCGGCAAAATACCCTTCGCCCAAGTGGCTGTACGTGATCGCGGCCTGCCTGCTGCTGTGGATCATGCGCGTCTGGCAGTTCTGCCACCGCCGCCAGTTGGACGACGACCCGATCGTCTTCGCCATCAAGGACCGCACCTCGCTGGCGCTCGGCGCGGTCACGGGCGCGGCCTTCCTTCTTGCCCATACGCCGTGGTGATATGATGGCAGAGGTTACGCATCTGGTCACGGGCGGCTCGGGCTATTTCGGCGAAATCGTCGTGGCGCGTTTGCTGAAAGACGGCGCGCGGGTGCGCATCTTCGACCTCAACGCCCCCGAGACGACGGACGAGCGCGTGTCTTTCGTGCAGGGGGATATCCGTGACATTGCCGCCGTGCAGGCCGCCTGCAAGGGCGTGGATACGGTCTTCCACAATGTGGCGCAGGTGCCTCTCGCCCGCGACAAGGATTTATTCTGGTCGGTCAACCGCGACGGCACGCGCAATATCGTCGATGCCTGCCGCGCGCAGAATGTGCGCAAGCTGGTTTACACCTCGTCAAGCGCCGTTTTCGGCGTGCCGAAATCAAACCCGGTGACCGAAAGCACGGTGCCCACGCCCGCCGAGGACTACGGGCGCGCCAAGCTGGCCGGCGAAGATATTTGCCGCGAGGCTTCGGCCAAGGGGTTGGACGCCAGCATCATACGCCCGCGCACGATCCTGGGCCACGGGCGCCTGGGCGTTGTGCAGATGCTGCTGGACTGGGTGTCGCGCGGCCTCTGCGTGCCGGTGTTCGGCAAAGGCGATAATATCTATCAGTTTGTGCATGCCGACGATCTCGCCTGGGCCTGCGCCGCCGCGGCGAAACGCAAAGGCCCAGAGCTTTACAACATCGGCGCGGGGCAGTTCGGCACGATGCGCGAACTTCTCGAGGCCGTGTGCCGCCATGCCGGGACGGGCGCGAAGGTGAAAAGCCTGCCCATGAAACCGGCGGAACTGGCGGCCAATGTCGCGTCCAAACTGGGCCTGTCGCCGCTCGGCCCCTATCACGCGCTGATGTACGGGCGCTCGCTGTGGTTCGATATTTCGAAGGCGGAAAAGGAACTCGGCTACAAGCCGCAATGGTCGAACGAGCGCATGATCTGCAACAGCTATGACTGGTACATGGCGCATCGGGACCGTCTTAAATCCACCGGCGCGTCGCATCATAAGTCGGCCTTGAAAAAAGGCGTGCTGGCCTTCCTGCCCTATTTCCTCAAGGTGCTGCCCTCATGAATAAAATGGCACTGATTTTAGTCCTGCTGGCGGGCGTCAATTCCTGCGCCGGCAACCTGTTGCTGAAAGCCTCGCGCAAGGGCCTCGCGGTGGATGCGACCTTCATTCAAAAGATGCTGTCGCCGCTGTTCATCTCGGGCATGTTCTTTTATGTCGTCAACGTCATCCTCTTTGCCAAGGCCCTTGAAACCTCGGATGTTTCCATCGCCTATCCGGTGCTGGCGGCGAGCGGCTTCGCCTTTTTGACGATCGCGGCCTATTTCCTGTTCAACGAGCCGTTTACGGCATCCAAGCTCGCGGGCCTTGGCCTGACGACGCTGGGCATTTTCCTGCTGGCCCGCGGCGGGTAGAGAACGGATTAAAGGAATGTTTACCCTGCTTGTCACCGATTGCCTGATTCCGAACGACTGGCCGTTGCCGGAAGGCGAAGCGCGCAAGGCCGCCGTCGCGCGCGCCGCCGCATTCGTCCGCACCGCGCGTTCTTCTGCGCCCTTCTTTATCAGCTTCCCCATGCGGGTGGGCGGGTTGGTGCTGGCCTGCTGGATCCTGCTGCTGGTCCCTTCGGTTCATAAGCAAGGCAACCGTTATCAAAAAGCGGCGAAAGCGATTGCGATTTTTGAAAAGATATTGGGTCCGTGCCGGGCGATCGTGCGGCTTTACCGCTCGACCGCCTTCTTAAGCTATTTCGGCGACGATGCTGTGCTGCCCGCGATGGGCGCGGAAGATGGCCGCACGCGGCAGGATAATTTCCGCGCGAAGCGGCGGGAGGCGGGCTATGGCGCTTGAAACCATCAACCCGCAAACGAAACTGGAAGCCGATGTCGTCATCATCGGTTCGGGCGCCGGCGGCGCGTCGGTCGCCGATGTGCTGACGAAAGCCGGCATCGACGTTATCATGCTCGAAGAAGGTCCCTCGGTGCCCGCGGAACAGGCGCCCGAGACGACGGCGAAAGCCTTTACCGTTGCCTGGCGGCACGCCGGGATTACGGCGGCGCTGGGCCGCCCGCCGGTCGCCTATGGCGAGGGCCGTTGCGTGGGTGGCGGCACCGAGATCAATGCCGCGATCTTCCAGCGCACCTCGGACGAGCTGCTGGCCGAATGGGCGCAGCGTTTTAAAATTTCGGAATTCTCGCCCGAGGCCATGAAGCCTTATTATGACCGCGCCGCCTCCGTCGTGAACGCGAGCCTGACCCAAGGGCCGCCGGGACGTCCGACCGACATCCTGATCGAGGCGGGCCGCGCGACGGGCTGGAAAACCTCGATGCTCGAACGCTCGCAGCGCGGCTGCGTGGGCACCAACGCCTGCCCCAACGTCTGCCCGACGGGCGGCAAGCAATCGATGTCGCGCACGCTTTTACCGCAGGCGCTGAACCGCGGTCTGCGCCTGTTCCCTGATATACGGGTGCGCAACATCCGCCTCGAGAACGGCCAGGCTGCCGGCGTGGAGGCCGAGGCCCGCGACGGATCGGCCCAATATTTCGTCCGCGCCAAGACAGTCTTCGTTTGCGCGGGCGCGATCCAGACCCCGGCCTTGCTGCAGCGTTCGGGCATCGGCGGCGCCATCGGCCGCACGCTGCAGATGCATCCGACCTTCAAGGTCATCGCCGAATGGGACGAGCCGGTGAACGCGCATCTGCACCGCCATCCACTGGCCGCTATCACGGAATTCATGCCCAATCAGCGCATCGGCGGCTCGGTCTTTTCGCCGGGCACTTTCGCGCTATCGCTGGCCGAGGACTGGGAGAACCGCAAAAACCTGCTGCAGCGCTGGCAGCATTTCGGCATCTATTACGGCATGATCCGCCCGCGCGGACAAGGCGCGGTGCGCGCGCTCCCCATCCTGCGCGATCCCTTGGTGTCGTTCCGCCTGACGCATGGCGACTGGCAGAATCTGACAGAGATTTCCGGACGCTTGGGCGAAGCGATGTTCGCCGCAGGCGCGCGGCGCGTTATTCCGTCCATCACCGGGCATCCCGGCTGGACGACGATGGCCGAGCTGCGCCGCGACTTGCCGCTGAAACTGCCGCCCGGGCGCACCAACCTGATGACGGTGCACCTGTTCGGTTCCTGCCCGATGGGCGAGAACACACAAGCCTGCGCCGTCGACAGCTTCGGTCGCGTGGGCGGCATCGGCAACCTGGTCGTGGCCGATGCAAGTCTGATCCCCGAAGCGCCCGGCGTCAACCCGCAGGGCACAATCATGGCCCTCGCCTTCCGCGCCGCCGAAGCCTGGCTGGCGCAGGGTGCCCGCAACGTTTCCGCCGCCGCATAGAAACCACGTCAACCCTTTCCTCGTTATATCATCATGTCCCGCGCACCCAATATGCACCGCAAGCAAGGCCTTTACCTGAAACATGTCGGCGTGAAGGGCCGCGGCGTCTTCTGCCGCACCGCCATCAGGAAGGGCGAGGTGCTGGAAATCAGCCCCGCCGTCATTCTGAATGAAAAAGCCTCCAGCGCCGTCGACAGCACGATCCTGATGAACTACGACTTCGTCATTGGCAATATTTCGAAGAAAATGCGCAAGCAAACGGGCGTGACGAAGCCAGCCAAGGCGAGCTGCGTGATCTTCGGTATCATGACTTTTTGTAATCACGACGAAAAGCCCAACGCCGAAATCGTCTGGGAGGAAAAAGACGGCACGCTCTATTACGAGCTGCACGCCACCCGCGCTATACCGGCGAATACCGAAATCTGCACGAGCTACGGGAATACCTGGTTTTCGGACCGGGGCTGGAAATAATTTTCTTACTTGTTCTTTTCCCACAGCTTGCGCGCCTTTTCGTCCTCGGCGGCCTTGTCGGCGGCTTCGCGGGCGGCACGCTGCTTTTCAAGCTGGGCGACTTGCGCCGCTTCCGTCGCGCGGGCTTTTTCGGACGCGGCCTTTTCGGCGGCCTTCGCGGCGCGCGTCTGGGCCTCCCTGGCATTGGCGGCTTCCTTCGCCGCGAAGGCGGCCCATTTGTCGGCATCCTTGTCCTTTGCCTTCGCAGCCGCGTCTTTCTGGGCCTTCGCCGCTTTTGCCTCGGCCTCTTTCGCGAGTACGGCAGCCTGTTCGGCGGCGGCGGCATGCGCGGCGGCTTCCTTGGCAATCTTGTCCGCCTGCGCCTGCGCTTCCACCTCGCGGGCGGTCGCCTTGCGCGGCTCGTTCGTCGCGGCGGCCGGCTTTTGCTCCGGCTTCTTGGGTTCCTGGGCTGCGATCCAGGCATCATGCTCCGCGCGCTTTTGCGGATCGGTGAGGACCTTGTAAGCCTCGTTCAATGTTTGCGCCATCTGTGCTGATTCCGCGCTCTGACCTGCCTCGCCCGCCTGGAATTTCATCGCGAGAACCTTGTGAACGGCCTTGACGACCTCGACCGGCGCGCCGCGCGCGACGCCCAGCGTGTCGTAATGGGTATTGATCACCTTGGCGGGCGCGTCGACCGGCACCTGGGGCTTGCCGCCCAGGGCCTTGATCTTTTCCGCCGCGTGCTTGGCGGTGTTGGCGGCCTTGGCCTCGGCCTTGACGGCTTCTTCGGCGCATTGCTTGGCATAGGCGTCCCATTTCGCCTTTTCGCCCGCGGCCGCTGTAGCCGCCTGCTGCGCCACCTTGGCCGCCTTCTCGCGGCAGGCCTGCGCTTCCTTGGCTTCCTTGGCGGCGAAGGCTTCCCACGAAGTGATTTCCTTGAATACCTTGTCGCGTCGCGCCTGTTCTTCGGGGGGCAGCTGCGCCTTGGGCGCCTGCGGCTTCTTCGGTTCCTGCGTGCGGATCCAGAGGTCGTGCTCGTCGCGTTTTTTCGGGTCGGTAAGGGTATTGTAAGCAATGTTGATGAGCTGCATCATCAGCACCGCTTCAGGATTGTCCAGATTGCGGTCGGGGTGATATTTTTGGGCAAGCGCGCGGTATGCGGCGCGTATGACTTCCGTCGACGCGTTCTTTGAGACTTTCAGCGTATCGTAATGCGTGACAGCACTCATTTTCTGCCCCAATCCCCTAAATTCCAATCATAATCGCCCGAAAACTCCCTGTAAATAAAGGACATCGTTAGCTATTCCGGGAAATCCAGCGTCAACCCCGCAACTTGTGCTTTTCGCTCCATCCAACGCGCCGGTCTTCCATGGATTTCAAGGGGAACCACGGGTTTACCCCTGCGTTTTCCACAAAGAGACGAAAAACCGGAAAAAGGATGATCCCATGCCTCCCGCTGTCCTGAGCCTGACTCTGGAAGAACGCCAGCGCGAGATCGCGGCCGAGATCAGGCGCGGCCGGGGCTGGTATGTGGGGGAAAGCATCCTGTTCATCATCTTGGGGCTTGCCGCCGTATCGCTGCCCGAGCTGACGAGCCTCGCGGTCAATGCCATGGTGGGGGTCTTCCTGCTGCTGGCGGGCGCGATGCGCGTGGTGAACGGCGTCCGTTTCCTGCGCGGGCGCGGCTGGCGCCTGGTGTCGGGCGCGATCTTCTGTGCGGCGGGCGCGGCCATGCTCTATTGGCCGCTCGCCGGCATTGCGGCGTTGAGCACCATCCTGGGGGCGCTGCTGATGGCCGAGGGGATCCTCGACACGTTGATCGCCATCGCCTACCGTCCGGCGTTCCGCTGGGGCGCGCTGCTGCTCTCGGGCGTGGTCAGCCTGTTCCTCGGCATCTTCATTTTTTCAGGCTTGCCGCTGACGGGCATGGTCTTCCTGTCGATCGCGATTGGCATCAGCATGATGTTTTATGGCTTCGCGCTGCTGTTGCTGGCGTGGATCTGAGCATGCGGTAAATACCCATGGCCAGCATCAACGAGCAGGGAAATATCCAGGCCTGCTGTCCCGAGTGCCACGGGGCCTTAAGCACCTTCGAATGGAATTCCAAGGACAAGATTTATGGTTCGATCACGCGCGCCGATATCGCGGAGTCGACCTGCTACCGGCTTTACCGCTGCGCGGGTTGCGGCTCGGGCGCGCTGGCCGTCGTGCGCTTCACCGGCAAGCTCTGGCCCGGCGACACACGCCAGCTCCTCACCTTTCATAGCGAGGCCGCCGAGCGCCTGCCGCTGCCGCGCGACCTGCCGCAGTCCATCGTCAATGAATTCCGCGAGGCCGAAAAATGCCTCGACGCCGGCTGTCTGCGCGCGGCGATGGGACTGTTCCGTTCGGTCCTCGTGAAGGTCCTGCGTGCGAACGGCTATGTGATTGACCGCAATCTTCCCTTAAGCCACCAGCTGGACACCGTGGCCGAGGACGGCATCATCACCAAGGCACGGCACCGCAAGGCGGCGCGGGTGCTCGGCCACGACATCATCGACGATGAATGGCACGAGCCGCCGCGCATCGACCTGGAAGCCCTGCGCCGCTTCACCCAGCGCATTCTGGAGGATCTTTACGAAGACCGCGCCGCGACCGTCCTGATGCTGCGCGACGCGGGGCGCCTCGTGAATGAGGAAAAGAATATGCCCGTACCCGTCTCCGCGCCGCCGCCGGGCCGCAAGTTCTTTCCGCAGTCGCTGCAGTGATTTAGGGCTTCATTCCCTTGATCTTGGGCTTGGCCGATTGGGCCGGCGGATCAGAATAGCCGAGCGTCGCCGGGTCGATCTTGTCGTAGGAGACCAGCGCCTTGAAATTCTGGTGCACCGGATCGAGGTCGGCATCCACCTTCAGCTCTTTGGGGCCGAAAGCCTTTTCAAGATAGCGTTTGGCCACCAGCGCCTTGCGCGCGTCGCCCAAGCCCAAGTCATGCGCCGCTTCTTCGGCCAGCAGCGCGCCCGAGAGTACATCGGCCATATGGTCCATGAGCTTGCGGGCGAAACGTTCGCCGTCTTTCGGGTTCTGGCGCAGGTAGAGGAGCGCGTTCATCGTCTCTTTAAGGCCCTTGTCGAGCAGCGCCTTTTCAGCCGCCATGGTTTCGGGCAGGGCGTCGGAAATGGCGCGGATTTTTTCGATGAAAATCTGGTCGCCTGGTTCCTTGCCGGCCACCATGCGCAGCAGTTCGAGGGCCTGGATGTTCGCCGGCCCTTCCCAGACGGTCAGCACCATGGAATCGCGGAACAGGCGCGCGGTCGGGAATTCTTCGGTATAGCCGTTGCCGCCCACGATCTCGAGCGCCTTTTTCGACGATTGCACCGCGTCTTCGGCGGTGCGGTATTTCGCCAGTGCCGTGGAAAGACGCAGCCAGGGACGCAGTTGTTCGTCCTTCAAGGACGCGTCAAACGTCTTGGCGGCTTCGAAAGCGATCGCCGTCGCAGCCTCGGAGCGGATCATCAGATCCATCAGCTCGTTCTGCACCATGGGGTAGTTGACTATTTCCTTGCCGAAAGCTTCGCGGTGCGAGGCCCAGGACGCCGCTTCCAGGAAGGCGCGGCGCGTGACGCCGGCGGCGCCCACCGCATTGTGAACGCGGCTGTATTCGAGGGCTTCCATCATGATCTTGAGGCCGTTGGGCGGCGCCGCGATTTCGATGACTTCAGCGCCCTCCAGGTCGATTTCGCCAGTCGCGAGACCCTTCGTTCCCAGCTTGTCCTTCAGGCGGCGGATTGAATATTTGTTCTGCGAGCCATCCCTCAGATGGCTGGGCACCAGGTAAAGGCCCAGGCCCTTGCTTCCCGCAGGCGCACCTTCGGGACGGGCGGTCGCGAGCGCCAAGCCGGAATTGGCGTTGCTGGTAAACCATTTCAACCCGTAGAGGCGTACCTTGCCATCCGCATCGGTGACCGATTTCGTCGTTGTCGCGCCGACATCGGAGCCGCCATGCAGCTCGGTACACCAGGTGCCGCCCGTCTTGGCGGCGCCGTCCATGCGCGTCATGTCGTACAGATATTCGTCACGCACGGCCTTGGGCGCGTATTTGTCGAGCACATAGGCGACCGCGCCCGTCATGGTGACGGGGCAATGGACCGAAATGTCGGTCTGCGAGAGCATATAGCCCATCGTGAATGTCAGCAGGTGCGGTTCCGGATCCTTGTCCTGGAAGGCGAGTCCGATGGTGCCACGCTCATAGGCTTCCTGGTGGCATTGTTCGTATTTCGGGTTGAAGATGACCTTGCTTTGCTTCTGGCCCAGCTTGTTGTGGGTTTCGAGCTGCGGAGGCGCATACCTGTCGCTGTAGCTGGCCTGTTCGTCGAGTTCGCCGCCGGTCCATTTGCCGAAGTCCTTCAGCCGGTCGAAATTGCGCTCGAGCATGTCGGGCTCGATGCGTTCCAGCAGGCGCTGCAGGTTCAGGTCGGACTCGAAAAAATTCGTGCCGCGGGTTTCTTTCGGGTAATCGACGGGCCTGGCCGTCTTGCGCGGGGAAAAACCGGTCATGCTTTTATATAGTCTCCATAATGCGATTTTAAAATCATGCGCTTTCCCAACCGGAATCGCAATCCCTATTGACCTCCAGAATCGCGAGTGCAAGGATGAACGATAGTACTCGGGTTGTTCATGAGTTGAGCGGGGTTTCATCATGACGGTCGTACGTAACGAGGATTTCCAGAAAAAATTCAGGTATCATCATGGCCACCTGCGCGAATCGCTGTTGGCCGCCGCGCTCGATATTCTTGACAGCGAAGGCTCGGCGAATTTGAGCCTGCGCCAACTCGCCAAAGCGACCGGCGTGTCGCAGGCCGCGCCCTATACCTATTTCAACGACAAGGACGAGCTGCTGGCCGCCGTCGCGCAAACGGGTTTCGAGCAGCTGCGCGTGCAGATTTTCGAAAACGTCAAGACCGCCGCGACCGTGCAGCAAAAGGTCGAGCGGCTGATGACGAGCTACATCAACTTCGCCATCGAGCGCCGCCAGTTGTTCCAGTTGATGTTCGGGCGCGAACTGTCGGACCTCAAAAAACATCCGACGCTGGCCGCGACGCACGGCAAATTCTTCGCGCAGATTTCGGGCTACCTGAAAGGTCGCCGGGAAGGAGCGGAGGATGCGAACTTCCTGACCGTCACCCTGTGGGGCCTGTGCCAGGGGCTGGCCTCGCTCCTGTCGGAGAACAAGCTGAAGACGACCGATGTCGGCGCCTCCAGCGTCGAGGAATTCGTCAAGCGCACGGTCGCATTGCTGTCTGCACAGCTGTCCTAAAAACCGAATATCGCCAAGGCTATAGACGCAGGCCGGTCCTGCGCCGTTCAGCAGTTATTAAAAATTCCCCTGTAGACTTGGAAGTCGGGTCATCTTTCAAAATCGATAAAATTTTATCGAATTCCGCGCGGACGGGACGGGCGACGATGTGTCCCAAGGCGCGGGCTGTTCAAGGGGAGGAAATGCGATGCAGCTGACACACCGGGTTTTGCTTGTGGGAGAGACGGGCGTCATTCTTTATACGCCGGCTGAAACAGGCGCGGGGCGCGCCCTGTCGGTCAACTGGGACGCGCCGGATTTCGAGCGCCGTGTGTCGGTGGCTTGCATACAGAGCGCCACGCCCTCGCCCATCGCGGTCCTGTTCAACAATGGCGACCAAAGCTACCGCAAGGAAGAAAACATTGCGGCCGGGGGCCGCCAGACGAAGCTTGAGGCCGCCTTTCCGGCCGAACAGTTTCCCGCGCGGGCATCAATGGAAATCGCGGGCGCGCGCAAGGCGGATGGGAAATCCTATCTGCTGGTCGCGCTGCAAGGGGGCGAACATATGGTGCGGCTTGCGGACGCGCTCAAAGACGCGCCGGTCATGGGCTGTGGAGTGCTGCCCATTGAATCGACCGGCCTCGTGGACGCGCTGGCGGACAAGCTGTTCGGCGCGGAAAAGCGCGGGCGCTGGGCAATGCTGGTCGGCCAGCATGAGACCGGGGGGTTGCGCCAGGTCGTGACGCGGGACGGCGTGCTGGCGCTGACGCGCCTCATTCCTGCGGAAGAGCCCGAGAGAGCCGGCCGGAACTGGGGCGATTTCGCGGCGCGTGAAGCACGGGCGACACATAGATATCTGGCCGCTTTCGGCCTTCAGGAGGCCGATGGATTTGACGTGATGATCGTCTGCGGCGCGGAGGAAGCGCGGCTGTTTAGTGCCGACATTCCCCCCGGCACGCGGAGGCGCTGCCTGACGCAAGGGGAAGCGCTCACGCTGCTGGGCTGCCGCCCGTCGGGGCATGAAAATGACCATTTCGCCGACGACCTGCATGCCCTCTGGACCGAGCGCCGCGATGCGCTGACGCTCTCCATCCCGGTGCCCGACCTCGCGGCGCGCCGCACGGCGCACTGACGAAGATTACTCGAAGCGATCGAGGATCTTCATCGCCTTGCGGGCATAGGACGTGCCGAAGAGTCGCGCATGGACGAGCAGCGGATAGAGGTTATAGATGTCCGCGCGCTCCTCGAAGAAGCCAGGACGGATGGGCCTGAGCTCGTTATAGCGGCGGAAAAAAGCGTCGCCGAAGGTGTTGAACAGACGAATGAACGCGAGCTCCACTTCCGGGTCGGCGTAATAGATGGCGGGATCGAGGAAGGCGGCGACGCGGCCCTTGCCGGCCAGGATGTTGCCGCCCCAGATATCGCCGTGGACGAGCGACGGCGGCGCAAAGCCGCGCAACAACCCCGGCAATCGCGCGATAAGCTTTTCAACCTGCTTGACGACCTTCGCGTCGATGCGGCCTTCCTTCTGCGCTTCCTGCGCCATGTAAAGCAGCCGCTGCTGCGCGAAAAACGCCGGCCAGTCGCGGCTCTGCGCGTTAGGCTGGCGCAAGGAGCCGATGAGCGTGTCGCGTTCGAGCCCGTATTGCTCGGCATGGACATTGTGCAGATCGGCCAGCAGGTCGGCCGCGTTCAACTGGGCCGCGTCGTCGAGCGTGAAATGCGACGGGACGAATTCCATCACCATGACATGCTCGTTGCTGTAGAGCACGGCCGGCACTGGCAGCTTCGACTTGGACTTGAGGTAGCCCAGCATCCAGGCCTCGATATCAAGGCCCCGTTCCGCGACCTTGGTCACGATGGAGATGCCGCCTTCGATGGACAGGCGGTAGATCTGCGCGTTGTTGGCGGCGGACAAGGGCGCGATCGACTGGATTTTCTTGCGCAGCGCCTGTTCGATTTCGGCCTGCAGCGCGGGGGTGATCATAGGTTGCGTTCCTCGCGGATTTTCTTCAGCAGCGCCTGCGCCCCTTCGTTCACGAGACCGAAGACCTGCTCGAAGTCTTTTTCATCGCCGTACCAGGGGTCCGGGACTTCCTGCTTATCGATATGCGTGCAGGCGGACAGGAACATCTGGATCTGCGCCTTGTGTTTGGCAGGCGCGCGTTCCTTGAGCTCGTGGAAATGGCCGCCGTCCATGGCGAAGATGTAATCGTAGGTGTCATAGTCTTTGGCCGTCAGGGCGCGCGCCAGCTGGTGGCCGATCGACACCCCGTATTTTTTCGCGATCTTGACCGCGCGCTTATCGGGCCCCTGCCCCGCGTGGTATGAATCGGTGCCGGCGGAGTCGATCTGGAACCTGTCCTTCAGCCCCTCCTTGTCGACAAGGTGGCGGAAGACCCCTTCGGCAGTGGGCGAGCGGCAGATGTTTCCGGTGCAGACGAAAAGGATGCGGATGACGGGACTTGCGTTAGGCATGTATTTTTGTGATTCTCGTATTTAAGGAAAACCACCCCAGGGATTTGATATTTTGGCACTGAAACCTGCCCGTTTGCAATGGTCTGAGGACGGCTCGCTGATGAGCCTCGACTATGGCGATATTTATTTCCAGCGCGGCCACGGGCTGGAGGAATCGCGCCATGTCTTTTTAGGCGGAAACCATATACCCGCGCGTTTCGCGACGCTCGGTGGCGGCGCGTTCCATATCGCGGAGCTGGGTTTCGGCAGCGGACTGAATTTCCTTTTGACGGCGCAGGCGTTCGCGGAGAAAGCCCCGCCTCCGTCCCGGCTTGTCTATGTCTCGGCCGAAAAGCACCCGGTCGGGCGCGGCGACCTGGAAAAAATCTATGCGTATTTCGACCTGCCGCAGGCGCAGGATCTGCTGACGCAATATCCGCCGCCGGTCGAAGGGTTTCATACGCTGTCATTTCTCTCCGGGCGCATCCGCCTGATCCTGCTGTTCGGCGATATCGCCGACACGCTGCCGCAGCTGGCGGGAAAATTCGACGCCTGGTACCTCGACGGGTTTTCGCCCCCGAAAAATCCCGCGATGTGGGAAGAGAAATTGTTCCCCGCCATCGCCGCGCGCACGCGTCCGGGCGGTACGGCCGCTACTTTCTCCGCCGCAGGGCATGTGCGGCGCGGGTTGGAGAGCGCCGGGTTCAAGGTGGAAAAGACCAAGGGCTATGGGGTCAAGCGCGACATGACCGTCGCCTTGTTGCCGGGTACTCCGGACGCGCCGCCCGCACCACGCAAGGTCGCGGTTCTGGGCGCGGGTCTTGGTGGTTGCGCAGCGGCCTACGCGCTGCGGCAGCGAGGACACGATGTCCTGTTGATCGATCGGCGCACGGCGGTCGCCGAAGAAACGTCGGGCAACCCGGTCGGCATCCTCTACCCGAAGCTGACCGTCGATCCATCCCCGCTCGGAAGATTTCATTTGCAGGCCTATTGCCAGGCGCGACGGCTCATCGAACAGTTGGGGCTATCCTCCTGGCGCGCCTGCGGCGTGCTGCACCTGGACCTGAACGAGGGGGACAAGGCGCGGTCGCAGGAATTGCTGGCGCGCAACGAATTCCCCGACGAAATCGCGCGCGATGCCGTCTATGCCGGCTATTCCGCAATCGAGCAGCCGCAGGCCGGCATGCTGTCGCCGAAGGAATTCTGCACCGCGCTGGCAAAGGATATTCCCGCCCGCTTCGGCGTAGAGGCGGCCGCGCTGCGCCGGAACGGCGAAAATTGGGAGGTGCTGGACGGTGCAGGCAAGCTGCTCGCGACCGCCGATGATGTCGTGATCGCGCAGGGTTTCGCGGGCAAAGCTTTTTCCCAAACCGAATGGCTGCCGCTGCAAAGCCTGCGCGGACAGATTACCGGCATCCGCGCATCGGCGGAATCCGCTCCGCTTCATCAAGTGATCTGTCATGACGGCTATATTACGCCCGCCACCGACGGACTGCATTGCATCGGCGCGACCTTCCAAAAGGAAAGTCCGGCGGGCGCCGAAACGCGGACAGCGGACGATGTCGAAAACCTGGAGAAGCTGAACCGCTGGCTTCCAGAGCTGAAACTGAATGCCGCGACGATTGCTTACAGCCGCGCCGGCTACCGTGCGGCGACGCCAGACAAGCTGCCGCTGATCGGCCCCTTGCCCGACTATGACGCATTTCGCGGAAATTTCGCCAGCTTGCGCGAGGGGAAGAAGATCACGACCAGCGAGCCGCCGCGCCTGCCCGGCCTCTACGCCGCGACCGGTTTTGGCGCCCATGGACTTTCCGGCGCGCCGATGGCAGGGGAGATCGTCGCCGCGATGATCTCCGGCGAACCACTGCCCGTAGCGCAGGATCTGCTGGCACATCTGCTGCCAGAGCGTTTTATCTTCCGCGGTTTGAAGAAAAAAACCATTTAATTTCAAAAGAATATTTTATCCATTTGACATAATATTGCAGCTTTGTTATTCTGTTCCGCAGAAAAAAGCAGGGATGGAATGTTCAAGTTCAGGAAAAAATCGCCGCCCGAAAGTGCTTCGCCATCCGGGAACGTCTTCGAGAATATTTTCACGCAGGCGGCTGAAGGCTGGGCAAAGGCCAGGGGGAATCCCTCCGCTATCGCCGCCGCGCAGAAACAGCACGAGGAAACCCTGCGCAAACTGCAGGCGCTCGGCCCGCAGATAGAAGCCTCCTACAAGGAGCTCGAACGCACCAGGCAGGAACTGGCCAAGAGCAGCGACGCGTTTCGCCAAAAGCTCGCGGATATCGCCGCGGCCGGTGACGCTATGCTGCGGCGCCAAGAAGAAGAGACGCGCAGCTGGCAAAATTCCGGCTGCCCAACGACGACGGATGTCGTCGCGATGAAGCCGCTGCGCCTCGGCGCAGGAACGGCCATGCGCGCATGAACGATCTGGTCATCAATAAAACGGACATCACGGCATATGTGCGCCGCGTCGAGGCTCTTCAGGAGCTGCGCGTCACGGGCCGGCTTGTCGATGTTTTCAAAGAACTCAAGGACGATGAGAATTACGCAGCAACCGGGAACGCGCCACCGCCCACGAAGTACCCCGAATTCGCCGAACAGAAGAAGGCGTTGCGCGACCTGCTGGATATGTCCGACGACGAACGTGCAAAGATGGAAGCTATTCTCACGCGCGCCGCACAGGAATCTGCCGCGGCCGCTCGGCGGCAGGAAGAAGCGGACCGCGCCGCAGCTGAAAGCAGGTCCCTCTGGCTCGGCCAGGGATGCCCGACCGGGGCCGAAGTGAAGGTCATGCACGCGCTGAAACTCAAAACCGGCGCTGCATTTTGACGGCTCTAAAAATTCTCAGCCGGCGCTAGCCCGGCATCATCCGCATCGGGGCGGGCAGCGATTTGTCGCTGACCGGCGCGTATAAATTTGAATAGCCATAGGGGAAGCGGAAATCCCACCATTCCTGCGGCAGGGGCAAGAGCTCGCGCCCCGCTTCTTTCGCCGCCTGCATCATGCAGTCTTCGAGCAGCTGGCGGTTCTTCACCACCTCGGGCTTGAGGTTCTTATAGTCGCGCGCGGCCGGGTTGTTGGCGCGGTCGGGCGTGAGATAGTCGAAGGGGGTGCCCATGTCGACTTCCTCGCCGTTTTCCGTGACGAGGATGATATCGACCGCCATGCCGCGCGGATGCCCGCCCTTGCCGGGCGGCGAGAGCAGGCGGTTGGGTTCCTGCAGCCATTGCGGATTGGCCTTGACGATCGGCGTCTCCGCCATCGCGGCCTGGGCTTCGATGGGGCGCAGGCAATCTTTTACTTCGAAAACCAGTTTGCTTTTCTGAAAGCAGATATCTGCCGCGCGCAGGATCAGCGGCGCGAACTCGCGGTGCGCGAGCATTTTCGCATCCGGCTTATAAATGGCGCATTTGAACATGTTGTCGCGATGGTGCGCCTTGGCGTAGACGAGGTCGATCTTGACGGGCCGCCCCCGCGCCAGATCGTCAAGCATGACGAGATCGGACGGCATGATCTTCTTCAGCGGCGGATCGGTAACGGCATGGCTCATGGCTGGAGGCTCAAGGCGTAACCCATGTAAATCAGGTGCCCGTTTCGGGGAAGATCGCGCCCATGAGCAGGCCCGTGAAGAACAGCACGAAATAGAGAAAGACAAAGAAGTAGCCGATCTGGCCCAGAAAGCTGCGCGGCGCCATCTTCCAGACCTCGCGGGAGAGCTTCGCCCATTTCACCAGCTCGGGGTCCTGTTTTTTCAGCTCCTCGTCGCGGTCGGCCAGCGCCACGATATCCATGAAGCTGCGCACCACTTCCGAATGGGTGATCATCGACATAAGATCGAAAGGACCCTTGGACTGCCAAAGATCGGGGTGGTTGGTCTTCACGCGCCTCCAGGTTTTCCAGAACGGGAAAAGCGGGATGGCCAGCAATAAACCTGTCACCAAAGACACGACAACGAGGTAGACTATTTTGTGCAGCATGGACCCTTCCCCAAAGGTTTGGTTCTGTGACCAATTTCCTGATCCTGGACCTATTCAACGCGAACTGGATGAAAATGGCAAAAGCTTTTCTTTGGGCGACGGCGATCTTCGCGCTTGTGTGGGCGGCGCCCGCGCAAGCCGAGGCGCCCGCGCATCCGGAGCTGAAGATCGGCATGTCGCAATTTCCCTCGACGCTGCACCCGTTCTTTGACGATATGGTGGCCAAGAGCCTGGTGCTGGGTCCGGTCCTGCGCCCCATCACCGCGCATGACGCCGACTGGAAGCCGGTCTGCATGATCTGCACCGAACTTCCCTCTTATGAAAACGGCCGCGCGACGAAAGAACAGCATAAGGACGGCACGACCGGCATTGCCGCCACCTACACGCTGAAAGACAATTTATTCTGGGGCGACGGCACGCCGGTCACGACCAGGGACGTGCTCTTCGCCTATGAGGTGGGCAAGGATCCGAAATCGGGCGTGGGCAACGGCGAGTTTTTCTCGCACGATATTCTTTCGATGGACGCGAAGGACGATCGCACTTTCACGATCCACTTCCTGAAGGACAAATGCGATTTCGCCTCCATCGACGATTTTTATCCGCTGCCCGCGCACCTTGAGAAGGAGATCTTTGAGAAGGATCCGTCGTCCTACAAGGAGCATTCGCTTTACGATACCGCACCGGTCAACCCAGGCCTCTACTTCGGCCCCTATGAGATCGCCAAGTTCGAATCCGGCGCGGCTGTCACGCTCGAGAAAAATTCCCACTGGAAAGGCAAACCGCCCGCTTTCGACAAGGTGGTTTTCCGCACCATCGAAAATTCGGCAGCGCTCCAGGCAAATCTATTGTCCGGCGACATCGATTATATCGCGGGCGAACTGGGCGTGACGCTGGACGAAGCCATATCGTTCGAGAAGCGCCTGAAGGCGGCGAAGCCGGACCAGTTCGATGTCGTGTACAAGCCGGGCCTGACCTATGAACATATCGACCTGAGCCTCGACAAAAAACCGTTCGACGACGAAAAGCTGCGCCAGGCGCTGCTCTACGGCATTAACCGGCAGGCACTCAACGACCAGCTGTTCGGCGGCAAGCAGCCGGTCGCGGCGACCGACATCAACCCGCTCGACACCGTCTATGCCGCCGACGTGAAGAAATACGATTACGACCCGAAGGCGGCGGAGAAGCTGCTGGACGCGGCAGGCTGGAAGAAGCATGACGACGGCTTCCGCTACAACGACAAAGGCGAGAAGCTGACCGTGCGCCTGTCGACCACCGCCGGCAACAACAGCCGCGAGATGATCGAGCAGGCGATCCAGTCCGACTGGAAGAAGATCGGCATCGACGCGCCGATCGAAAACCAGCCGGCCCGCGTGCTGTTCGGCGACACGATGCGCCAGCGCAAGTTCGACGGCGGCGTCATGTATGCCTGGCTGAGCGCGCCGCAGGATATCCCGAAAACCACGCTCTATTCAACCATGGTCCCGTCGAAAGATAACAATTGGGCGGGGCAGAATTACACCGGCTATAAGAACCCGAAGATGGACAAGATCATCGACGACCTCGACGTCTCCTGCGCCCCCGCGCAGCAGAAAGCGCTGTGGCACGAGCTGCAGGAAACCTACGCCGAGGAGCTGCCCGCGCTGCCGCTTTATTACCGCGCGGATTCGTTCTTCATCCCGCGCCGGCTGAAGGGCGTCGTGCCGACCGGCCACCTGAACCCCACCACGCTGTGGATCGAGAACTGGAGCGTTGCGCCATGAGCCGCCGCACCCGTGAAAGAAAACTGCGCGAGCAGCAGGAAAACGCGATCAAAAAGCGCGAGGCGCGCAAGCACTGGAAACTGCGCCTGGGCAAACGCGCGCTGATGGCGATCGCCACTTTCTTCCTCGTCTGCTATGTCGCTTTCGCCGGCCGCATGACCTGGTCGTGGTTCGCCACCAAGTGGGTGCGGCTGACCCCCGTCAGCGAAGTGGGAGAGGTCGCCAAGAAGCACCTGCTCGCCATGCCGCCGACGCCCGAAGAGTTGCGCATCTGGCTGTCCAACCGCCCGGAGAGCGAGGGCGAGCAAGTCATGAAGGCCCTGGAGCCCTGGGTCCCCAAGATGAGCGGCATGACCTTCCTGCTCTACGCCCGCTGGGAAGACTATGCCGGCAAACCCGAGGAAGCCCTGTTCTGGCGCCAGTACGCGCGGTTTCGCATCCGCTTCGACGCGTTGCGCTGCGGATCTTATGACGCGATCGGCATGATGGCGGATATCCTGAAGTTCGTCCCGCCCGCGCCGCCGGACGAACTGGTGCTGGAAACGCCGGCGAACCTGCCGAAGGTCCTGCGCCGCATCCTGCAGTACGATTCCGAGCATCCGGCCGAGAACAATCCGCAGGAATTCTGCAGGGCGCTGACCTCGGCGCAGGAATTCCGCGACAAGATGAAGGTCACGATGGAGCCGCCCTCGGGCTGGGAAGGGATCCGCCGCACCCTGCGCGGTATCACCACCTATGAGATCATGCACATGGAAGCGAACCTGAAGGAAAAGGACGCGGAAGCGCCGGCCTTGAGCCCCGACAACAAGTCCGTCGAAGAACCACCCGCCGCCTCCGCCTGCCCGAAATCGGGCAGGACGAAGGACGGTAAGCCGTGCAAGCCCGGCAAACCCAAAGCGGCGGGTACGCCGACGCCATGAATATTCTCGGCCGCACGGTTCAGGCGCTGCTCACGCTGCTGGCCGTGTCGTTTCTCGTGTATATCCTGATCGGGCTGATGCCGGGCGACCCGGTCGACCTGATGGCTGCGGGCAATCCGCATATGACCCCCGCGGATCTCGCGCGCCTGCGGGCCGAATATGGGCTCGACCAGCCGCTGCTCGCGCGCTACGGGCGCTGGCTGATAGCGGCGCTGCATGGAGATTTGGGGTATAGCCGCAGCTATAACCTGCCGGTGTTCGAGGTCATCGGGCCGCGGGCGGCGCATACCGTCGTCCTGTTCGGCACGGCGCTTTTGATCACCGTCGCCCTCGCGCTGCCGATGGGCGTTTATGCGGCGCGTTTCCCGGGCGGGATTGCGGACCGCATGATCAACTTCTTTTGCCTGGCGGGCGTGTCCCTGCCGCATTTCTGGCTGGGCCTGCTGCTGATCTGCCTTTTCGCGGTCACGCTGGGCTGGCTGCCCGCCGCGACGACCTTGTCAGAAGGATCGCTGTGGGCGCAGGCTAAATCGCTGGCGCTACCCGTCATCACGCTGGTCGTGGCGGAACTGGCCGTCTATGTGCGCCACCTGCGCGCGGCGATGCTCGAAGCCCTGCGCGCCGATCATATCCGCACCGCGCGCGCCAAGGGCTGCAGCGAATCGCGCATCGTCTGGCGTCACGCCTTTCAGAACGCGCTGACGCCCGCGCTGACCGTTTTCATGCTGGATCTGGGCACCATCATCGGCGGCGCGGTGACGGTCGAGACGATTTTCGGCTTTCCCGGCATGGGCAAGCTGCTGTTCGACGCGGTCAACGGCAACGATTACAATCTCGCGGTCGCCGACCTGTTGATCCTGACCTGTTTCGTCGTCGTCGCGAATTTCGCGGCAGACGGGCTTTACGTGGTTCTCGACCCGCGCGTCAGCTTGGCGGGGAAAAAATGAGACGTTTCCTTCCCGCCATCGTGTTGCTGGCGCTTTTCCTGTTGTGCTTTTTTGCGCCCGCGATCGAACACCTGCTGAATATTTCCAGCAATGAAACCGATCTGGCGAACCGCTTTGCGCCGGCCGCTGGCAATCATCTGCTCGGCACCGACGAGCTGGGGCGCGACATTTTCGTACGGCTGTTGTACGGCGGGCAGGTGTCGCTGACCGCCGCGCTGGCGGCGGGGCTTGCTTCCGCCTTCATCGGCACTTCCGTGGGAATGGCGGCGGGCTACCTGGGCGGCAAATGGGACGCGATCCTGATGCGCCTGACCGACCTGCTGATCGCATTGCCGAGCCTGCCGCTGCTCATCATCCTGTCGGCGCTCGACCTGCAGAAGCTGGGCTTCAGCGCCGATATCGCGAATTCGCCGCGCGTGAGCCTGTACAAGATCATCGCGTTGATTTCGATCCTGAGCTGGACCACCGTCGCGCGCCTCGCGCGCGCACGCACGCTAACGCTGCGCCAGATGGATTTCGTGCGCGCCGCGCGGGCGCTGGGCGTGGGGGATTTTCGCATCGTGCTGCGGCATATCTTCCCCAACCTGATGAATACCGTCGTCGTGGCGACGGCGCTGGCCGTGGGCAACATCATCCTGATGGAATCGGTCTTGAGCTTTTTAGGATTAGGCATCCAGCCGCCGCTGCCTTCCTGGGGCAATATGCTGACCCATGCGGAAGAGACGATCTGGGAACATGCGCGGCTCTCGGTCTATCCCGGCATGATGATTTTCGTGACGGTGCTGGCCTTCAACTTCCTGGGCGACGCGCTCCAACAAACGCTGGATCCAAAAGGAACAGGGAAGTAACCGGCGTTTTTCGCGCCTTGCTCTTGACGGCTGAAATACTGCCGTCTATGTGATGCGCGCACCCGTCCGGGCGCGCCATTTTCATAAGGAATTTTCGCACATGCCGATCAAAGCCCAGGCCTATGCCGCGCAAAGCGCGACCAGCCCGCTTGCCCCCTATAGCTTCGAACGCCGCGACCCGCGCCCCGATGATGTGCAGATCGAGATCATGTATTGCGGCGTCTGCCATTCGGACCTGCACCAGATCCGCAACGACTGGAAGAACTCGATCTATCCCATGGTGCCGGGACACGAGATCGTGGGTCGCGCGGTGAAGGTCGGCAAGGATGTGAAAAAAATCAAAGAAGGCGATATCGTCGCGGTCGGCTGCCTCGTCGACTCCTGCGGCGAATGCCCCGAGTGCAAGGACAGCCTGGAGCAGTTCTGCATGACCGGCATGGTGCCGACCTATAATTCCTACGAGCATGACGGCAAGACGCTGAGCCAGGGCGGCTATTCCAACGTCATCGTCGTCAAGGAAGGCTTCGTACTGAAAATGCCAAAGGGCCTCGACCTGGCTGCCGCGGCGCCGCTGCTCTGCGCGGGCATCACGACCTATTCCCCTTTGCGCCACTGGAAAGCGGGACCGGGCAAGAAGATCGGCATCGTTGGTTTGGGTGGCTTGGGCCACATGGGCGTGAAATTCGCGCGCTCATTCGGCGCGCATGTCGCGGTGTTCACCACCTCGCCATCGAAGAAGGCAGACGCTCTGCGCCTCGGCGCGCATGAGGTGATCATGTCCAAAGACGCGGATGACATGGCGAAACATGCGGGCAGCTTTGACTTTATCCTCGATACCGTTTCGGCCTCGCATGACCTCAACGCCTACCTGCAGCTGCTCAAGCGCGACGGAACGCTGACGCTCGTCGGCGTGCCGGAAAACGATCATCCGCCGGTCGCCCCTTTCAATGTGATCTTCGGCCGCAAGCGCCTGGCGGGCTCGCTCATCGGCGGGCTGAAGGAAACGCAGGAGATGCTGGATTACTGCGGCGAGCATCGAATTACGTCAGATATCGAAATGATCCCGATCCAGAACATCGCCACGGCTTACGACCGCATGCTCAAAGGCGATGTGAAATACCGTTTCGTCATCGATATGAAGTCGCTGAAGGGCTAACCGCTCTGGAAGCTCCGTCGCACGGAGTTACGGAGAAACGGAGTTCATCGCTGCATCGGAACTGCGGCGAAGCCGCAATAATCACGCGGAGACCCGGAGGACCGGAGTTCATTCAGCTGAGAATACTTTCCGGGCCTCCGGGTCTCCGCTTAAATTTCAAATTCCGGATAAATGCGCTTCGCGCGAATTCAACAAGAACTCCGTTCCTCCGTAACTCCGTGCGAAGAAGCTATTAGTCGGTAACCCTAGCTCCGGCAGCCGCAGCCGCCGCAAGGCGAGCCGCAGGAGCCGTAGTCGGCTTCTTCTTCCTCTTCGTCCATCGCATAGGCGTCGACCACCAGCACGTCGCGCTGGACGGGCGCCTGCGCGGCCTCCGCGAGGGTTTTTTCGTCGGCGGATTTTTCGCCCGCGAAGAAGTTTTTGAGGAAATCGATCATGCGGCGAGGCTTTCTTCGGCTTTGGAGTAATCGAGTTTCAGGTCGCGCGCGACTTCGGCGTGCGTGATTTTGCCCTTGCAGACGGTCAGGCCGTTGCGCAGATGCTTATTGTCCTGCAATGCTTTTACCCAGCCCTTGTTGGCGATTTCGAGGCCGTAGGGCAGGACCGCATTGTTGAGCGCATAGGCGGAAGTGCGCGGCACCGCGCCCGGCATGTTGGCGACGCAATAGTGGGTGATGCCGTCGACGTCATAGGTCGGCTGGTCGTGCGTCGTGGGGCGCGAGGTCTCGGCGCAGCCGCCCTGGTCGATCGCGATATCGACGATGACCGATTTCGGGCGCATCTGCTTGAGGTGCTGGCGGGTGATCAGCTTGGGCGCGAGCGCGCCGGGGATGAGAACCGCGCCGATCACGAGGTCGGCCTGGGACACATAATGGTCGACCGCGTCCTGCGTCGAATAGATGATGTTCGCGCGGTTGTCGAAGATGTCTTCAAGATAGCGGATGCGCTCGAGCGATTTTTCGAGGATCGTCACGCGGCCTTCGAGGCCGACCGCCATTTTCGCCGCATGCGTGCCGGCGACGCCGCCGCCGAGGACGGTGACTTCGGCGGCTTTCACGCCCGGAACGCCGCCGATCAGGATGCCTGAGCCGCCGTTCGCGACATGGAGGAAGTAAGCGCCCACATGGACGCCCATGCGGCCCGCGACTTCGGACATCGGCGCCAGGAGCGGCAGGCCGCCCTTGTCCGAGGTGACGGTTTCATAAGCGATGGCGACCGCGCCGGAGTCGATCAGCCCCTTGGCCTGGGTCGCGTCGGCGGCGAGGTGCAGGTAAGTGAAAAGGATCTGGCCCTTGCGCAGCATTTTGCATTCCTGCGGCTGGGGCTCCTTCACCTTCACGATCATGTCGGCTTTGTCGAAAACGTCCTTGGCGGAAGCGACGATTTTGGCGCCCGCCTTGACGTAATCCTCGTCGGAAGCCTGGATGCCGGCGCCCGCCGTGGTTTCGACGATGACCTGATGTCCATTGCGCACATATTCGCGCACCGAGGTGGGCGTGAGGCCCACGCGGAATTCTTTGGTTTTGATCTCCTTCGGACAGCCGATCAGCATTATATTTCTCCTATGATGGATGCGGCAGGCTCACTCCCGCGCGCATCTTGTAATGTGCAATGGCGAGTCATACTATCCCTCCGCACCCTCCAATTCAAGTGAGTTAATATGTTAAATAAAATCATCGACAAGATCACCCGCACCCCAACCGAAAAAGCGATCGAGCACGAATCTAAATTCATCGCGCGCAATTACCACCCCCTGCCGGTCGTGCTGAACCGGGGCGAAGGCGTGTACCTGTGGGATCACGAGGGCAAGAAGTATCTCGACATGATGAGCGCCTATTCGGCGGTGAGCCTGGGCCATTCGCACCCGCGCATCGTGAACGCGCTGACCTCGCAGGCGCATAAACTGGCCATGTGCAGCCGCGCCTATCACACCGATACGCTGGGTCCCTTCATGGAAAAGCTGGTCGAACTCACCGGTCTCGACATGGCGCTGCCGATGAACACCGGCGCGGAAGCAGTCGAAACCGCCGTGAAGGCCGCCCGCCTCTGGGGTTATGAAGTCAAGAAAATCCCCGAAGGCCAGGCCGAGATCATCGTGGCCGAAGGCAATTTCCACGGCCGCACGACGACCATCATCAGTTTCTCGACCGAAGCGGACTACCGCAAGAACTTCGGCCCCTTCACGCCGGGCTTTAAGGCCGTCCCGTTCGACGACATCAAGGCGGTCGAAAAGGCGATCACGCCCAATACCGCCGCCATTATCTTCGAGCCCATCCAGGGCGAAGCGGGTATTAAAGTCCCGCACGACGGCTACCTGCAGGAGCTGCGCAAGCTCTGCACCGAGAAGAACGTGCTGTTCATCCTCGACGAGGTGCAGTCGGGTCTGGGCCGCACCGGCAAGATGTTCGCCTACCAGCATGAGAATATCCTCCCCGACGCGCTGATCCTGGGCAAGGCGCTCGGCGGCGGGCTGCTGCCCGTTTCGGCGCTGGTCGGCAAGAAAGAGGTCATGGGCCTGTTCAAGCCGGGCAGCCACGGTTCGACTTTCGGCGGCAATCCGCTGGCGGCCGCCGTCGGCCTCGAGGCGCTGAAAGTGCTGCAGGAAGAAGGCATGGTCGAAAACAGCGCCAAGCTCGGCAAATACATGATCGAGCAGCTGCGCGGCCTGAACAGCCCGCTGATCACCGGCGTGCGCGGGCGCGGCCTGTGGATCGGCGTGGAATTCGACCCGGCGCGCGTCTCGGCCCGCACCGTGTGCGAGAAGCTGATGGAAAAAGGCATCCTGTCGAAGGATACGCACCATACCGTCGTGCGCTTCGCCCCGCCGCTCACCATCACCAAGGAAGAAATCGACTGGGCGCTCGACCAGCTGCGCGCCGTCCTGCGCGAGCTGGAGACGCAGAAATAACGCCCGCGTGCCGACCCCGATCCGCGCTTTGCACAGGCATCCGCTGACGCTGGCGCTGCTGGGGGTGGCCGCCACGCTGCTGTTCTTCTTCGCCGTCAACCCGGCATTCTTCTTCGTCGACGACCGGGTGGCCCAGTATTTCCCTTACGGGCTTGTCATCAAGGATATGCTGTCGCGCGGCGCGTTTCCGTTCGTCACCACGCGCACGCTCTATGGCGGCGCCCTGTGGGCCGACTGGCAGTATGCGATCTATAACCCCGTCTCTCTGGCGCTCACCTTCGCCATCATGCCCCGGCACTTGGGCATCAGCGGCCTGATTTACGCGCTGGCGTTCAACCTGCTGCTGACCACGGGCGCCTTCCGGGTCGGGCGCAGCTATGGGCTTGGTGCGCCGCTCGCGGCGCTGTTCGGCCTGCTCATGGGCATCAATATCGAGGTGGTTTACATCGGTTCCAGCGACTGGATCCCGGCCGTCGCGTCGCTGGCCTGGCTGATGTTCGCCTGGGCGGCGCTCAAAGATCTTTTGCGCGCCGAACGCGATATTGCACGTCACGTGCTTTTGGCCGCCGTCTTCGTCTGGCTGATGTTCACTTCAGGCTGGCCGCATTCGGATGTGGCCTTCTGCATCATCGCGGCGGCCGTTTGCGCGGAAGAGTTACGCAGCCTTCGCGGTTTCCTTCGGCTCGGGGCGGCAGCGGGCTTAAGCGCCGCGCTTTGTGTCCCCGCGCTCGTGCCCGTGCTGGCCTCGCTCAACTGGATGGACCATATCGAGGTCAAAGGCGCGGAAAAGATCATGACGCCGACCCTTCTCGACCTGCTCAATATCAGCAATCCCGCCTGGAGGCCGCAAATGCGGCCTTGGCTGGGGGAAAGCGCGGCGCCTCTGCCGCCCCTGTTCATGGCCGGCTGGTTCGCGCTGCCGGCGCTCGCCTTCATCCGCTGGCGCGCGGTGCGCTGGAAAGATCAGGCTGGGCTGCTCGTTCTCGTGGCGCTGTTCGGCCTGCTGGCCTGCGGCATTCCCGAGAACCAGCACCTGAACTTTCCGTTTCGCTGGCTGCCCGAGGTGCATGCGCTGTTTCTGCTGGTCCTGCTGCGCGCGCTGCAAGCGCCGGCGCTCAGCGAGTTCAGTACCGCGCGTCTTAAGTCCGCGCTCGCAATAGCCGCTGGCTTGGCGGTCTTGGCCTATGCGGCCGATCCTGATCTTCGCCGCTTCGCGCTTTTCGTGATCCCCGTCGCCTTCGTGCCGCTGCTGCTTTATCCGGAAAGCCGTGGCGGCCTCGCTCTCTGCCTCGGCGCCACCTCGCTCGCCACGGCGCTTGCCATTGGGCAGGCCTATCCCTTCAATCTTCTGTTCATTCCCTGGCAAAAAGCGACCACGACGATTGAAACCCCTGCCCCGGCGCGGGAAGACCGCATCGACTATACGCTGTTCGAGGGCTGGCCGCGCCTGTACGGGAAACTGCCGCCGGGGCCGCCCGACCTCGCGCGGGAGGCGGAATTCCCGATGTCGGCGATGCCGGTCTATTATCACATCGATTCCATCAACGGTTATTCCTCGATCGTCCACGAGGGAATGCAGCGCGTCTTCGGATGCAAGGAGAGCCGCGGCACGCCCTGCACCATCATCCCGCTCAAGCCGATGATGCGCCGCGAACTAGCGACGGGCCAGCGCTATCTCGACCTGTTCAAGATCGACCGCATCGTCACGGATGATAAGAACTCGGAACAGGAAGTGGCCAGAGCGCTGCCGGGCTGGGCGCGCAGTCCCCGCGATACGACGGTTTCTTTCGACCGGCCCGCAAAGACGGCGCTGCCCGGCACCATGTCCTGGCATTCGCCCGGCCTCTCCACAGGCAGCGGCGGCACTTATCCCGACGGCGAATACGCCACGGTGAAGAACGGTCCCGCCCCGGGGCTTATCACCTATGCCAGACTTTACTATCCGGGTTTCAGGGCCAGCCTCGACCGGCAGGCGCTTGGCGTCCACCCGGTGAACGGATTGCTTGTCGGCGTCGACATCCCCCCGAACGCGTCGGGCCGCCTCGACCTGGCGTTCCGGCCGCCCTGCCTCGGCCCCAGCATTGCCGCCGCGATCGCAGGACTTGTGCTCTGGGCTTTCGGCGCGCTGGTGGAGCGCCGCCGCAACCGGCAAGCACAGGCAAGCTCGTGAGCCGGTAATCTATTTCTTCCGGCCCTTGCCCAGCGCCTCGTCGAGATGGATGCCCATTTTCTCGAGCATCCGGATCAGGATCGTGTTCTGGTATTCGAGGTGATGCAGGATGACTTCGATCTCCTGCTCGGCCTTCACGTTGACCTCGAGGTCGTATTGCGCGCGCATTTCGGCGTGGCGGCCTTGCAGGTTCTGTCCCACCATGATCAGCGGCATCAGCAAAATCTGGATCAGGTTCGAGATGAACAGCCAGAACACGAAGCCCGTCGGCGGGTCGAACTGAAGATTCTTCGGCGCCAGCAGGTTCCAGCCCAGCCACAGCACCGTCCAGGCCAGGATGACCAGGAAGAAGCCCATGGTGCCGATATGGTCGGTGATCCACATCGCGAATTTGTCGAGGCGCGATACGTTTTCGTTGAATTGCAGGTTGACGTCGCGCAGCGGCGCCCGCGTCTTGCGGAATTCCGCGAGCGTCATCGGTTTTTCGGCGGTTTTGGACCCGGTCATGCCTTCCCCCATAAAAAAAGGATTCCTGCCCTTTCAGGCAGGAATCCTAGCATGGAGGAAATCACGCGGAAAGAATATGGGTTACTGGCTGTCCCAGATGATGGTCACGGGCTGGCCGTTGTTCATGGTGCCGAAGGAAACCTGTTTGCGCAGGCCATGCTGCCGCGTCGCGCGCGGAACGCGCCGGCCCTCGGGCGCCGCTGGCGGATGATAAACGGGGGCCAGCGCCGAGGATGGAATGCTGTTGAGCGCGACGCTGTCATCGCCCGAAGGAGCATCGCCCGCGTTGCCGCTGGCAAGGCCGGTCTGGTCGCCAGGTACCACCCGTTGCGCATCGGGCGGCGCTGCATCGGACGCCAGGGCGGCAATGGCGGTCGCGGCCGGCATTGGCGGTCCCATCGGGCCGGCCGCGGTGCGGACGGATGCCGGCTGGACGCGCGCCTGCGGGGGCGGCGCGGAAGCACCGGCGGGCCAGGGCGGCGGGTCGGCGTCGGGGCCGTCGACATAGGTCACGCCATTGGACGAAGCCAGTAATTTCGTGTTCAGGAATGGGTCAGAGGCGGTGTCGCCGGCGGCTCCCCAGGCATATCCCGCCGCGAATACGACGGCAGCCCCCGCCAGCGCGACGATAGGGTTTATGGGCTTCATCTCGAATGTCTCCTTGTTATAGACATAACGAGAACGGAGGAGAATCGTTCCTCCTTCAGGGGGCAGTTCTTTAGAGGGATCTATACCGCCGGGGGATTGGGGCCGGGTTTTTGGGAGGGTTCCTGGCGCGGCAGGGAACGATCCGCTGTGCGCTTGACCGCGCGGGTGAAATCGGGCGCCGCGGGCTTCAGCGCGGGCGCGGGTTCGACCGCGGGCTCTTTGGGCGCGGGCGGGATGGCTTTTTCCAGCTGCGGGCCGTTCGGGCTCATTTTACTGGCGGTATATTTGGCGGTCGTGCCGGCGGCGAGGAAGATCGCGGCGAAGGTCAGCGTCGGCACGGTCGCGACGGGCGCGAAGATGGCCGCGCCGAGAAGCGTCAGCCCGCCGATAAAGCAGCCGTCGCCGAAGTTGTCGACGATTTCCTTGCGGAACTCGGCCTTCTTGTCTTCGGGCATCTTCAGCTTGTCGATCTGCGCCTTGATCTTCGCGCCGATCTGCTTGAAGGGATTTTTCTTCATCGCCTTAACAGTGCTTTCGACATGTAACGGAACTACCCGTCACCCTAGAACCAAGGCCGGACCCTGTCAACGAGGATTTTATGGCAAGGGGCGTCAATCCTTTGTCAACCAATTTCCCGTAGCTTGAGGTTAGAAAACGAGGTGACCGCATGCTGTATTCCCTGCACGACCTGCTCGCCAAGATGGGCGCCCCCGAGGTGAAAGAGCGCAACCGCATGGAATGGCATTACTTCGACAAGAAAAAGAACGCGCTGGCCGGTTTCGCCGAAATCCGCCTCGAGGCGGGCGGCGAGCGCCTGGTGGCCGAGATGAGCCACCTGCGCGAAAATTATGCCGACGACGAGGGCAAGGTCCACGCCGAATATATCGAAAGTTTTCACCTGGTGGCGGAACGCACCGCGCGCCCGGGCCATTACCGCATCGTGAAAATCTCGCTCGACGGCGACGATTACCCGACCCCGTCGAAGAGCATCGTGGAACTGGGCCTCTCGGTCTTCCACGCCCGCGCGCTCGACATTTCCATCCGCATGATGGAGCAGGTTTTCAACAAGCAGGATATCCTGGAGCCGGTCAGCGTCACGACCGCGTCGCGCCAGCAGGTGCTGCCGCGCTTTCGCGCCGCGGTGAAGGAAGAGCCGCCGAAGGAGCGTTTCGGCGTGGTCATTCCCTTCCGCCCGCGCGCCCAGGTCCAGCGCGCAAACGCTTGAAATCAGATTTCAGATAAAGCGCGCCGCGATTCAAGCGCCAGCCACGGTCATGCCGGCAATGCGCAAGGTGGGCGCGTCGACGCCGGTCTTGAATTCTAGGTCGTTGGCGGCGACCAGGCTCTTCCACATGTCCATGATGTTCGAGGCGATGGTCATTTCGCTGACCGGATAGGTAATCTTGCCCTTCTCGATCCAGAAGCCCTTCGCGCCGCGGCTGTAGTCGCCGGTCGTCATGTTGACGCCCGAGCCCATCAGTTGCGTCACGTAAAAACCTTCCTCGATATCCTTCAAAAGCTCGTCGAGCGACAGCGTGCCCGCCTGCATATAGAAGTTCGACGGCCGCGGCGAAGGCGGCGAGGAGGCGCTGCGGCTGGCGTTGCCGGTGCTTTTCAGCTTAAGCTGGCGCGCCGAGGAAAGATCGAGAAGCCAGCCGGTGAGGACGCCCTTGTCGATGATATTGCGCTTTTGGGGCGCGATGCCTTCGGCGTCGAAAGGATGCGAGCGCAGGCCCCGCTTCATGAATGGATCGTCGACGATGGTGATGTTGGAGGCGAAAATCTGCTTGCCCATCTTATCTTTGAGGAAGGTCGTGCCGCGCGCGACCGACGAGCCAGAAATCGCGCCCGCCAGCGAGCCGATGAGGCCGCCCGAAGTGCGCTTGTCGAAAACGACAGGCAAGTTTTTCGTCGGACCCTTGCGCGGATGCAGCGCACCCACCGCGCGTTCGCCCGCAGTGCGGCCGATGGAGACCGGGTCCTTCATGTCTTTCAAAAAGGCAGTCGAATCGAAATCGTAATCGGTTTCCATGCCGGTGTCTTCGCCCGCGATGACGGAGACCGAGAGGCTGAAGCCCGAGGACGAAAAGCCCGCCGCGAAACCGTTGGACGCCGCGTAGTACATTGTCTCTTTCGAGACGGCGCACTGCGCGCCCTCGGAATTGGTGACGCCTTTCACATCGCGCGCCGCGGATTCGCAGGCGTCGGCCATGGCGTTCATTTTCTCGACGTCGAGGTCCGACGGGTCATAAAGGTCGAGCTCGGGGATGCTCTTCGCGATATCGGCGGGATCGGCGATGCCGGCGTATTTGTCTTCCGGCACGTTCTTCGCCATCGCAACCGCGCGCTCGGCCATCTGCTCCAGCGCTTCCCTGCTGCGGTCGCTGGACGAGACGATCGCCTGCTTCTGACCCACGAGCACGCGCAGGCCGATCTCGGCTTCTTCCGAGCGCACGAGGGCTTCGGGTTTCGCGAATCTCCGGTTCACGGAGGTCGACTGCGAATCCGACAGGACGGCGTCGGCGGCGGTCGCGCCCTTGGCCTTCGCCATCTTCAGCAGGTCTTCGAGCAGGTTGAGGGTTTCCTGGCGAACGGCACTGGTCATAACGGTTATTCCTTTTTAAAAATTCAGGCGTCGGCGCCCGCGAGGAGCGCGTCGGCGAGCGGCACGCGGCGTTCGGTGCGCATCGATCCCTGCGGCAGCTCGATCAGGCGCAGGTGAAGCTTGGGCGCGCCCCGTTTGTCCTCGAAAGTCTGGTAAAACTTGTCGAGGACTTCCGAAAAACGGTTGATCGCGTCGACAGGTTCCGTTTCGTACTGCGGGCGCTGCAGCAATATGGCGAAGGTTTCGGCCCCCAAACGCCCGATGACGTCGCTCTGGCGGCGCATGAAGGTCATTTTTTCGGTCAGGTTGCGGATCGTCGTCTCGAAAGCGCCCTGGCCCACCGCCTTGACGATTTCATCGTGGTTGGTGACCTCGATGAAGACGATCAGGCTGCGCTCGCCGTAGCGGAACGCGCGGTCGATGGCCGAGAGGAACAGCTGATTGAAGGCCGACTTGCCGATCATGCCGCCCACCGAGTGGACATTGTCTTCCTTGGAGAGCATGCGGCAGATGTCCATGAGCCGCTCGGCATTGGCGATCTTGGTTTCGACATCCTGCGTCGAGAGGGGCTTGTTCAGGACATCGTTGCAGCCGGCGAGAATCGCTTCTTCCGTGGTGCCGGTCTTGGACAGCAGCAGCAGGTACGGCTTCACGGGCGTGCGGATATTCTTCCAGATGCCGATGACGACGGGGCGCGCTTCGGCCAAGGGGGCGGGGTCGACCATGACGCAGTCGAATTTGCCGCCCTTGATCATGTCGAAGGCGAGATTCTTGTTCGGCTCGGGCACCACATGGTGGCCCTTCGCCCCCAGCTTCGACGTGATGAGCTGGTTGGTCAGAGATTCGCGATCGATGACCAGAACTTCCATAGTAAGCTTGAAAACCCCTTTGAATACCCTTCATTAATGTAAGGAAAAGCGGACCGCAGGCCAATATAAATCGGGCATCCTTTTCCCTATTCTTTGATATCATTTGACAAACGGGTCCGATTTGCCTTATGACTCTCTGGCCTAATGCCGTGCCCAAATGGCGGAATTGGTAGACGCGCAGGTTTCAGGTACCTGTGGGGCAACCCGTGTAAGTTCGAGTCTTATTTTGGGCACCATTTCTTCTCTACATCACTAAAGCCGTTGGCGCCGTATCCGTTTCCCGGATGCGGCCAACCACCCTGAAACGGCTTTGATTCTGGACTAAGGGTCGGAACCTGCGTTAAAGTTTTCAAAAGGATAACGAAATGCGGAACCCCGACATGAACGTCACCCTCCACAAGGACGACCTGCCCGATGGCCTCAACCTGGGCGATACGGTCGCGATCGACACCGAAACGCTGGGGCTCAAGCCGGTGCGCGACCGGCTGTGCCTGGTGCAGCTGTCCGCGGGCGACGGCAACGTGCACCTGGTCCAATTCCGCGATACTTACGCCGCGCCGAACCTGAAAAAACTTCTGTCCGACCGCAAGGTGACCAAGCTGTTCCACTTCGCGCGCTTCGACATCGCCGCCATGTGGATGTATCTGAACGTGCTGACGGCGCCGGTTTATTGCACGAAGATCGCATCCAAGATCGCGCGCACCTTCACGGGTCACCATTCCTTGAAGAACCTGTGCAAGGACCTGCTCAACATCGATGTCGACAAGCAGCAGCAGACGACCGACTGGGGCGCGCCGGTGCTCACCCCCGAACAAATCGAATATGCGGCGACCGATGTGCTCCACCTGCACCGGCTGCGCGCGATCCTCGACGAATCGCTCGCGCGCGAAAACCGCGCCGAACTGGCCCGCGCCTGCTTCGAGTTCCTGCCCTCCCGCGCGATGCTCGACGTGGCCGGCTGGAGCGACGAGGATATTTTCGCGCATTGAACCTCTCCTTCCTTTTGGGGAAGAGCGAATGTCCTATTTATCAGGCGATGAAACCGGGCATCCGCTGCCCATATCAGTGGCATAACTGAAGAGGAATCCGCTGTTAGTCGCGTTCCGATAATTCTTATTTCCAGCCACAAATCTCTCGAAAATTATGATATTGGCGACCATTGCGAAGGCCATTTTGTTAGAGGGATCATCTACGAGTCTCAGCGCGTCTTCGTTCTTGCCCTGAGCAATCAGGCGACGGGCCTCACACTCCTTGGGGAAGTGGCCCAATTTAGCGGGCGCACAATCCCCATATTTTATCCCCGGTCTTTTGCTGCGAATGTCCGCCACGAGATTCCAAACCTCTTCGGTTCCCTGCTTCTTTTGTGCCGGAGTCACTCCTCCGCCGACGCCAGAACCAAGGTAAAACCCATTCCAGTATGCGAACTCCACGTCGTTGACGATTCTCTCCCAAAGCGCGTCACTTTTCGCAAAAGTCGGGTTTTTAAGGAGGTCATCTATAAATTCCGTCCTTCGGCTGAATCGATCTGGATCGCGTTCGAGGAAACCAAAGTCCAGATGAAGGCGCGCAACTCGCTGCCAGGCACGGAAAACCGTTTCTTCAGCCGCCGTCGGATCAGAAAATTTTGATGCCGCATTAATTAAATCGGAATACTTCTTATCCCTTTCGAGCATGGGGACAAGTTCTTTGATATAGGAATCACGTGCGGCTCCCGTAAGCTTTGGGTTTTCCAAATCCTGAAGGTATGCCCCGGACATATAGCGGCAGCTGACGCTCGCAACATCGTCCGGTTTTTTCGCGCAATCCGCTTTTGTGGGGCCGGGAGACGCAACGAAACCGTTTTGGCACATGTCGTAGTAACAGACAAATTGGTCAGGCGCCTTGATTTTGCTAAAGATCTTCTTCGCCGCATCGTCGTGTCCGGCCTCCTTCTGCAGGTCGACGATGCGGCCGTACATAAAATCTCTCGCAAAATCGTCCGACTCCTTTGACGCGACGGACGACAGCTCCTTCTCTACGCACTCAAACAGCGTGTCTTTGCATCCCGGCATCGAAATGTTTTTGTCTTTTGAAGCTTGGTAGAGCGCAAGAAGACTGACAAAGCGGGTTTTGTCATTCTTCATTTTCATTACCAGTTCATACGCCAGAGGCGTTGGATGGTTCTTCAGGACAACGACTTCTGCGATTGTGGTTGCATACCATTGCGTCGGCGGCCAGGCATTCGGCGGTCCGGAAGCTGGCGGAGCACCGAAAACATCCAATTGTTTTGCAGCATCCATAAATTTGTCGCGATTAGCCGCCAAATAAAAGTCGTTATAAGAGGCCCGCAAAGCCGACGTTCTCAAGAATGGCTCCGAGATCTTCTGCGAAAGCTGATATGCAGCATCATTATTTCCGGATTTCCTGAGAAGAAACGCCAGAAAATATGCCTTGTTGTCTTCCGGATGCTGCAGTTGCGCATCTTTTTGCTGAAGCAGGTATTTTTGATCCTCGGACGATATTGAAACGATTGCATTGTCGCTCAGGCAATCACCAAACACCCTGACGGAGGGATTATACATCCATGCTTCCGCACCCAACATCGCGTTGGCAGGCTTCTGCTCGTTGCGGCTCGCGACGAATTCGTAGGCCTTTTTATATTCTTTGTTTGCAAGAAGGGCGGCCAAACGAAGACGAACAGCTTCAAACGACAGTTCCGTGCATTGCGGTAGTTGCGCAACTTTCTCAAGGCTGACGAGTTCGCCGGCGGCTGCAAATGCCTTAAGCGCAAACCCGCACAGCGTTTTGTTGACGAATTTTTGATCGGGTTCGTGATTGCCCCAATCGCCTTTCTCGAAACCTATCGCGTGAATTTCTTCGAAGATACTTTGATTTTGATTAACAATTGCGACTACGCCTTCATCATCTTTCCTGGCTGCGGCTTCAAGTATCATCCCCGCATATGGTTCGAGCAAATTAACTTTATCACTGCTGACCGAGACCGATGCGAGATGCGCGTTCGCCTTATCAATTCTCCCAGAGTGAATGTAATAGCGGGCAAGAGCGAGATGGAGATTCGAGACCGGGAGGGACTTTTCGTCCTGATGGTCTTTTAAATACGCCTCGATTATGCCGATGAGAGATTCGGTATTGAGGTCGTACTTCTGTTCGGCGACTGCCCCAAAGGACATGCATAAGACCGCGCAGGCGACAAAGAAAGGGACGGCAATTTTAGAATTGAAATGCAAAAGGTCCTTCATTTCTGCCCCAAAATGTTAACATGCAATTCTACGTCGTTTTTGCTTAAAAATTCATAAGCCTTTTTGGCATAACATCCAGAATAACGATGTGGTCCCCAGTGCAGCGTCAACACTTGAGACGCGGCCCATGCCGGATGCCTGGGAAGATAAGGTACTTTGGTCCAGCAATAGCTCTGGCCGATCAAAGTACCCTCACCTTCCCGTCACACGCATGCTTCACACGCGCATATAAGCTGACGGGTCCCCTCCTTCTCCCAAAGGGAGAGGAGAAGGGCCTAAAACTTCAGCTGAATCGGCTTCCTGACAATCACCGGCTTGTCCGCGCCTCTGCGCATCTGCGCGCCCGCGCCTTCGGCTTCGGCTTTGCGGCGGCGGTCGTTTTCGCGCTGCTCTTGCGCCGCGCGGCGCAATGCCTCAGCGCGGATCAGTTCGGCATTGTGGTGCTGGGAATTTTCTTCGGCATGGTCGAGGGCGGTGCGGTCGCGTTCGTCGCGGCGGTTCAGGTCGGCGCCCGCGTCGAGCAGCGGCTGCAGGTGGCCGCGCCCGCCGTAGCCGGCCGCCAACATCAGCGGCGTCTGCCCCTCGTCGTCGCGCGCATTAACGTCCGCGCCGTATTCGAGCAGCAGGTGGATGATATCGGTCTGGCCCTGCGCCGCGGCATAATGGAGCGCGGTCACGCCGCTGCGCGGTTCGACCCATTTTACGGCATCGGGATCATTTTCGAGCGTATCGCGGATCTGGCCGATCGTGCCGTTCCAGGCGGCGATCACGAAGTCGCGGCGGGTTTCCTGCGCCGGTTTTACCATGGGCGGGGCCTCACGATCAGCGGCTTTTTGACTGGCAGCCTGCGGTCAAGACCCTGGTGCGCCTGCGCGGCCTCGGCCTCGATGGCGGCCTCGCGCTTTCGTTCGGCCTCGTCGCGCTTGTGCTGCGCGTAGGCCGCGAGTTCCAGCGCGGTTTCGGTGCGCCCCAATTCATAAGCGATCTGCGCCGCCACGCGGCCCTTGTTGTCGGTCAGTTCTTCGTTGGCGCCTTTGGAGAGCAGCAGGCGCATGACCTCGCGCTCGCCGTGCATGGCCGTGAACATGAGCGGCGAAAGCCCGTCCTTGTCCTGCCAGTTCACGTCAGAACCGCGGTCGATGAGCAGGCGCACGAGGTCCATCTTCGCGCCGCCATGGGCCACGGCTTCGCGCAGGGCCGTGCCCTCGCCGACATCGGTCCAGTGGACGGCATCGGGATGCTCGCCGATGATTTCTTCGACCTCCAAGCCCTTGCCGCTGGCAATGTGGAGCATGAAGTCGAGTTTAAGCTGGACGGGTCCGCGGGATGCCATTCGTCATTTGCCTTGATTATCGGGCCTTTAGGCTTGACATAATAAACAGCTAGGCGCACCGCGTCAATAATTATGGATAATTAACCGCAGAAATTGACATAACCTCATAAATTTGATAGATAATTCCGCTTGGCACAGCGCAGGAATTCGCGGCATCGTGCCGTCATCGAAGTAGAAGAAAGAGCGAAGACCTTATGACGATCATCAAGTTCCAGGATTCCGTGCGCAATGCCAGTACCGACCAGGCGGAAACGCTGGCGACCGCGCGCCGCGTGCTGACGACCGAGGGCAATGCCCTGCTCGAGCTCTCCTCCTTCCTGAACCGCAGCTTCGAGCAAGCGATCGAGATGATCTTCGCCGCCGAAGGCCGCGTCATCGTGACCGGCATGGGCAAGAGCGGCCATGTGGCGCGCAAGATCGCGGCGACCTTCGCCTCGACCGGCACCCCCGCCTTCTTCGTCCACCCGGCGGAAGCCAGCCACGGCGACATGGGCATGATCGTGCGCGGCGACGTCGTTCTCGCCCTCTCGAACTCGGGCGAGGCGAAAGAACTTCTTGACCTCATCGAATACACCCGGCGCTTCGCGATCCCGCTGATCGGGGTGACCTCGCGCCCGGACTCGACGCTCGGCACCAAGTCCGACGTGGTGCTGCTGCTGCCGCCCTGCCCCGAAGCCTGCCCGAACGGCCTCGCCCCTACCACCTCGACCACCATGACGATGGCGCTGGGCGACGCGCTGGCGATCACCCTGTTGGAGCGCAAGGGCTTCACCGCGAAGGATTTCAAGATTTTCCACCCTGGCGGCAAGCTGGGCCAGCAGCTGATGCGCGTCTCGGAAATCATGCACACGGGCGAGAGCCTGCCGGTCGCGAGCGAAAACATCCTCGTCTCCGAGGCGGTGAAGATCATCAGCCAGAAAGGCTTCGGCTGCGTGGCGCTGACCGGCGCAGATGGCACGCTTTCCGGCATTATCACCGACGGCGACATCCGGAGGCATTTGAGCGACGGGCTGCTGAACAAGCCCGCGAAAGACATCATGAGCCGCACGCCCAAAACCGCGGCGCCCGACACGCTGGTGGCGGAAGCCATGGCGATCATGAACGACCTGAAGAATTCCTTCCGCAAGATCACGACGCTGATTGTCGTCGATGAACAAAGACGTCCCGCCGGTCTCCTGCACCTGCACGACTGCCTGCGGGCGGGATTTGCCTGATTGAACGCGCAGCGCCAAAGGCTTCGTCATATCCAGCCGCGGCGGCGCTATGAAGGGAGCGGCGCGGGCCATACCTGGTTCGTGCGCATCACGAAATTCGTTCTTCCGGTCGCGGCCCTTGTCATCATCGGCGTCATCGCGGCGCGCCTGAGCCAGGACCAGCAGTCCCTGCTGCCCCCGCAGACGCCGCAGCAGACGGCGGGCGCGAAGGCGGGCGAGATCGATCTCGTGAAGCCCAAATATGAGGGGCTCGACGCGCAGAACCGCCCCTACACGATTTCGGCCGACACGGCGCACCGCGTCATGGACAAGGACCATCCCACCCAGCAGATCGTCGACATGGACCATCCGGTCGGCGACATTCTGATGGACGATGGCAGCTGGCTCGCCGCCAAGGCGGCCGAGGGGCTGTTCAACAACACGACGAACAACCTGTACCTGTCGGGCGGCGTGATTTTCTTCCACGACAGCGGCTATGAGATGCACCTGAAAGACGTGCGCATCGACATCAAGACGCACCACGCGCAGACCGATTACCCGGTGCAGGGCCAAGGCCCTGCGGGCGGCATCGACGCGCAGAACCTCGAGATCACCGATGGCGGCGACCTGATCATCTTCGGCGGCCCCGTACGCCTGACGCTGTGGAACCTGCACGGCACGGGCGGCGGGAAGGAGAAGCGCGGATGAAACGGGTTATCGGCCTCATTGCCCTGGTGCTGATCCTCGCCACACCGGTTCTGGCGGCAAAAACGAAACCGGCGGCAGCGCCTGCGCCCGCGCAGAAGGGCGCGCCACCGCTGCTGACCAAGTCGAAGGAGCCGATCGAAATCTCGGCCGCCAAGTCGCTGGAATGGAACCGCAAAGATCATACCTATACCGCGCATAAAAGCGCGATCGCCAAACAGGGGCCGTTCCAGATTTCCGCCGATATGCTGGTCGCCAAATACAGCGAAACGCCTGCCAAAGGTGGCAAGGCGAAACAGGGCGGCGGCATGAATATTTATGAGATGACCGCGACCGATAACGTCGTCATCCAGGACCCGCCCTATACGGCCTACGGCGACCGCGCCGTCTATGGCGTGGCGGACATGCATGCCACGTTGACCGGACAGAATTTGAAGGTCATGACCGCGACCGAAAGCCTGACCGCGAAAGACAGCATCGAATATTTCGGCCAGGAAAACCGCATGGTCGCAACTGGCGACGCCGTGGCGGTCAAGGCGCCCGATACCTTGAAAGGCGACGTGCTGAACGCATATTTCACCAAGGATGCGGCCGGCCGCACCGCGATGACGAAAGTCACCGCGAAGGGCCATGTCACCATCATCACCGACAAGGACACGGTGTATGGCGACCGGGGTACCTATGACATCCCGACGCAAAAGGCCGTGCTGACCGGCAAGGTGAAGATCTACCAGGGCAAGAACTGGCTGGAAGGCACGCGCGCCGACGTTGACATGAATACCGGAATAAGCCAATTATTCGCGGATACCACCAAGGGCAGCGAAGGCCGCGTGACGGGAACCTTCTATCCCGCCGAACAGCCGGAGACGGGCAAAGCCGACGCTGAAAAGAAACAGAAGCCATGACCGAGACCACACCCAAAAACAAGCCGACGGAGCCGAGACTGGTCGTCTCGAACCCCGGGCTCGTGGTCGAGCATTTGATGAAACGTTACCGCCGCCGCCCCGTGTTGCGTGACGTGTCGCTGAACGTCAAGCGCGGCGAGGCTGTCGGCCTGCTGGGCCCCAACGGCGCGGGCAAGACGACTTGCTTTTATATCGTGACGGGCCTGATCGACGCGGACTCAGGCTCCATCAGCCTCGATGGCCGGGACATCACCAACCTGCCCATGTACCGCCGCGCGCGCCTCGGCATTTCGTACCTGCCGCAGGAATCCTCGATCTTCCGCGGCCTCAACGTGGAAGATAATATCCGTTCCGTGCTGCAAGTGGTCGAGGAAGACTACCAGCGCCGCGAACATATGCTGGAAGAGCTGCTGGCCGAATTTTCGATCACGCACCTGCGTTTCACGCCCTCCATCGCGCTGTCGGGCGGCGAGCGGCGCCGCGTCGAGATCGCCCGCGCGCTGGCCACCCATCCGCAATTCATCCTGCTCGACGAGCCGCTGGCCGGCATCGATCCCATCGCGGTCGCCGAAATCCGCGATCTCGTGAAGCACCTGAAGGACCGCAAGATCGGCGTGCTGATCACCGACCACAACGTGCGCGACACGCTCGACATTGTTGACCGCGCCTATATCCTCCACGGCGGCCAGGTGCTGATGGAAGGCAAACCTTCCGACATCGTCGCCCACCCCGACGTGCGCCGCGTGTACCTGGGCGAGAAGTTTAATCTTTAAAATTTCCCCACAGATGGACACGGATTGACACGGATATCCGTACATACTTGCGCCGCAAGCGGCGCGAAAGAAATCCGTGTCAATCCGTGTCGATCTGTGGGAACCTTAATATTGACATATCTCGGGAACCGCCGTTAACTGGAATATCATGACCCAACCCGCCCGACTGCGATTCTTCCTCGACTCCGAATTCAACGAACATGCGCGGCCCCATACGCTCGACCCGATCAGTATTTCATTGGTGCCGGAAGATACTTCCGCGCCCGATTTTTACGGCGTGAGCAGCGAATTCGACGCCACGAAGATCACGCCCTGGCTGCAGGACAATGTGGTGAAGCATTTGCCGCTCGCGGCTGAGCGCCGCACCAACGCGCTGATCCGCGACGAGATGATCGAATACGTGAAGAGCTTCGGTCCCGCCGACAAGGTGGAGATATGGGCCTATAACGGCGCGACCGATCAGGTCGTGATGGCCAATTTCTTCGGCGGGCTGATGGGCCTGCGCAAGGCTTTCAATGACGCTGGCGTCAGGCAGGTCGAATTCCGCGATCTCAAGGAACTGACGCGCGCGAGCGGCGTCAAGCTGCCCCCGCCCGCAAACGCACATGACTGCCATGCCGATGCGCTGTGGACGCGCGAGCTGTTCTCGGCCGCGGAAAAGAAACTGCCGAAAGACAGGCGCTTCCTGATCGAATAGATTTAGCGGCGGAAGGTCAGCGGCTTGTAAACCGCAAGCTTGTCGGGCAGGCCGTTTTTGCGCAGGGCGGCCTCGCGTATTTTGCAAGTCTCCACATCCTCGGCGGCTTTGGCGTAATATTCGCGAAGCTCCGGCGGGTAAGTGCCGTCCGCCGCCGTTTTTCCTTCGCCATTCTTAATCAGGTGATCGGCGCCCTGCTCGATCAGGTAACGGATCATGACCCGGGACACGTCTGCCGTACGGGTGACGTCGTATAGGCCGGCATGGAAAAGAGCAGTGCGCCCCTGTTTGTCCTGCGCATTAATGGGCAGGCCGAGGTCGAGCATCAAACGCACGCAATCAATATGGCCCTTCCAGGCCGCGCACATCAAGGCATTGCAGCCCTCGCCGGTGACGGCGAACGGATCCGCGCCGCGGCGCAGCAGTTCCTTCGCCATCCCCAGTTCACCGTTCAGGCAGGCGAAGAGGAGCGGCGTCCAGCCGCTGCGTTCGCGGATGTTCACGTCCGCCCCGAAGCGCATCAGCACATCGAAAACCGCGCGGGCCTTTTCGCACTGGCCGCCCGCCATATGCCGCGTATTGAGATGAAGCGCGGTCGTATCCGGCTTGTCCAGCAGGTCGCAGTCCTGCCAGCCGATCAGTTCGGGATGCGTTTCGAGCAGCGCCTCGGCCTGCGCGGCGTCACCGCCGACAACCGCGTGATAGAAGGCCAGCTCCTCATCCGTCTTCAGCGCCATGCCGCGGACCTCGCCGAGCGGAAATGCAGCGGCTTGGCGACGCGGACGACGCCGGGCAGGCCTTCGCTGATCATGTTTATCTCGCTTTCGAACTGGCTTAACCTGGCGCGGTATTCCCGTGGCTGCTTATCGAGCGTGGGTCGGATCAATGCGACGGCGCGCTTGATGTTCGCCACGGCGGGGCTCGCATCGAGGGTGCGGTCGAAATCGTCGAGCCCGTCGCGAAAACCTTCGAGGTAGCAAACCCGGTCATGCAGCGCCTGCGAAGGGGGCAGGAAGGCCGCCGCTCGGATGTGTTCGTCGGCGCGGATTTTGAAACCCGGCAGATCGTGCTCGCACAGGAGGATGTCGCGGTAGGCTTCTTTCAGCGGACGGGCGGCGGTGGCCAGCGCATCAAGGGCGCGTCCCAATCCGGCATAAGCATCGGCGCTGAGGCTGCCTGCGGGCACCGCCGCGACGGCGGTCACCACGCCATCAAGTGCGCGGGCGGCGGCATCGATCAGACCAGACTCATTGCCGATGGCGCGCTGCACCCTGCGGTGCGCGATGCGCGCCTCGTGTTCGAGCTTTTTGCCCCAGGAGGACGCCTTGCCCGGATCGGCCAGGATCGCCGCGGCCTGCACCTGGATGTCGGGCAGAAAGCCGGCCAGGCGGATTTTCACCTGCGTCGCCTGGTCGAAACTTTGAGTTGCCTTGCGTGTTTTCATGTCTGACGACCCGGTCGCGGTCCTTCTTGAATCAGAAACGGTTGCCACCCTATCATTTTGATTGTATTATGTAAATATATTTATTGTCTCCCCCTGTCGGGCGTGGTTTTTTGCTATTATTTGAGAAGGGAGGGGATTTAGAGAATGGCTGTCAACCAGCGCCTGGATTTAAAGCAGGGTCAGACCCTGACGATGACGCCGCAGCTGCAGCAGGCGATCAAGCTGCTGCAGATGTCGAATATCGAGCTGACCGAATTCGTCGAGGCGGAGCTGGAAAAGAACCCCCTGCTTGAGCGCGACGAGAGCATGTCGAGCGAAAAGCCCGACGCGCCGGACGCCGACGCCGCCTCTGACCGCGACGCCTCCGCCTCCGACGAGGGCGAGGAAACTGCCGCCCCCCGCGAAGAATCCGACGATACTCCCGAGCGCCCCGCCGAAACCGAACATGCGGCCGAGCCCGAGCGCGAGCTGGACACCGATTTCGACAATGTCTTCACCGGCGCGGGCATGGCGGAACAGGAAGGCGGCTACGACGCCTTCGCAACATCTTCTTTTGCCACCGCCGGCAAGGGCGGAAACCTGAAATTCGACGATCCCGACTTCGCCTTCGAAAACAACATGGCGAAGGAAACGAGCCTGCGCGATTACCTGCAGGACCAGATCAACCTGGAATTCGAGGGCACCGGTGACCGCGCCATCGCGCTCGTCCTGCTCGATTACCTGGACGAGTCGGGCTATATCCGCACCGATATTCCGGCGCTGGCCGAGCGCTTGGGCTGCGCGCCCGCGCGCGTCGAAAAAGTGCTGGACCGGCTGCAGCAACTCGACCCGCCAGGGCTGTTCGCGCGGAATCTCGCCGAATGCCTGGCGCTGCAACTGCGCGAGCTGGATCGTCTGGATCCCGCCATGCAGGCGTTATTGAAGAATCTTGACGTCCTTGCCAGCCACGATCTGAAGAAGCTCAAAAGCCTCTGCGGCGTGGATGAGACGGATCTGAAGGAAATGATCGGCGAGATCAAATCCCTCAATCCCAAGCCCGCGCTCGAATTCGAGCATTTCGTCTCGCAGACCGTTATTCCCGACGTGCTGATGCGTCCCTTGCCCAAATCCAAGGGCGGCGGCTGGGCGGTCGAGCTCAACAACGACACGCTGCCGCGCGTGCTGGTGAACCGCAGCTATTACACCGAGGTCAGCAACAGCGCGAAGCAGAAGAAGGATAAGGAATATCTGTCGGAGCAGCTGAACACGGCCAACTGGCTCGTGAAGGCGCTCGACCAGCGCGCGGAAACGATTTTGAAGGTCGCCTCCGAGCTGATCCTCCAGCAGGAAGCATTTTTCCTCTACGGCGTCGAATACCTGAAGCCGCTGGTGCTCAAGAACATCGCCGAGGTCATTGGCATGCATGAAAGCACCGTCTCGCGCGTCACGACGAACAAATACATCGGCACGCCGCGCGGCGTTTTTGAACTGAAGTATTTCTTCACCAGCGGCGTGGGCTCGACCGACGGCGGCGCCGAATTTTCATCGGAGGCTATCAAGGCCCGCATCCGGGTCCTCATCGAGGCCGAAAATCCCAAGTCGATCCTGTCAGACGATGATCTTGTCAATGCGCTCAAAAAAGACGGGATCGACATCGCGCGGCGCACCGTCGCCAAGTATCGGGAAGCTATGAAAATAGCATCTTCCGTGCAGCGCCGGCGCCAGAAGAACAGCTAAAACCCTGAAATAAAGGATGAAATGCTGCACCGCCGCATGGAATCCTTGACTTCGTCTATGAAAAACTATAATTGGTTGTTGATTTTAAAGGCCCCGGAGACCAAGATTTCCGGGCCATTTTGCGTTAAGATGGCGTAACGGCAAACAACGTTAAAAGCAGGGTTTCAAAGCAAATGCAGCTGACAGTCAAAGGCAAACACCTCGACGTGGGGGACAGCTTGCGCGAACATGTGCGCGCCAACCTGACGCACACCGCGGGCAAATATTTCCGCGATCCGGTCGAAGCGACCGTCGTTTTCACCAAAGAGAAAAACCACCGCTACAAGGCCGATATCTCGATCCATGTGGGCGCGGGCATCGTCCTGCAGGCTGCCAGCGAAGCGGATGATCCGTATCCCGCGTTCGACGTGGCTTCCCAGCGCGTCGCGACGCGTCTGTCGCGCTATAAGGACCGCCTGCGCGACCATCATCGCCAGGAAGGCCTCTCCGAGGCCGCGACAGCCGCCTATACGACCTTCTCGAGCAACGAGAACGAGGCTGAAGACGGCAAGTCGGGCGGCCCCGCCATCGTGGCTGAAATGCAGACCAAGGTCCCCAGCCTCGCCGTGAGCGATGCGGTCATGCGCCTCGAGCTCGGCGACCTGCCGGCGCTCCTGTTCCGCAACGCAGGTCACGGCGGCTACAACATGGTTTATCGCCGCAAGGACGGCAACATCGGCTGGGTCGACCCCGCTGATGGCACCAAAAAGGCCGAGAAAACGGCCTCGAAGCCGGCCCCCAGGGCCGCCGCCAAACCCAAGGCCAAAGCGAAGCCGGCTTCAAAGCCCGCGCCGAAAAAGGCCAAAGGCAAGGCATCCAAACGCAAGTGACGGCCGTATACATAAAAGATACGCCCGAGAAACCCTCTGGAGACGTGTACCGCCCGCTGGAAACCTGACGGTTCCGGAAAGCTTTTGGGCAGGAAAAGCAATAAATGATTACAGCCGACCTCATCATTCCCGACCTCAAGGCGACGAGCAAGAAACAGGCCTTCCGCCATCTTGCCGAAGCGACCGTGCCGATCTTCGGCGGCAATCCGGAGAACGTGCTCGACGCGCTGCTCGACCGCGAGCGCATCGGCTCGACCGGCATCGGCTCGGGCGTCGCGATCCCGCATATCAAGCTCAAGCACGTCAAGAAGATGTACGGAATCCTGGCCCGGCTGGAGACGCCGATCGCTTATGATGCGATCGACGACAAGCCCGTCGACCTGATCTTCATGCTGGTGGCGCCCGCCGACAGCAAGACGACCCAGCACCTGAAAATGCTGGCCCATATCTCGCGCCTGCTCAAAGACGACCGCACCTGCTCGGCCATCCGCAGCTGCTGCGAACAATCCAAAATCGCCGAAGTCCTGAACGACTGGGCCAAGACCCAGGCGGCTTAAATCCTCGGCTTGGGGAATTCACACGGAGTTACGGAGACGTCCGCTTAGGCGGCGAAGCCGCCAATATTCGCGCGAAGTTACGAAAGTGCGAAGTTCATATTGCGGAGCCGTTTCTTCGTGCCTTCGTAACTTCGCGCGGTTGTGCCATATCGAAGCAAATGCGCTTCGCGCGAAGCAACAGCAGCTCCGTTACTCCGTAACTCCGTGTGAATTCCTGCAGCCGGGGATTTTAGTGCAGCGCGACGAGGTCGAGTTCGTGGTGGCGCGCGCTTTGAGCGGCGGCGTCGGGGTTGCCCTGCACGGCCAGCGCCGTGCCATCGGCTGCGTGGAGCACCCAGGTCGGTTTGCCGTTGACCTTGTACTCTTTGACGTAACCGACTTCTTCGAGCCCCAGTTCTTTGAGATCGTTCTGGGACATCAGAAACGGGATCATGTTCTCGGGAAGGAAATTGCTTTTCATTTTTCTGGCCTCGCCCCCTTATTTTACTTTATTTTCGCCCGTTTTGTCACCGGAAACATCGATGGTCTGGGCTTTTTTGCTGTCTTTTCCGGACTTTATCTTGATTGTCTGAACCTCGCGGTCGGGCACGATCCGGCGCAGATCTATGTTGAGGAGCCCGTTGTCGAGCGAAGCACCGGTCACTTCGATATCCTCGCTGAGGATGAAGGAACGCTGGAACTGCCGCGTCGCGATGCCGCGATGGAGGAACACGCGCGTCTCGTCGTCTTCGCCCTGCTTGCGGCCGCGGATGACGAGCTGATTCTGCTCGATCTGCACCGACAAATCATCCATGTCGAAACCCGCCACCGCGATGGTGATGCGCAGCTGCGTTTCGCCGACCTGTTCGATGTTGTAGGGCGGATAGCCTTCACCGCCCGAACGCTGCACGCGATCCAGCGCGCGTTCGAATTCGTCGAAACCAAGCAGAAAGGGACTGTCGAAAAGGGATAGACGGCGGGTCATGCCAGCAGGCTCCTTGCGTGTAAGCGATCCTGTATTTCTAGGGCGTCCCCAAATGGGCAACGCCTGTACTTTATGATATATGAGCCGCACCGGCAAAAGCAAGCAAGCGGAAAAGCCTGTGATATGAAGGCGATGGAGGCCTAATCGGCGGCGATTTTCCGGCCTTCGGAAAGTTGCGCCGCACCCGCGTCCCGCAGCGATTCCCTCAGCAGTCTTTCACGCCCTGATTTTGAAAGCTTTCTCGACCGCTTCGAAGGGCAGCAGGATGGAATTGTGGCGCGCCTTATAGTCTTTCACCGGCGCGAGGATGATGAGCTTCGCCCAGTCGCCGGAGGGCACGGTCGGTTTGCCGTCAAGCATCGCTTCCAGTTCCGCACCCGCGCGCGCGACATCGGCGCGCGTTTTGCCGATGATGGCGCGTTTCATGACGGCGACGACGGATTTGGTCAGCGCGCAGGCTTCAACCTCGAAGCCGAAGGCGGTGATTGTATCGCCGCTCACCTTCAGCTGCACCTCGATCTCGGAGCCGCAAATCGGGCTGACCGCCTTCGCGCTCAAATCCGGCTTCTCGATCGGCTGCGGCAGCGCGACTTCGCCGGAAAGGGCGATGAGCTCCTGGTTGTAAAAGGAAATCAGCTTGTCGTCGTCGTCGAGCGTCATTTCGGCGCCGGCACATAGGGACCGCTGACCGGGTCGGTGCTGCCTTGCCCGATCTGGCCCTGCCCGATCTGGCCTTGGTTCAGGACGCCTTGGCCGGTGGCGCCCTGATCCTCAATACCCTGGCTCTGGATGCCCTGACTCTGGGCGCCTTGATCCTGAATGCCTTGGCCGATTTCGCCCTGCCCGAGCTGGCCCTGGCCTACCTGGCCCTGGTCCTGCACGCCCTGGTCGACTTCGCCCGCACCGCTCGCGCCCGCACCCGTCTGACCCTGGTCGACCTTGCCCTGGTCCTCGACACCCCGGTTGTGGAGGGCGCACAGCGAGGCGTACGAGCCACTGCAACTATCCTCTGCGCGCACAGGATGCGCGGCCAGCAGCAGCGCAGCGGCGAAGAGCGCGACGGTTGGGCGTAACAGCATCAGGCCGCGCCCTTATAGGCTTTCGCGCCGGGCACCGCGGTCTTGGTGAAGACGCGGTCGCAATAGCCGCAGGTGACGGCATCCTGCCCGTCGAAGGTATAATAGACTTTCGGATGGCCGAGCGCGCCACCGCCGCCGTTGCAGGCGACTTGGTGCGCGTCTTTTGGCACGAGGAGAATTTCGGGATCTTGTGTAGCCATGGTTTACCCTTTCTTGTCAGCATAGCAGACGGGCGAGGATGGCTCAGCCATTTCTTCGCCGTCGATGATTTTGAGGAGGTTCGATGAACCGTCCTGGGGCAGGCTGAAGCCATTTTCCGTCAGCGTGTCGTAAGCCGCGATTGCTTCCGTCTTCTTCTGCTCTGGTGTCCGCGCTGGAATGGGGCTGACGTACCAGGACGAGCCTTCGGGTCGGTCCTTGAGGGAAATGCCCACCGAGGTCAGGTAGGCGCGATAGACATCCGCCGCTTTCCAGTTCTTCTCATGGCGCGCCTTGTCGCGCGCGGCCAGCACGGTCTGCAGCTCGGGCGAGAGTTCGGGCCTGCTCAAAGTTGCGCCACCGAGGCCGAGCGCGCTGTCGGCCGCATCCAAAATCGCAAGCTTGTCGGCCACCGACAGCGCATCGTTGCGCAGCGCTTCCCACAGCACGGAGAGCGCGACGGGAGAATTGAGATCGTCCTGCATCGCCGCGTCGAGTTTGGCGATGACGGTCTTGGCCGTCGGCGACACGGGCGCGGTCCCGGGCGCGGCGGCGCGCCATTCATCGGCCTTGTGGCAGAGCGTGTCATAGGCGCTACGCGCGGCGTCGAGCGATTCCCACGAGAATTTTAACGGCCCGCGGTAATGCGCGGTCAGGCACAGATAGCGGTAGTGCATGGGGCTATAGCCCTCGTCGATCACTTTCTGCAGCGTCAGGAACTCGCCCTTCGATTTCGACATTTTGCCGTCGTCGAGTTCAAGGAACGCGCCGTGCAGCCAGTAGTTCACCCACTTGTGGCCGAGGCAGGCCTCGGATTGCGCGATCTCGTTCGTGTGATGGACGTTCACATGGTCGATGCCGCCGCAATGGATGTCGATATGCTCGCCCAAATATTTCGTGGCCATCGCCGAGCATTCGATATGCCAGCCGGGAAAGCCTTCGCCCCAGGGGCTGGCCCATTTCATGATCTGGTTCGGGTATTTGGAGCCGTGCAGCGTGAACCACAAAACGAAATCCGTCGGATTGCGCTTGTTCTCGTCGGCTTCGACGCGCCCCTGTGCGAGGTCGGCGGCGGGAAGCCGCGCGAAATCGGTGTAGCTCGGGAATTTCGAGGTGTCGAAATAGATGTTCGGCTGGTTGCCGCCGGCTTTGTACGCGACGCCTTTTTTCTCAAGGCAGCCGATCATATCCTCCATTTCCTTGATATGCTCGGTCGCGCGGCAGACGATATGGGGCTTGAGAATGCCAAGCTTGCGGCAGTCGGCGAAGAACGCTTCTTCGTAAAACTTGGCAATCTCCCAGGGCGATTTCTGCTCGCGCTTGGAGGCGAGCGCCATTTTGTCTTCGCCCTCGTCGGCGTCGGACTGCAGGTGGCCGACATCGGTCACGTTCATGACATGGGTAAGACCCAGGCCTGCTCGCGCAAGCGTGCGGCGTAAGAGGTCTTCGAAGATATAGGTGCGCAGGTTTCCGATATGCGCGAAGTTATAGACCGTCGGCCCGCAGCAATAGAGCTTCACGTTCTTGGGGTCGATGGGCCTGAACTCGTCTTTCGCACGGGTCAGGGTGTTGTAAAGATAAAGGGCCATTCTAGATGCTTCCCGGCCGCTCGATCACGAGGATCCGCGCCTCGTCGTCGGGCTGGGCAAAATGGGCGTCGCCCTCGCTCGCGTGAAAGATGTCGCCTTCCTGCAATATCAGAACCTTTTCTTCGCCGCCATCCCGGATGTGCATGCGGACCTTGCCCTTCAGCACGACGAAGACTTCCGGACCGTCGTTCACATGCCAGTGATACGGCTGGTTCGTCCAGTGCAGGCGGACCGTCGCCGCGTCGAACCTTTCGACGTCGAGCGCTTCCCATGCCTTGGTGCCTGTGAATGAAAGCGGATTTATATGCTTCATTTTCAAATCTTGAACGTTACGAACAGCCCGCCCGCTTCCGGCGTCATCAGCGGGACGGCCTGCGAAACATAGCCATTGTGCTTTTCGATCTTGAAGTAGCGCGCGACGGGCTGGAACAGCGTCTCGCCGGCGCCGGGCTTCGCCGGGTCGAACTTCACGTAAAGCGTCTTCGCCGAGGATTTTTTGCAGTATTTGACGATATGGTCAAGCGTATGCAGCGCATCCTGCCGCTCCATGCCGGTCAGGTCGACCTTGACTTCGGCTTCCGCCGGATTGGGCATTCCCGCCCCCGCCATTTGCTCGAAAATACCCATGACCATCCCATATAAAGCCGTGGTATATAATAGCAAAGTTTTACGTATCTTTTCGAGTCCCTAAAATGGCGAAAATCAACCCTGCTTTCGACCTAATCCTCAAAGGCGGCCTGGTGGCGACCCCCGGCGGCATCGTCGAGACTGACGTGGCTGTCAAGGACGGGCGCATCGCGGACTTGGGCGATTTCGCCCGCGCGCCCGCCAAAGAGGTTATCGACTGCAAGAACCTCCATGTGCTGCCAGGCGCCATCGACACCCAGGTCCATTTTCGCGAGCCGGGGCTGACGCACAAGGAAGATTTAAGCACCGGGACGCTTTCGGCCATCATGGGCGGCGTAACCACCGTGTTCGAGATGCCGAACACGGATCCGCTGACGATCACGGCCTCCACCTTCCACGACAAGCTGCACCGCGCCGCCGAAAAAGCCTTTTGCGATTACGCTTTCTTTATCGGCGGCTGTGCCGAGAACGCGCATCTGATTGGCGAGCTGGAGCGGCTGCCCGGCTGCTGCGGCGTAAAAATTTTCATGGGCTCGTCGACGGGCGCGCTGCTGGCCGCGCAGGACGAGGTGATTTTAAAAATCCTCCAGCATGGCAATCGCCGTGTCGCGCTGCATGCGGAAGACGAAGAGCGCCTGAAAAGCCGCAAGCATATTGCGGAAGCCAGCCACGACGTGAAAGATCATCCGATCTGGCGCGACGCCGAATGCGCGCTTCTGGCGGTGCAGCGCGCGGTAAAGCTGGCGCGGATCGCCGGGCGCAAGATTCACCTGCTGCATGTGACTTCCGGCGATGAAATGGCTTTCCTGAAAGACCATAAGGATGTGGCGACCGTCGAAACCACGCCACAGCATTTGACGCTCTCCGCCCCCGAATGTTACGAGCGCCTGGGGCGCCTGGCGCAGATGAACCCGCCGATCCGCGACAAGAGCCATACCGAGGCCCTGTGGAAAGCGGTGCAGAACGGCACCGTCGACGTGCTGGGATCCGACCATGCGCCGCATACGCTGGAAGAAAAAGCGAAAGAATATCCCGCCTCGCCCAGCGGCATGACCGGCGTGCAGACGATGCTGCCCCTCATGCTCGACCACGTGAACCAGGGCCGGCTGCCGCTCGAGCGCGTCGTCGACCTGCTGGCGCACGGGCCGCAGCGTATTTACCAGATCGCGAACAAGGGCCGCATCGCGGCCGGGTATGACGCCGATTTCGCGATCGTCGACCTGAAGCGGCGCGAGACCATCACCAATAAATGGATCAAGAGCAAATGCGGCTGGAGCCCCTTCGACGGCATGGGCGTGACGGGCTGGGTGCAGGGCACCGTCCTGCGCGGACAGACCGTCGTCTGGGACGGGGAGCTGACGGAGGCCGCCAGGTCCAGACTCGGCGCGGGGCGTCCGGCAAGATTCGCCGATTTATTGACACCGTCAACGACCGTCGCCGGCGAGGGTATCGTCCCGCCCCGTATCGAGTGCTGCTGATGATTTAAATTCGCCAATAAGTACAGTTAGTTACAATCTGTTTAACGAATAATTACCGGCGAATGGGTGGTTTACATCAAATTTTAAATAAATTCACTTAAAATTGTGAGTACGGTCCGGATATGGGGATATTCGCGCCGTAACTGGGGGATGCCCGGGATTCAAACTCCCGGGAGTTTAGGGGTTTAGGACTTGGATAAAGATGTACCAGTGAAGACGGACACGCCGGGAGCGGTGACGCCTCCGCCCGCCGCCGCCTTGGGCGCGAAGCGCGGGCGTTGGGCGTTTTTGCATTCCAGCACCGCCGGGGTCGCCGCATCGCCGCATGTCTGGCGCAGCCGCATCAGCTGGCGCATCGCGTTGACCGTCTTTGCGACGCTGCTGCTCGTCCAGGGCGCGGTGCTGCTGTTCACCGTGAGGAATTCCGAAACCGACCTGCTCGACGGGCTGCGCGCCGTCGCGAGCGCGGGCATCGGGGCCTCGCTCTCCTATAACGAAGAACATGCAAACGCGCCGATGTCGAAGGCGGCGGCCGAACGTTTGCTCGCGAGTTCGGGCATCACCGGCCTTGCGATCTACGACAAGAACCTGAAACCGCTGCAGCAATTCGGCGACAAGACCGTGCTGATGCCGGACAGCAAGCCGGATATGCCCGATGCCTGGCGCAGCGCCGACGGCATGGGTTTCGAGGTGCTGTTCACGCCGCATGACGCGGGCATGCCTTATTACATCGTCGCGCGCATCGATTCCAGCGGCGTCGTCGCCGAAGTCGGCAGCGAGATCCGCAAGACCGCGACGATCCTGCTGCTCATGTCGGGCTTCGTGACGGCGGTCATGATGCTGGCGCTGGGCCAATGGCTGCTCGAGCCGATCATGCTGCTGCGGAACAACCTTTTGAACGCGGCTAAAAACCCCGAGAAGCCCGATATCCAGCGCCTGAAGAAGGAAACCCGCGACGAGATCGGCATCGCCATACGTATTGCTAACGATCTTATACGTCAGAACGCGAACAACCTGAAACGCCTGCGCAGCCAGGCCGAGGACAAGATCCACAAGCTTGCCTATTTCGACGCGCTGACGGGTTTGCCCAACCGCACCTACTTCCTGGAAAAGCTCGACGACCATATCCGCCACAAGGTGGTGGAAGAGGACCGCCGTCTCGCCGTCATGTCTGTCGACCTCGACCATTTTAAAGACATCAACGACACGATGGGCCATGAATTCGGCGACAAGCTGCTCGAAGCCATTGGCCGAAGGCTCGTCAAAGCTCTCCCTGAGGACAGCATCATCTCCCGCGCCTCGGCCGACGAATTCACGATCATGGTGGTGCTGAAACCCGAATATCCGGACTCATCCATGCTCGTCGACCGCATCTTCTCGGCGATGACCGAGCCGGTGAGCATTCTGCAGGAACGCTTCCAGGTGCGCGTGTCCATCGGCGTCGCGCATTGCCCGGACGACGGCATGGAAGCGCGCCAGATCCTGAAGAACGCCGACATCGCTCTCAACCGCGCCAAGGAAGAGGGCCGCGACACGGTGCGCTATTACAGCCAGGACTTCGACCTCGCCGTCCAGCAGCGCTTCCAGCTGTTGCGCGACCTGCGCTCGGCGCTCGACGAGAACCAGCTCCAGCTGCATTTCCATCCGCAGTTCGATCTGCGCACGGGCTATCTGATCGGCGCGGAAGCGCTGCTACGCTGGTGGCTGCCCGATAATTCCAAAGAAGGCGGTTATTTCGTCTCGCCCGCGGAATTTATCCCCGTCGCCGAACAGTCGGGCCTGATCGTGCCCATCGGCGAATGGGTGCTGCGCACCGCCTGCGCCGCCAACAAGCGCTGGCAGGAACAGGGCATCCCGCCGTTCCGCATCGCCGTCAACATTTCGGGCGTGCAGTTCCACAAGGCCGACATCGTGGCGCTTGTCGCCGACGTGCTGAAGGACACCAAGCTCGATCCCAAATACCTTGAGCTGGAAGTCACCGAAAGCGTGTTCATGGAAAACATGCAGACGACCATCGACATTCTGAACCAGTTACATAGACAAGGCGTGGAGCTGGCCGTCGACGATTTCGGCACGGGTTATTCTTCGCTGTCTTACCTGCGCCAGTTCCCCATCGACCGCCTGAAGGTCGACCAGTCCTTTATCCGCAACGCGCTCGTCAACCCCGACGACCGCATGATCACCAAGACCATCATCAACCTCGGCCACTCGCTGAACCTCAAAGTGATCGCCGAGGGCGTGGAGACCAACGACCACGAGAACTTCCTGAAAGAGGAAGGCTGCGACGAGGTGCAGGGCTTCAAATACACGAAGCCGCTGAACATGCAGAAATTCATCGAGTATGTCGTCAACTACAACCGCGAGATCGCCAAGAAAACCAAGCTCGCCGTCGTCGACGAAAAGAGCAGCGCGTAGCGATTGCGCGCAGCACCCTCTTCCGTTATTCTGCTAGCTGCATGACCGGACTGATCTCGAAAAAAATATCCAGCCTGAAGGGCACGGCGAAGGTTCCCGGCGACAAGTCGATTTCGCACCGCTCGCTGATGTTCGGCGCGCTGGCGGAAGGCATCACGCATGTCAGCGGCTTGCTGGAAGGCGAAGACGTGCTCTGCACCGCGGCCGCGCTGACGGCGATGGGCGCGCATATCGAAACGCCCGCCGCGACCGGCGTGTGGCGCATTCACGGGCTGGGGGCGCGGCCGCTGACCTCGCCGCGCGCGATGGTTTATCTCGGCAACAGTGGCACCTCGGCGCGGCTGCTCATGGGTCTCGCCGGCGGATATCCGCTGCAGGCCACCTTCACCGGCGACGATTCTTTAAGCAAGCGCCCGATGGCGCGGGTCATCAAGCCGCTGACGCAGATGGGCGTCGGCTTTGAAACCGCGCCCGGCGACAGATTGCCGCTGAAAATCATCGGCGCGGAAAAACTGTCGCCGATCGATTACACGCTGCCTGTGGCGTCTGCGCAGGTGAAATCGGCCATCCTGCTGGCCGGATTGCATGCGAAGGGCAAGACCATCGTGACCGAGCCTTCGCCCACGCGCGACCATACCGAGCGCATGCTGAGATTTCTGGGCGCCGACATCATCTCCGCGCGCGGGCCGAACGGATCGAAAATCATCACGCTGACCGGCTTCCCCACGCTGAAGGCGCGCGATTTCACGGTGCCGTCCGACCCCTCGTCCGCGGCCTTCCTGACCGTGGCCGCGCTGATCACGAAAGATTCCGACATCCTTATTCCGAACGTCTCGATCAATCCGTTGCGTGCGGGGCTTTGCGATACGCTGAAGGAAATGGGCGGCGATATTACGTTCGAAAATATGCGCGAGGCTTCGGGCGAACCGGTGGCCGATATTCGCGCGCGCTCCAGCGCGCTCAAGGGCGTGACGGTGCCGCCGGAACGCGTGCCGTCGATGATCGATGAATTCCCGGTTCTTTCCGTGGCCGCCTCCTTCGCCACGGGCGATACGCATATGTCGGACCTGTCCGAATTGCGCGTCAAGGAAAGCGACCGGCTTTCCGCCATCGCCAAGGGTCTCGCGCAGGCCGGCGTAAAAGCGGACATGGGTGACGATACGCTGACCGTCCATGGCCTGGGCGGCGCGCCGGACGGCGGCTGCAAGGTCATGGCGAACCTCGACCACCGCATTGCCATGAGCTTCCTGGTCATGGGCCTCGCCGCGAAAAACCCCATTGCCATCGACGATGCCGAGACCATCGGCACCAGCTTCCCGGGCTTCGCCGACCTCATGAACAGCCTCGGCGCAGAAATCGGCGCCAATTAAGCCGAGCTATTCTGCAGATTATCCATATTGACTTCCGTAATTTTCTATAATATTGTGCGGGCGCGATAACCGCTTTTTTAATTCAGGAGTTATTTCATGAGCCTCGTCGGTCCCAAAGCCTCTAACCCCACCTTGACCATCGAATTCAACACGCGCGTCAGCGCGGATGCCTACAGCCGCGCCCGCGACGGCGTGCTGCTGACCCGCGGCGCGAAGTTCCTGTCGGAAGACGAGAAAGCCCGCACGATGAAAGTCGAAATCGCCGCAACCGACAGGGACACGCAGCGCACAATTGAAAACATTCCGGGCGTCGACAAGGTCACGCGCGAGCAAAAGCAGGCCGACTGGCGCCAGCACCGCCTCTAAAGACGGGCAGATTTAAAAACCCCGCGTCCCCAACCGGACGCGGGGTTTTTATTTGCGCCGCACTTCTCACTTTATTTATATGTAAAATACTGCTATAGTCGTACCCAAGCAGTGGGTACTTCTTCCACGGCCGGGCGTGTTTAACCGGTTTCCCGCCCGTCCCCGTCGCCTGTTCAAGGTCCGACCTGCAAAACCCCGCAATTAGATAAGGACATGCCCGTTGGAAACGCCGGACGATATCTACTGCCTTGTTACCGTGAAGCTGGACGTGCATGACGAGCTGCCGGCGGAAAAGCCGTTTTCCCTGCGCGGCCTGTTCCGCCGCGGCGGCCGGCGAAAGACATCCACGCCGTTCGACAACAGCCAGGGCATCGCGAAAGCCTATGCTTTTGATTATTCCGCAATCCCCGCGATCGTCGCCGAGGCCGAGAAATTCGCAGCAGACATCGAGAATGTTTTTGCCGAGCGCGACCGCAAGCCCTGGATCCGCCACGGCAGCCGGCTGCATGTCGAGGTGGCAATCGGGCATGTGGCGAAGCTGAGCAAGCCGGACTTCGCCGAGCGATCCTTCGACGTGGAAAAACTGACCGCGGAGCGGCTGGAAGCGGAGCTGGCGCATTACAACACCCGCGAGACGATCGCACGCAAACGCGAAGCGGAAGAGGAAACGCGGCGGCAGGCGGCGCGGCTTGAGAAGGCAATCGAGGACGCCATGGTTCTGCCCGCCGAGACCCGCGTGATGCGCCCGCTGACGTTCAAACCGCGGTAAGGACTACCGCTCCTTGTCGCCTTCGTAGAAATAGCCCTTGAGGAAAGCCCCGTGCTGCTCGCGCTTTTTCATGCAGAGCTGCAGAAGGTCGTGCTCGTGCATGCCGAGCTGGTGTCCGAGCGAAAGAACCGCTTCGAGGATATCGCCGAGCTCGACGAGCTTGTCGTGGGTGGTCGCGGCCGCCAGGTACTCGTTATATTCTTCCATGAGCTTGGCATTGAGCGCCTCGATAAGCTTCGCGCCCGTCAGCACCGTGATAACGGGTTCGCGCCCGTCGGCGCGGATGATGTCGGGGATCTTGTCCCGCACGAGTTTTTTGGTTCGCCGGTGCTGCATCGATTTCATTCTACCAAACGCCGCACCGCCGTCTATAATGCCGATGAAGGAGTATTCCAGAAGTGTTGCGCGAGAAATGCAGGACCTGCGGCAGCGGCGACGTCTATCACGGGCGTGTCATGGGCGAAAGCGGCGTGACGCTGATTTCGGCTGCCAGCTATTTCCGCCAGGTCAATGCAACGAAGTGCCTGGCCTGCGTAACTTGCGGCAGCCTCGAGCCCTATCTCGACGACAAGGGCCGGGAAAAAGTCCGCGACTGGAAGGCCAAAGAGAGTAACCAGCTCGCGCCGCCGGGCACGGAAGGCGTGAAGCCGCCCTCGCTGAATACGCTGGTGATTGCGATCGCCCTCGCGGTTGCGGGAATCGCCGCGGCTCTGGCGGCCTTCGTCATGCAGACCGGCAACAAAATAAATGGCAGCTTCGGACATTGATCGCCTCGCGGCATCCCCCAAAAGAGCCACGAAATCAGGAGCTTTACGCAAATTATCCACAGGGCGTGAAGCGGGCGCGAATTTTATAACCTGTTTCACAACCGCTTGAAAATGCCCATGTTTTCGTGCTATGGGTTTTCATCCTTGAAGAAATATTAATATTATGTTAATATATTCTTAATGGATTTTTAACGGGTTAGTCCTAGCTGATTATGCGGCCCGGGATGGCCGCCAAAGGGGATTTTCAATGCCAGTCGTCAACTTCCGGAAGACCGATTTTCTTCCCGCGCAGGAGCAGGGCTCCGCGCTGCAAAAGAAACTCATCATTACCGTCGACGGGCCGGCAGCGAGCGGCAAAGGCACGCTGGCCAAGAAACTTGCGGACCGCCTCGGCTACGCTTACCTCGACACCGGCGCGCTCTACCGCGCGGTCGCGATGGCGACGCTCGAGATCGGCGGCGACCCCGGCTATATGCAGGATGTGGCGCCCGCACTCGACATCATCTGCCGCAACCTGACGCCCGAATTGCTGTCCAATCCGTCACTGCGCACGCCGGAAGTCTCCCAGGCTGCCTCCAAAGTCGCCGCGCACCCGCAGGTGCGCCAGGCGCTGCTGCAATACCAGCGCGATTTCGCGCATAAGCCGCCTGGCCTCGTCGGCGGCGCCGTGCTCGACGGCCGCGACATCGGCACCGTCGTCTGCCCCGACGCGGATATCAAATTTTTCATCACCGCCTCGGTCGAGGAACGCGCCAAGCGCCGCTATGCCGAGCTGTGCGACGCCCGCACCGATATGACTTTCGAGACCGTCCTCGACGATCTCAAAACCCGCGACCAGCGCGACGCGACCCGCGCCGTGGCCCCCACGCTCGCGGCTGAGGACGCCTATATCCTCGACACCACCGGCCTCAACCCCGCCGAGACGCTCGAAGAAGCCATTTCCATCATCCGCGCCCGCTTCCTGTCGGAAACCAACGACAACGGCGGCGCCCAGCCCGCCAACGGCAAGCCGACGGCGACCGCGGTTTAACCCTCTCTTTTTGTCATTCCGAACCCGGCAAAGCCGGGTGAGAAATCTTTCCCTCTTGCTCATGTGGAAACGGGTAAGATTCCTCGCTGCGCTCGGAATGACATGAAAAAGAGGCGGCAAATGCCAAAATCCTCGTAATTTCAGGTGCTTTCGCCCGGTTTTTGGCGGTTTTTCGTTGACTCTTGGTCTCCTGCCCCCTACATATCCCTACGAACGGCCCAAAGGCCCGGGTGCCGCATGGCAGCCCTTGCGCCGTATTTCGCATATTAAAGTGAGAACTAACCCTATGGCAAAACTCGCCTCTAAAATCATTGAGAACACGTCCGTGAAAGACATCACGGGCGAAAACTTCAGCTTCAAGTCCCTCCTGGACGAAAGCTTCAAGAACATCAAATCCTTCGAAGGCTCGGTCGTCGAAGGCACCGTGGTCGGCGTCGATGACGAATTCGTCACCCTCGACGTGGGCCTGAAATCCGAAGGCCGCATCGCGGTCCGCGAATTCGGCGCGCATGGCGCGAAATCCGAAATCAAGGTCGGCGACAAGGTCGAAGTCTATGTCGAGCGCATGGAGAACAAGGATGGCGAAGCCGTCCTCTCCCGCGAAAAAGCCAAGCGCGAAGAAAGCTGGATCCTGCTGGAAAAGCAGCACAAGGCAAACGAGCGCGTCACCGGCGTCATCTTCGGCCGCGTCAAGGGCGGCTTCACGGTCGACCTCTCGGGCGCCGTGGCGTTCCTGCCCGGCTCGCAAGTGGACATCCGCCCCGTGCGCGACGTCAGCCCGCTGTTCGGCACGCCGCAGCCCTTCCTGATCCTGAAAATGGACCGCCAGCGCGGCAACATCGTTGTCTCGCGCCGCGCAGTGCTGGAAGAGTCCCGCGCCGAAGCCCGCTCGGAACTGGTTTCCAACCTCAAGGAAGGCCAGGAACTGCAGGGCGTCGTCAAGAACATCACCGACTACGGTGCGTTCATTGATCTGGGCGGCGTCGATGGCTTGCTCCACGTGACCGATATCTCATGGAAGCGCATCAACCACCCCTCCGAAGTTCTCCACGTCGGCCAGACCGTCAACGTGAAGATCATTCGCTTCAACGAAGAAAGCCAGCGTATCAGCCTCGGCATGAAACAGCTCGACAGCGATCCCTGGCAGGGCGTTGAAGGCAAGTTCAAGATCGGCGAACGCTACAAGGGCCGCGTCACGAACATCGCGGACTACGGCGCATTCGTCGAACTGGGCGAAGGCATCGAAGGCCTCGTGCACGTCTCGGAAATGTCCTGGACCAAGAAAAACATCCACCCCGGCAAGATCGTTTCGACCAGCCAGGAAGTGGAAGTGCAGGTTCTCGACGTGGATCTCACCAAGCGCCGCATCAGCCTCGGCCTGAAGCAGTGCATGGAGAACCCCTGGAGCAAGTTCGCCGGCGGCCACAAGCCGGGCGATGTGCTGGAAGGCGAAGTGCGCAACGTGACCGAATTCGGCCTGTTCGTCGGCATCGGCGACCAGATCGACGGCATGGTGCACATGTCCGACCTGTCGTGGAAGGAAGCCGGCGAGGAAGCGATCAAGCCGTTCAAGAAGGGCGACACCGTGAAGGTGAAAGTCCTCGAGATCGACCCCGAGAAAGAACGCGTTTCCCTGGGCATCAAGCAGCTCGAAAGCGATCCGTTCGAAGCGGACCTGGGCGGCGTTTCCAAGGGCGCGGTCGTCACCTGCACGGTCACGCAAGTGACCCCGGGCGGCATCGAGGTCTCGGTCAACGACAAGCTGACCGGCTTCATCAAGAAGGGCGATCTTTCCCGCGAACGCTCCGAGCAGCGCCCCGACCGTTTCGCCGTCGGCGAAAAAGTCGATGCGAAAGTGCTCAAAGTCGAACGCTCGGGCCGCAAGCTCGAACTCTCGATCAAGCAGCGCGAGATCGACGAAGACAAGCAGGCGATGGCCGAATACGGTTCGTCCGATTCAGGCGCATCCCTCGGCGACATCCTGGGCGCGGCCCTGCAGAAGAAAGGCGCGAAAGCGTCCGAAACTGCGGCTGAAGAACCCAAGAAAGCCAAGAAGGCGAAGAAGGAAGAGTAATCTTCTTTCCAGCTTAAGATTAGCAAAACCCTCGGAAGGAAACTTCCGGGGGTTTTTGTTTTGAGCGGGGACGCCTACATCTCGTCTTCATCGCCGCGCTTGTCGGCGGTGCTTTTGCCCTTTTTGAAATCCTTGTCGTTCACATGCTTGGTCTGGCGGTCTTCGCGCTCGTCGGGGCCCGTCTTGCCAAAACCGCTGCCCGTGCCGCTGTCGTCGCTGTCATGAAGCTTGCGCATGGGTCGATCCTCCCTTTCCCTGCCAACACCTATCGGCGTCTTCACCGCTCAAACAAAATAGCCAGCTGTTCCAAAGGATTGGCGCTTTTAAGCCCTCTTTAACCGCTATGCTCCATAATATAGGTGATTAAACGGTTGATTTAATTCAGGTACCGGAAAAGGACAGCGTGGACGCGGCCCCCGACCAGCAGAGGCTCCGCAATATCTTCAACCGCTGCGCGGCGAAGGCGGTGCGGGATTATCCGCAGCTTGCGAACGGATTCCTGATCTACAGCCCGCTCACGCAGAGCTTCCACGGCGTCCAGCCCGCTGACAAGGAACTGGCGGCGCGCATCTTCGAGCATTACCCGCAGCAGGCCGCAGCGTGGTTGAAAGAAAGGCCTGACTTAGCCGGGTCGATAACGGATTTCGATGACGTGCCGGTGATGCTGCTGGCGAAGGCGACCCACCACGCCTATACGCCGAAGCAGGGGCCGGTCGAGGACGAGGTGCTGCGGCTGTTCCTGCACGAGCTGGGACACCGCGTGGCGCCGGGCGGCAATACGCACAGCGCCGGCGGCACGGGCAGCCGAGCGCGCCGGGAAAGTATCGCCGACACTTATTCCTACCTGAACGACCCCGGGCATGAAACGCCGCAGGGACGCAGGGACTGGCAGGAGCTGGTGCTGTGGCAGCGCTCGAGCGCTTTCGTTTTCACGGATGTGCGCAATTATTTCACCGCGCCGGTGCTGGAGGCCGCGATGGACCTGGAGACGCGTCACGATCTCAGCCGCTTGGGTGCTTCGGACAAGGCGACCCTTTCCTATCGCCTCGCCCTGCTGGCGCAGCCGGAGGAGGCCCAAGTGGCGGCGCTGTCGGACATCTTCAAGCCCGCGCGCGAGGCGATGGACCAGTCCGCCATGGCGGGATACCGGAAACTGGCGGACATCCTGTTCGCGGATCATGGAACTTTAAGCGATGCCGTCTATCGCGCGGGCCGCGCCGCGCTGTTGCCCGCGCTGGAAAGAAAGAACGACATTCTCGAGACGCGCCTGACCGGCGACGATATAAAGACGCTGTCCTTCGACGGCCGCGACTGGGAACTGATACGCGTGAAAATCGCGGCGCGCGACCAGACCCAGCGCAAGCTGTCCGCCATGACGGTGGAAGCGAACGACATGTTCGTGCTGGGCTTCTTCGACCGCCCGCCGGGATCGCGGCCCGACCCGGCCATTTACGAAGGCAAGGACAACCTCGCCCATCTGGAGCGCTGCTACAGCATCTTCGGCGAAATCCGCCGCCTGCAAACCAGCGGCAAGCAAGCGAGCGCCGGTATCGCCGCTCTGCTGCCGCCCGATGCGGCGGGACTGACGCTGTACGACACGGCCCAGCTTTCCTCTCGCATCGCCGGCAGCTTGGCGCAGAGGCTGGTGGCGGGGCCAGTGGTTTCGTGAAAGCCAAAACCGGAGAACTAGGCAAGTTCTTTACGGCCTAGCGATAGCAAAGCTCTACCAAGCCAACTCCGGATTCTTGAATTCGACATGCAGCGGACGGTGTCGGCTATACTTCTGGGAAAAGTACGGTAGCACAATAATAGGATTCAATAATTACTAAATAACAATATAATCGCTATATCGTAAACGCCAAATTATTGAGTACCCATGTCACAAGAACATAATGAAGTTCGCCTTCCGCTGATACAGAAGCTTATAAAACTGGGATGGAACGAACATCAAATTGTGGTCAAACCTGAGTGGCGAGTGCCTAAAGCCCCAAATGAAGCAAGTAAACGTGAAAGGGGTGCAAAATTTGACGGCTTCCCAGTGGATGTTGCTATATTTGACGATGTTGCGAATGTTGGTAATTACGAACACTTAGCGGCGATCGTAGAAACCAAAAGCCCCTCAAAAAAAGAAGGCATCAATCAGCTAAAAATTTACATGGGTTTGGAACCCCATGTGAAGATTGGCGTCTGGACAAATGGAACTGAAATTTCCCGTGTTTATCGGGCCTCCGATGGAAGCTACGTCACTCATACTTCATCATCTCTTCCTCGTTTTGGCGAGAGCTTAATTCTGGCCGCACCGGAAAAAATATCTTGGAAAGACCTCCAACCTGTAGACCAAAAAAAGCTTAGAAAGTTATTTGAGCGCTTACTGAATGTGGTCGTCGCGCGAGACACGAAAAGCACCAGGCGCGACGATCAGTTGAATCATCTTTGTAATTTAATCTTGGTCAAATTGGAGAGCGACAAGGAAGCAAAAATTTCGCCGGATGCCCCGGCAGTTTTTCAGGTGTGGGATAAAGAAGAGCAAACGGCGAAGAAAATTCAGGCGTATTATCAGTCAATGCGACTTACTCACTCGGACTTGTTCGGCACTGATTTAGATACACAAATTCAGCTGGATTCTCACACAATTGCTCAAGCAGCTTATGAGCTTGGCCAGTATAAGCTTATAGATATTCCAATTGACGTTATATCGGAGGCATTCCAGATATTCCGCACCGCAAGTCTTAAATCAGAAGAAGGGCAATACTATACCCCTTATCCAGTAATAAGAAGCGCGGTTCGCATGATGGACATCCAGCCTAGTGACAAAATCGTCGACCCTGCCTGCGGTACTGGTGGATTTTTGATCGAGGCATATCGCCGTTTGCGTGAATCTTACCCAAGAATGACCGATGCAGACGCGAAAGGTTGGGCGCAGCGACATTTATTTGGCATTGATAAAGATCGTGTGAACGTCAAATTGACAAAGGCAATAATGTTAATCGTCGGAGATGGTTCAACACATACTTACCTTGCTGACTCTCTTCGCGAGCATCTTTGGGCAAAAAACTATCCGGATCTATTGACTGCCGCGAAAGACTCGAGCTTCACTTGCATCCTGACAAATCCTCCTTTTGGAAAGGAGCTAAAGTTCAGCGCTTCAGACGGTCGCTTGTCAAGCTACGCGATCTGCAAAAAACCTACAGATAAAAAGGATCGAAATACTACTTTTATTGACACGCAATTTGAAGAGCGAGAACTGGGGCTGGTATTTATGGAGCGGTGCCATCGTCTTTTGATAAAGGGCGGTCGACTAGGCATTGTCTTACCGGAGACTTACTTCTTTTCCCCAAGCTATCTCTGGCTTCAAAGTTGGCTGCAGAAGCGGTTCGAAGTTCGTGCAATTTTGAACATTCCAATGGAGGCCTTTCAAGGGTTTTGTCGCGCTAAAACTAACTTTTACATTTTCGAAAAGGTTTGAATACAATGGTGCACAAGCCAAAATGGTTTAATAAAGACAAAGTGCTCATCATTAACGCACCCACCTGTGGAATCAATAAGGACGGCCAAGAACAGTATGTGGTTGACCCTGGTACAGGCGCTAGAGGCAGCAACATCGACGACAAATTGGCAGAATATACGGAATTAGTTGCTCAAAATAAGGTAAAAAGCGGGCACGGCCACATTGCGTATAAATCGGCAGTTGAAATACAACGTAGCGGCATATATGTGCCCTGTTATTTCGACGATAAATATGAAGATGACTTTGTAAAGAAGTTTTCAAAGCGGTCGGAATTTTTTTTGATGTCGCTTGGCGAGTTAAACGCCAAGAAAATGATAAGTATCGAAGGCGGCCACGGCAGCCCGAGTGCCGATCAACGAACCGGCGAAGTACCCTATATTAAGGTATCCGACCTTCGCGCGGGTAGCGTAAATATCAATCCTACAAACATGATCCCAAAGACGCTGGCGGAAACTTTTTGGGGCGGATCGCATTCCGGTCTTGCTCCATATGACCTTTTGTCACCTGAACGCGCGTCAAAGAACATTGGCGAGTTCTGTGTCCTTTTGCCAGGTCAGGAGGAAGTGGTTTTAACAAAAGAGGTGATAGTAATTCGGGCCGACAAGGATGCGGTTTTCGATCAGTTCTATTTAATGTGGGCGCTATCATTAACCGAGGTTCGAAATCAGTGGAAACGTATAATTTTCATGCAGACGAACCGAGAAGATGTGGGCGACCGAATGATGGAAATCAAAATCCCAGTCCCCAAGGTCACGAAGACCGCGCGCGATGTGGCTAAACCATTTAAGGATTACTATTTAGGCCTGGAGAGGTTGCGTGAGGTTTTTCGAGATGAACTAGATGCATCTGGTTTTTCACATCATATATTTCATAGTTAAGATAACAACGTTACTCCTACTCCTGCCAACATCATAGGCAGAAGAAGTAACGCGAAAAAAGCTGGACTAATTTATGCCCCTCACCCAACTCACCATTCCCTCCCGCGAGGCCGACATCGGCGGGCTGAAGGTGCGCCGGCTGCTGCCGTGGCGGGAGCGGCGGATGGTGGGGCCGTTCGTGTTCCTGGACCATATGGGCCCGGCGGATTTTGCGCCCGCGCAGGGCATCGACGTGCCGCCGCATCCGCATATCGGCCTTGCCACGCTGACGTACCTGTTCGAAGGCGAGGTCGTGCATCGCGATACGCTGGGGTCGCATCAGGCAATCGCGCCGGGCGACGTAAACTGGATGGCGGCGGGACGTGGCATCGCGCATTCGGAGCGGTCGGGCGAGCGGGCGCACCACCGCCGCATGAACGGGCTGCAAAGCTGGGTCGCGCTGCCCAAAGAGGACGAAGAAAGCGCGCCCGCCTTCTGGCACCATGCGGCGAAAGAAATACCAAACATCGAGCGCCCGGGCGTCGCCCTGCGCGTGGTGGCGGGAGAAGCTTATGGAGTAACCTCGCCCGTCAGCACTTTCAGCCCGCTATTCTATGTCGAGGCGCGCATGGCGGCGGGTGCGCGGCTGGAGCTGCCGGACAATTACGAGGAGCGCGGCGCCTATGTGATGAGCGGCGAAACAACCATCGCCGGCAGCCGCGTGCAGGCCGGGACGCTGCCGGTGTTCGAGCCGGGCAAAATCGTGATCGAGGCGCAGACGCAAGCGCATATCATGCTGATGGGCGGTGCGCCGTTGCCGGAGCTGCGCTTTATCTGGTGGAATTTCGTCTCGAGCTCGAAAGATCGCATCGAGCAGGCGAAGGAAGACTGGAAAGCGGGCAAGTTCGGCACAATTCCGGGCGACGAGAAGGAATTCGTGCCACTGCCAGAGACGGTGAAGCCGGGAAATATTCTGTAGCCGTAGACCCCGCGCAACGTCCGCCGGCTGTTAAGGACCGCTGTTGGGCGCGCTTTGTCCACCTGATTTTGCAGCGCCCCGCGGCTGAAGCCGCAGTTTTGGCATGGTCAGCGGCGCGGCCGGCACTGTGGTCGGCGCCTGGGGCATAGCGGCCGTGTTGAAGGACGGGCTGCGGTTCGAAAGGCCATCGGCGATTTTCTTGTGCATATCTTTGCGCAGCTGTTCACCGCCGAAGCCGAGGTTGCCGACCAGTTCGGGCGCGGAGAGGCCCCGGTGGTTGCGGATCGTGAGGTCTGCGCCGGCTTTCATCAGCAGGCGGGCGGCGTTGCCGTTGCCCTCGGCCAACGCATCCATGATCGGGGTCGAGCCGTTTGCATCCTGCAGGTCCAGGTTGGCGCCTTTGAACACCAGGTAACCGAGAATGACCGGCTGCTCTGTCATCGCCGCCATGTAGACAGGCAGCGCGCCATATTTGCTGCGCTGGTTCACGTCGGCGCCCGCTTCGACCAGCGCCTTGACGACATCCAGCTCGCCTGCGACGGTCGCGCAGGTCAGCAGCGGCAAAGGAAAGGCCGCGCCCGGCGCGGCGTTCGTCGCAACATCGACGCCTTCGGCGACGAGTTGCAGCGCCTGCGCAACGTTGACGGGGTTCTGCTCCAGTTCGTTTGCGAGCTGCGTGGTTCTTTCGGCTTTCGTCGTCGGCATAAATTTCTCCCCTTTAAAGCGTTTCCAAAAACGCGGAAGCGGAATGCCGATGCCTTAAGGAGGAAGCTTTCATGAAAATCGGGGGACATGAAACAACCTCGGAACATGGAAATCCGTCCGCGGTTGTTTTGACAGCCTTCTACGTGGATCCGGACGTGAAACAATGACCCCAAAACCATCCGGCGTAAGTGGCGGGCTGCATGATTGTTATAGCAGATGCAGAGATATTATGTCAAATGAAAAGATAATGCCCATTGAAATTTAATGGCTTTTTGGAGTGCTCTTACTGGCGCGGCGGCTTTTTCAGGAGCAGCATCATGGCCAGGCAGCCAAGGCCGAAGGCCGCGATGAGGACCGGCGTGGGCCGTTCGCGCGCGGCAGTTTCGGCGCGGTATAGCAGGTTGCGTGCGGCGCCTGAGAGTTTGCGGAAGTTGCGCGCCACGGCGATGGTCGCACCCACGTCGCGGATAATGGAAAGCACGGTGCTGTCGGAGGGGCTGTCGAGCCGCGCGGGCGTGCCGCCATTGAGCTTTGGTCGGGCGCTCATGTCGCCACCTGAAAGATAACTGGCCAAGGTTTCGCTCCCTTTACGCCATGCCAACGGCATAGCCCTCCCCGCGTTCCGTTAATCCATCCCTTCCGACAGGATGGCGGTGCTTAACGTCGCGCAGGATCCTCGGGGCAAGCACACCGTTTCCGGCTTGCCCGCGACCTCATCATATTCCGTAAAGAATACCGGTCCGCCCACGATGTATGGCGCGCAGAGTTTTTCAAAACGGCGCAGCGCCTTCGAGGCATGGTGGATTTCGAGGGCGGTTTCATCGTCAAACACGGCAAGGTGCATGAAACGCGCGGGGTCATCGCGCTGCTGCCAGGCGAGATAGAATACCGTGCCAGGCTCGTTTTCTTTCACATGGTCCGTCAGCTCGGTCACAGCCTGGCGCACCTTGGCTATGCTGTCCGGCTTCACCTGATAGGCGCCGGTCTGGCAAATTCGCATGGGCCTTCGTCCTCCCTGGTTTCAACGCCAAAGCCACCTGCGGCGAAAATGTTCCGGCGCATGGCCAAGCGCGCCCGCGGCTGCGCTACGATGGGATGAAGCCTTAAAAGGATTACTGCCAGGGCCGACGGCGTTCCCTCCTGCGCTGACAGCAAATGCCTGCGAGCTGAATTGCCTGTGACCTTTCTCACATCGCGTTCCACCCCGACGGAAGTCGGGGTCCAGTTTATAAAACTTCTAGCTCATGAGTGGCGCGAGATAAATTGAGATAGTAGAGTTTCATAAACTGGATACCGGCTTTCGCCGGTATGGACGGGAAACTGCGTTCCGATTCTCGCTTTGTAAATAGTTGTTTTTATTTGTTATTTTGGACCGCTCTTGACATTCCATACCATAGTTGTATGGTATGGTTAAGAGACGAAACAAAAACAATAACGGCAAGGCACAGAGGAAAACAAGATGAAGGGATGGATGAAAAAGGGAATGCTGGCGCTGGCTTTCGGGGCCGCGGCGATCGGCATGACGGGCTGCGACACGCAGCAGTACCAGGACCAGGCGCAGCGCGCGGTCGAAAACATGGGTTTCAGCGACGTCAAGGTTGAATACAGCAGCTCGGCCACGCTCGTGAAATGCGGACAGGACGATAACTTCGGCTGGAAGTTCCAGGCCACAAACCCGGTCGGCAAGCATGTCGAAGGCTATGTCTGCAACGGATTTACGAAAGGTTCGACCGTCCGCTTCGAATAAGTTTCCACCCACCTACACCTCAGCCACAGCAACCTTTACGGTCCCGAAGGACCCTGACACCTTCGGGACCTTTTTCTTTTCCGTTTACACATTCAATCCACCCCGGCTTTCGCCGGGGTGGGAATTCCTTTTACGCCGTATTTGGTCTAGATTGGAAAAATGAAAGTCGAAGCGATCCTGCTCCTGTTAGCATTGCTGTTGGCGACCGTTCCGGCCAAAGCCTGCCTGTCGCGGCAGCTAATCCCGCCGCCGGTGCTGGCGGAGTACATGAGCCACACGCTGGGCGCATCGAACGATCCCTTGCAGGCCTATGCCGATGCCTTTAACCGCGACAAGGCTTATTACGACGCGATCGCGGTGGAGCTTTGCGGCCTGGGCAACGAACCGGCCCAGCAGGCGCTGATCAACGCCGACGCGCATATCATGGACCAGCTCCATGACAAATGGCAGAAGACCGGCGCGGCGCTGGCCACGGCGAAAGCACCGAAGGCCGATGCGCCGCCCGCCTGTAAGACGGAAGCCGATTGCAAGGATTACTGCATCGCGCAGGCCAGGAAAGGCGAATGCCTGGTCAATGGCGCCGCCGCCTGCAACGCGGGCACCTGTTCTTGCCTGCTGACCTGCCGCTGAAATTTACCCGTAATTGAGCAGCTTGCGGCCCTGTTTGCGCAGCCAGCGGCGGGACTGGGCCGCGTCGTTGGTGAGCGACGCGCAGAGTGCCCAGAAGCGGCGCGAATGGTTGAGGTGCACGCGGTGCGCGACCTCGTGCGCGACGAGGTAATCCATGACCTCGGGCGGCGCCAGCAGTATGCGCCAGGAATACATGAGCCTGCCGTCGGGCCCGCAGGAGCCCCAGCGCGTGTTGGGGTCGAGGATGCGGATGGAGACGGGCGGCAATTTCAGCTGCGCAGCCTTGCGATCCGAGATTTCCTTGAAATGGCGATAGGCTTCGGCCTTGAGGAAATCGCGCACGCGTCGGCTGATATGCTCGACGCCACCATGGACGATGAGTTTGTCGCCTTCAAGGCGCGTGAGGCCGCGCCCTTGAGCATGCTCGATCGTATAATTCTTTCCCGCGATGGGCAGAGCCGTGCCGGGCGCGAAGGGGATGGTCTGCAGCGCGTTGCGGCGCTGGTCCTCGATCCAGGGGCGGTGGCGCTCGACGAATTTGAGCGCCTTTTCGAGAGAGACGCGGGACTTCAGCGGCCAGCAGAAGACGACATCGCCCTCTTTCGCGTCGACGCGCAAAGAAAAGCGCCGCGCGCGCGACGAGGGCTTGACCTTCACGCCGCCCACGTCGAGCGGGATGATCTGCTTGATATCAGGCTTTGGCTTTTGCCGGAACCACATTGCGTCCTGCGAGCAGGCGGTTGAGCGCATCGATATAGGCGCGGCACGAGGCCACGATCACGTCGCTGTCGATGCCGATGCCGTTAAAGGCGTGACCATGTTCGGACAGCTTGATATTGACCTCGCCCTTGGCGTCAGAGCCTTGGGTGAGCGCTTTCAATTCGTAATTCGCCAGCACCGCGTCGTCATGGCGCACGAGCACGCGCATCGCCTTGAAACAGGCATCGACCGGGCCTTTGCCGGTGGCTTTCGCCTTTTTGATTTCGCCGTCGACTTCCAGCTCCAGCTCCGCTTCCTGCGGGCCGAAAGAGCCGGATTTGACGCCGAGCGCGATGAAGCGGATGCGTTCCTTCGGGATCCCGTCCTTGGAAGTCGCGATGACGACGAGATCGTCGTCGGAGACTTTTTTCTTGCGGTCGGCGAAATCCTTGAAGCGCTCGAAGGCGGCATTCAGGTCGTCCTCGGTCAGGTTGAGGCCGAGCGACTGCAGTTTCGTGCGGAAGGCGTTGCGGCCGGAATGCTTGCCGAGCACGAGGTCGGATTTGTCGCGGCCGACCGATTCCGGCGTCATGATCTCGTAAGTGCTGGCGTTTTTCAGCATGCCGTCCTGGTGGATGCCGCTTTCATGCGCGAAAGCGTTGGCGCCGACGACGGCTTTATTGGGCTGGACGGAAAAGCCGGTGATCTGCGAGAGCAGCCTGGAGGCCGGCATGATCAGCTCGGAGATCACGCCCGTATCATAGGGCAGGATGTCGGGGCGCGTGCGGAAGGCCATGACGACTTCTTCCATCGAGGCGTTGCCCGCGCGCTCGCCGATACCATTGATCGTGCATTCGATCTGGCGCGCGCCGTTGTTGACGCCCGCGATCGAGTTCGCGACCGCGAGGCCGAGATCGTTGTGGCAGTGCGTCGAGATGATCGCCTTGTCGATGTTCGGCACGCGGTTTTTCAGCATCGCGATGATCTTGCCGTATTCCTCGGGCACCGAATAGCCGACGGTGTCGGGGATGTTGACGGTGCGCGCGCCGGCGGCGATCGCGGTTTCGACCGCCTTGCAGAGGAAATCATGCTCGGTGCGCGTCGCGTCCTCGGCGCTCCATTCCACATCGTCGCAATGCTGGCGCGCGTAAGCCACGCTTTCCTTGATCATCTCGAGCACGCGGGCGGGCTCGAGCTGCAGCTTGTGTTTCATGTGCAGCGCGGAGGTCGAAATAAAGGTATGGATGCGCTTGCGCTGCGCGGGGCCGGTCGCCTGGATCACCGCGTCGATATCCTTGTGCAGCGCGCGGCACAGGCCCGCCACGATCGCGCTTTTGCACTGCTGCGACACCTTGTAGACCGCATCGTAATCGCCGCGCGACGCCGCGGGGAAACCGGCCTCGATGATGTCCACGCCCATCTTGTCGAGCATTTCGGCCATCTGCAGCTTTTCATTCAGCGTCATCGAATAGCCCGGCGACTGTTCGCCGTCTCTTAAGGTCGTATCGAAGATGAAGACGCGGTTCGACATGGTGCTTTTCCTTAACAAGATAATTTAGTCCCGCTCATCATATCGGCCAGTGGCGGGGTTTTCCAGTGGTTTTGCGGCGTTTTTTGCGCTGTTGCTGCGCTGCGTCAATCCAGCTTGCGCGCCTCGTCCACCAGCATGATCGGGATGCCTTCGCGGATCGGGAAGGCCAGCTTGGCCTGGCGGCTGATGAGTTCCTGTTTGTCCGCGTCGTATTCGAGCGGCGCCTTGGTTAAGGGGCAGACGAGGACTTCGAGCAGTTTCGGGTCGGCGGCTTTGGCGCGGTCGGGCATGGGGACGTTCTCTCTATCTTTGCGCTATCATCCCCTCTCCCAACGCATGTTGGGAGAGGGTTAGGGAGAGGGATTGTACTGCACTCGATTGTCGAGACTGGGACAATCCCTCTCTCCAGCCCTCTCCCGCGACGAGCGCGGGAGAGGGGGTTTCAATGACAAGACACCGGGCATTCCTCGCGCGCGGCGATGTCGAGCAGGGCGAGGAGGATCTTCGCGCGGTCGGGCAGCGTTTTCGCTTCCAGCAGCGCCTGCTTTTCGTCGGTTTCGAACGGGCACACGACGCTTAACGTGGAAATCAGCTTTTCGCATTCGATATCGCGGATCGTTTCCCACTTGTCGCAGAACATGTTCATTTTATCGAGATAGGTGCGCAGTTTTCCCATCATCGTGTCGCGGCAGACGTCGTTCACGAGGTCGGCCTGCAGGTCCTGCGCGTAAGGCGCCCAGTTCGCCTTCACCTGGCGGAAGCCGCCCTTCGCGAGCGGCAGTTCCTCCGCCACGTCGAAGCGGCAGACGCCCTTGAGCGTGACAAGATAGCGGCCGTCGTCGGTTTCCGCGAAGGACGCGATGCGGCCCGCGCACCCCGTTTTGAACATTTCCTCGCCGCTGCCGTCGGGGCGCGGCTGGATCATGCCGATCATGCGCCCGTTGCTCATTGCCGCCCGCGTCATCGCGAGATAGCGTGGCTCAAAGATATTGAGCGGTAATTGTATGCGCGGCAGCAGTATCACGCGCGGGAGCGGGAAGACCGGGATTTCCTGCGGCAGATCCTCGAACTTCGTATCGAAAGCATCGCCCATGGCGGCCCTGCCCTATGAGAAGAGAACGGATGAAAGCCGGCGACGGCCCATGGCCGTGAGCGGATGGGACGGTCCCATGGAATCGAACAGATCGAGGAGGAGTTTGCGCGCCTTCTGGTCCTGCCATTCGCGGTCGCGGCGCGTGAGCTCGACCAGTGCGTCGATGCCGCCCTCGAGGTCGCCCGCGGCAATATGGCGCTGCGCGAGATCATAGCGCGCCTGCAGATCCTTCGGGTTCTTCGCGAGTTTCGCGGACAAGGTGGCTGCATCATCGAGCCCTTGCGCCGTTTCGGCGATATCCATGACAAGTTTCAGGCCCTTCAGGCGCGAATAGCTCAGCTGCTCGGGCGTCATCTGGCCCACGAATTCGGTCAGCGCTTCCATATCCTTCACGGCGAGCAGGCACCAGCCGATGCCGGCCAGCGCGTCGAGATTATCGGGCGCGGCATCCAGCACCTGACTGTAGGAGGCCATGGCCTGGTCGATATTGTTGTCGCGGAAATTCTTGTCGGCCTCGGCCATCACCTTGCCGATGTTTTCGGCGGCAAGCGCCTCGGGCTTTTGCGCGGCGACTGCGGACATGTTGGTCAGCTTGGCGACGAAGGTGCGCAGCTCGGGCTCGCCGCGGGCGCCCATAAAGCCGTCGACCGGCTGGCCCTGGAAGAAGGCGAAGACGGTTGGCACCGACTGCACGCGAAAGACTTCCGCCAGTTCGGGATTCTTGTCGACATTGACTTTGACGAGATGGACAGCCCCTTGCGCCTCGGTCACGGTCTTTTCGAGCGCGGGCATCATCTGCTTGCAGGGGCCGCACCACGGGGCCCAGAAATCGACGATAACGGGGGTTTTGAGGGAAACCGACAGAACGTCGTCTTCGAAGCGCGACGCATCGGTGTCGCGAATGAAAGCGCTCTCCGGCGCCTCCTTTTTCTGTCCGAGGCCTAAGTCCAGCATGTCCTGCCCTTATAGTCCCTTCCCCTTGTCATGAGATAAGCTATAGCCTTGAAAAATCAACAATCAAAGGATCATATCCGAGATTTTTCATGAATTTAACCAGGTCCTGCGGTGTCAGGCAGGTAGTGCGGTCATTCCTTAACGGGTGACAGTTAATCACCTCATGGTTGAAAAGACTATGATCGAGGACGGGCGATACCTCACGCCCCAGGTCGTTGAGGACGGCGAGCGCAGTCACTGAGCCCGGTGTCACCCCCAGCACCCGCTGCATCAGCTCGGCCGACCCGAAGGACAGGCGCGCGGCATTGATACGGGCGGGGAGTTTTTTGAGGTCGATGACGGTTTCATCGAGCGCCGTGACCAGCCAGATCTTGTCCTTTTTATCCTTTAGAAACAGGTTCTTGGTATGGCCGCCCGGGATCAGCTTCTTGAAATCCTCGCCCTCGGCGACCGTGAAGACCGGGCGGTGTTCATAAGTGGTGGTCGCGATGCCGAGTTCAGCGAACTTGGCGTTCAGCGGGTCAGGCGTGGGGATGATTTTGAGAGCGGCGGACGACATGGATTTGATTTACCATAGGTTGCGGGTCCATCCAAGCCTCCTGTCATTCCCTCTCCCCCGTTCGCGTAGCGAATGGCGGGAGAGGGTTAGGGTGAGGGGGTGGTTCGGCAAATAACGACGCTTGGTTCTCGCTGAACCACCCCCTCACCTTCCCGCTTCGCGGGCCCCTCCCTCTCCCGCCATGCGGCTGCGCCGCACGGGGGAGAGGGAATTCACTACGCTGGCTGAAACCGGATATAGCTGCGGTCGTCGAAGGAGACCTGGCCCTTCTTCACGCCCTTCACCTGCGGATGAAGCTTGTACATCAGCGGGTCTTCGCCGACGATGCGTTTCAGGTCGGCTTCCGTGTCGCGCAGGGTGCCGAAAACTTCCGGGTAACCGTCGCTTGCGAAAATGATTTCCTTCGCCTGCGGCACGGACACGACCTCGATATGCATGCGCGGAATGGGCGAACCATTGAGCACGCCGTAGCCGAAAGGCCCGTCGTAATTCGCGAAGACTTTCAGCTCGGCGATGATAGGCGTCAGCATGTCCCAGCTAAGGTCGTGGTCGAGCATCTCGTCTTCCGATGCGCCTCTGGCGATCTTGGCGCAGATATAGGCGCGGCGCAATTGCGCCCAGGTCGTCTCTTGCGGAAAGATTTTGTAATCCGCCTTGCCGTCAACGACGAAGGTCGAGTCCGCGACGCGCCAGATTTCGCGCAATACTTTCGAATAGACCAGCATGGCCGAAGCCGGCCAGGCCCAAGTCTCGGTGAAAGATTTACCTTCTTCCTGCGCGGCTTTCAGCGCCTCGTCGCGCAGTGTCCTGTTCATGATCCCGATGGCGCCGTGCGCGTCGATGTCGCGCGGCAATTTTTCAAGCGCCGCCGCCAGCACCCCCGACGCGAACCGCCCCGTCGACATGCCCTTGAGCGTCGAACCCGCGCGGCTGGTGACGCCGTCGAAGACCGCGATGAAATCTTTTGTCACGGCGATGCGGTCTTCGTTCTTCTCGTTGTCGCCCGTTTTGGAGAGGCTGAATTGTTCCAGGACTTTCATGAAAGAATCTTAACCCGAAGAACCGAAGAACCGAAGTTCTTTCATAAGCCTTTTCGCACGGAGTTACGGAGGTACGGAGTTCTCTTGCACAGAAGCGCCGCAGGCATTTTGAACCGCCAAGACGCAAAGGCGCCAAGATATTGCTCTGAACTTGGCGTCTTTGCGTCTTGGCGGTTCTTTCAAATTGCGCGCTGCGCGCGCGGTTTCTTTAAAAAACTCCGTACCTCCGTAACTCCGTGCGAAAGAGCTTACAAAGCGCCTTCGGGTCTTCGGGTTAAACCCTTACGGCGACGGACCGCCCGGTGCGGCGGGCGGCGGGGTCGTGGGCGTCGCGCCATCGGCCGGCGGGGGCGCGGAGAGGATCGGGAGGCGCTTTTCGACCAGGTTGACCCAATAACTTGCGCCAATGGGCAGCGCCGCGTCGTTGAAGTCGTATTTGGCGCTGTGGATGTCGGTATAGTTCTTGTCGCCGATCTTGGTCGAGCCGGTGCCGAGGCCCATGAAATTACCGGGCTTGTGCTGGAGGTAATAGGCGAAGTCCTCGGTGCCCATCGTCTTGGGCACCGGGTTCATCACGGCGGCGGGGCCGACGGTTTCCTTAGCCACGTCGGTTGCGAAATCGGTCGACTTCTGCTCGTTGACGAGCACGGGATAGCCTTCGTGCAGGTCGAAGTCGAGCGCGACGCCATATTCTTTTTCGATCGCATCGACGACCGTGCACATTTCATCGATGATCTTTTTCTGCAGCACGGGGTCGAAGGTGCGCAGGGTGCCGCTGAAGGTCGCGGCATCGGGCAGCGCGTTATGCGCCTCGCCCTGCGTGGTGAAGGTGCAGATCGAGAAGGCGGCGGATTCCGCGTCCTTGATGTGCTGTTTCGCGAGGTTCTTGAAGCGCACGATGCAGTCGGCCGCGGCGCCCAGCACGTCGGAAGCGGAGTCGACGTTGGAGGCATGGCCGCCCTTGCCGCGCACCTTGATCTTGAAATCGTCGGAAGCCGCGAGCATTGCGCCCGCGCCAGTCGCCAGCATGCCGAGCGGCAGGCCCGGATAATTGTGGAGGCCGTAGACTTCCTCGGCCGGGAATTTGGTGAAGAGGCCGTTCTTGATCATTTCCTGCGCGCCGCCGATATGTTCTTCGGCAGGCTGGAAAACGAAATAGACGGTGCCGTCGAAATTTTTCGACTGCGACAGGTATTTCGCCGCGCCCAGCAGCATCGCCATGTGGCCATCGTGGCCACAGGCATGCATGACGCCGGGATTGCGCGAGGCGTGGATCGCGCCGGTTTTCTCCTCGATGGGCAGCCCGTCCATGTCGGCGCGCAGCATGATCGCGGGGCCGCCGGGGCCGTTCTTGCCGTGCAGGACGCCGACGACGCCGGTCTTGGCGAGCCCGTGCGTTTCGATGTCCATGTCCTCGAGCGTGCGGATGATGAAGCGCATGGTCTGCTTTTCTTCGAAGGCGAGCTCGGGCGTCTGATGCAGCTTGTGGCGCCAGCGCGTCATTTCCTGCTTCATCTTCTGGATTTCTTTAATGATGCCCATGGCCAAATCCTTCACGTCTTTGGGCCGCCCCGACACCGGCGGTCCCACGAATAAAAGCACAGTGCCGCCCCTCTACAGGCGCGCCGTTTTTCTTTGAAATTAAAGATGGGATATCATGGGCATAGCCGGGCGTTCTGTCAACGCCCCATGCGGGCTTTCGAAAGGCATAAAAAATCCCGCGCCCGGGCGCTTTTCCATACCTATGAAGTGTCTTTGGATGTCGCCACGGCTCTAGCGGATAGTGATCGTCACTCGTTGCAACGGGCCTTAGGCCGCCGTTACCCTGCGCCGGGGCACACCCAAGAAGGCACCGGTACGTCCAGAAATTACTATACCGTTTTAGCTTTTTATTTGACATAAATGCAAAGCCTCCGTATAATTTTGGCATCCGTGACCTATGATTTATGCACCAGCCGCGCACCGATCTCCGCAGGCAGGCGGCCTTTCCTGGAAGGAACTGAATTTGACCAGTTTCCGCGACGAGATACTTAAGAACATAATTCATAAAGCATCAGACCGGCTGAAAAGCGCCTCCAACATCGGCGGGATTACTGAACGCACGGATGCTCTGATTGCGGCGCGCGAAGAGAATGACAGGAGCTTCGACAAAGCGAGCTTCGGCCCGAACCTGAAAATATGGGGTTTGGGCATGCTGCAAACGCTGGGGACCCTTGCGGCGGTGTCCGGACTGACGATCGGCTTAGGCATGGTGTTGCCGCTGGCAATTGGTGCGGGCGGTTTAGCGGTGCTGCCGCTCATGTTAGCAACTTTTACCGGCTACGGTGCCGCCGCATTCGGAACTATCAGGGGTATGGAATATATCGCGGACCGCATCACGTCGACTGCGGCTGCGGATCGTAGGGATATCGCGGAGGCAAAAAAAGAGAGCGCCGACGCTGCAGATCAGGCACTCACGCAACTTAGGCAGGTTTATCCTGCAGAAACTGCAAAATCCACGCGTTTAGCAGCGTTCCTCAAGCGCACGTTCAATCCGGCCGCGACAGATGCTCCAAAAGCCGCAACTGCCCTCAATGCGCCCGCCGCCTTGGCGCTACCTGCGAAGACCGCAATTTGAGCGGTGCTTAAGTAGAGTAAAATCAATGATGTCTTGGAGAAAATGGAGCGGACGAAGGGATTTGAACCCTCGACCCCAACCTTGGCAAGGTTGTGCTCTACCCCTGAGCTACGTCCGCACTTTGCGCCGATTCCGGAGGAAGAATCCGGCCCGACAGGGCTGGGTATTAGGGATATGGCATTTGGGCCCGGAAGTCAAGCGCTCTAAATACCATTAAAAACAAGGGGATATTTTGAGTATTTTAACATATGTTCCCCTTTAGTTTCTTATTGACATAATAAGCCTTTTGGAGGATAAATATCGAGGTTTGTTTTGGGTCAAAAAACAAGAAAAGTTAACAACGGAACAATGGTCTTCCCATGGCGCTGCCGCCAGAACTGCAAGACGAAGTGAAGAAGCTCGCCGGGCTGCCGGAAACGCCCGCGCTCGAGCAGGACATGCAGGAACATGCCGACGAGGCCGCGTCGCGCCAGCAGGGCGGCCATATCACCAAGATTTTCAATAGCGTCATCATCGGCTCGGAGAACCTGTCCGACGCCGAGCGCCTGGCGCAGGCCTATGCCGCCTCGCTGATTCAGAACAAACTCGTCGAAGAGAACAAGGTCAAGACGCTGGACTGGAAGACGGTTTTCAACAATGCCGCGGGCCGCCCTTATGACATGGCGATCGCCGACAACCTGGCGCAGGCCTTCCACGACGCCGAGGGCGGCGTGCTGATCATCAAGGAACCCTATCAATGCCCGTGGGACATGAGCCCGCGCGATTTTTCGCTGAAGAATTATGAAGCGACCAAACAGCTGATGGACAAGATCGTCGAGACCGACAAGGACTTCGACGCGGCCATCGAGGCGCTGATCGAAAAAGGCAAGAACCTGAACGAAATCGAAGGCCAGATCTACGGCCAGGATTTCTCGAAGCCGCGCAACCCGGCAGTCATCCTCGTCGGGCGCAACTGGGAGCTGGAAAGCATGATCGCGGAAGACGCTTATCCCTGGAACGCGCGCTTCATGCACCGCATCGGCGTGAGCGACAGCGCGTTTGCCGGCGTAAAGCCGAAGCACCGCAAGCCCGCGCCCTGAAAAGGCCAAGGAGCCGGTAATGCTGGATTTCATTCGCGCATGGCGGAACAAACAACAAGACGAACGATCCCCGTCCCGGCTTGGCGCGGAATTCGACCTGAATGCGCGCACGGAAAGCGCGCAGCTGCGCCTGGAATGGGCCGCGAAGCTTGCCTATGACATCAACCGCCTGGGCGAGGAATATCAGCAGAGAGGCTACTCGACGGGCGGCATCACCGCGCAGGTGGCGACCGTGTCAGGCCGCAGCGATGGCGCACCGAAGATGGACCCCGTCACCGTTGCCGTGGCGGACAAGGCGGGAGCGCCGCTGCTGGCGTTGCGCGTGCTCAAAGACGATGCCGGCGCGCGCGTCGAGGTCGACGGCCTCAGCCCCGCCGCGCAGGATGCGCTGGCGCGGATGCCCGCAACGTTCGACGATCCCTTCAACCGCGTGCGCGGCGCGCTGACCGCCATGACACCGGACTGGGAAATCGGCGCTTCAGTCGCAACGGTGAAGCAGGGCGGCGTCGTTTTCGGCTCCAGCATGGATGCGGATAGCCGCGCGCAGATTGACGCGGACTGGCGGCAGAAACGCCTGGACCAGAAGGCTGCCGTTGAAGAACAGGCGCAGGCGGCGGCGCAAAGCGCTGTCGTGTTGCAGACGCCCACCACCGTCGGCGGGCCGCTGAAGCTGAAGGCGAAAGTCTGACACTTCCTACGCGCCGGGATTCCTTTGAAAAATATGATGATTATCGATCCGCTGCCGATGGCGGCATTTTATATTTGACATAATACGGATGAATCGGCTATAAAGAAACTACGCAATGTGCGACTACGGGACGGAGCGATTTTAAACAAGTTTCTCGCCTGTCATCTTAACCCGTGCACAACCTGCAAAAACGCCCCAGACAATTTTCTTGGATGTTTTAAACGATGCAGGATCGTGCGTTTCAACATTTCAATTCTTGTGATCATCGCCGCAGCGTTTTGCCACGCCGGCATTTTTTGATTTTCCGTTTTTCGATTTCCACTGTACTGACGCAACCCCTCGAAACCGCGTAAACTTCAAGCCCGCTCTCCCCTCCGGAGAGCGGGCTTTATTTTTCTGAAATTCAAAAAGTTATTCGCGTTTGACCGGACGGGTAAACGGAAAGTTCCGGACAATCCCTCTCCCCCACCCTCTCCCAGCATGCGCCGGGAGAGGGAGTCAGAGCGCACCGGCTTGAGAGCCGCACCCTCAAATAACAGCGGTAAGGCCCCCTCTCCCGCCGAAGGGCGGGAGAGGGCTGGGGAGAGGGATTGTCCCGCACTTGAGATTTTAAGCGTGTTTTCCTGCATGCAGCACGATATGCTTAAGGAATGACAGCAAACATTGTTTCTGGCGCTCTTGCTTTCGCCGTCGGCATAATAGCCTCTGCTCTCGCGGTCATATTCATGCGGGCTGGCTATAAGCATCTTCGTATTTCAAAAGGCTATAATTTAACGGGTGGTTTTTTTGGTCTGGCCGTATGCAGTATCAGCTTTCTCATTGGAATAGTAGCTGTTATTGCCGTTGAAGATTTCTTTAACGAGAGACACGCCAAAATAACATTTTTATCTTTTTGGTTAGGAGCTTTGATATCCGTTCGCTTCTTCGACAAAAAGTTCTTGAATTAGCTGTAACGACTCTTCAGCGGGAGAAACACCACACTCGTTGCATCGCCTCTCCTTCATCCCAAACAAAAAGCCCGCCCTCATTTGTACGAAGGCGGGCTTTGTTTTTCCACGTGACGGGAAAAGCTTTAGCCTTTTTTGATGTTCGGCCAGGTGACTTTCGGCTTGTTGTCGTATTTCAGGCCGTTGTCGTTGGCTTCATGGCCGCGGCGGCAGACCTTGTTGAAGACATTCTTCACCGGGTTGACGAACACGCGGGCGAAGAGCCCGGGCTTGTCCGCCTCTTCGCGGATAGTTTGCGCGCGCTTGAAGTCTTTGAGCGCGGGCTCACGCAGGGGCTTGCCCTTGTTGACCATGTGCGAGATGCGGGCCGCCGTGCGAGGATCGTGGACGAGCTTCATGAAGTTTTCATGCTCGAGCGCGCGCAGGTAATCCTGGCTGACCACCACGCCGGGGCCGGCCTTGTCGCCGCCCGACATGACGGTTGCGATCTTGTCGAGGACCACGACGTCATAGGGCGTTGCAGCACCTTTGAGATAGTTGCCGTCGACCGCCATGCTGATCGCCGCCTTGCCCGAGGGGCCGGGCAGCTGCATCTCGAAGGGGACTTCAGGCTTGAAGTCCTTGACCATCTCGAGCGCCTTTTTCTTGGCGTCGGAGAGCAGGCGCGACTTGTTCATGGTGATGCCGTCAGTCTCGCGCAGATACATGAGGTCCTTGGCTTCGAAGGCGGAGAGAGAGACTTTCGCCATCGAGATCGTCTCGAACGCGGTACCGACCGCCGGCATGGGTCCATGCGGCAGGCGCTTGTTCTGCTTGGCACGCGAGAGGAGCTCGGTCGTGCCGCCCCAGGCGGGCAGCAGGCCGACGCCCATTTCAACCAAGCCTGCATAAAGCTCGGCATGCGCCTGGACGTGGTTCGAGTGCATGAGGATCTCGCAGCCGCCGCCGAGCGCCATGCCCGAGGGTGCCGCCACGACCGGGAACTTCGCGTACTTCAGGCGCTTGTAGGCGTCCTGGCCCGATTTGACGAGCTTGTCGACGATCCAGTACTGCTTGGCCTTGATCGCGAGTTCGGCGAGCTTCAGGTTCGCGCCGACCGAGAAGTTGTCGGCCTCGTTGTGGATGACGAGCGCCTTGAACGTCTGGCCGTCGCGGCCTTTCGCCTTGCCGCTTTCGATCAGGTCGCAGGCCTTGTGGACCATCTTCATGGTCGAACTATCCAGCGCGTTCATCGGCGAGATGAACTCGAGGCAGAGCACGCCGTCGCCCGCATCCCACAAAGCGGCGCCGAGCTGGCCCACGCCGGGGATCGCGCGGCTTTTCGCCACGAGGTTTTTCTTGTCGCGCTTGATGTCGGAGAGCAGCAGCACGCCGTCGGGACGCTTGACCTCGGTATAGTTGCCGTCCGCGCCCATCTGCTGGAGCTTGTTGTTCTCGACCTTGTAGAAGGATTTGCCGGCCGCTTTTTCGAGCAGCGCGGGCACTTTTTCGCCCTCTTTCTTCAGGCGGTCGATGACGTAATCGACGCCCAGCTTGTCGAGCATTTCGAAGGGGCCGTATTTCCAGTTGTAGCCGAGCTTCATGGCCTGGTCGACCGAGTTGATGTCGGCCGCGATGCTGTGCGCGTGTTCGGCGGCATAGCACAGGGTCTGTTTCAGCACGGCCCAGGCGTAATCGCCGCCCTTGTCGTGGGTTTCGACGAGCGCCTTGAGGCCATCCTTGCCGGCTTTCTTGGCGTTCGCCGCGGCCTGCATCTTGGCCTTTTGCTTGGGATGCAGTTCGCCGGTGTGCAGGTCGACCGCGAGGTCGTTCTTGTTCTCGTCGCGGCGATAGAAGCCGCCCTTGGGCGATTTGCGGCCGATGAAGCCGTCCTGGATCATTTTGGAGATGACCGGGATATCGCGCGCGATCTTGACATAGCCGTCGTCTGCGGGGAGCGCGCCGGTCAGGCTCTTGGAAATATGCGGCATGAGGTCGAGGCCGACGAGGTCGACGAGGCCGAAGATGCCGGTTTTCGGGATGCCCATGGGCGCGCCGACGATAGCGTCCGCTTCCTCGATCGACAGCTTGCGATCATATGCTTCGTTGATCGAGGCCTGGATCCAGAAGGTGCCGATGCGGTTGGCGATGAAGCCGGGGGTGTCTTTGCAGACGACGACGCCCTTGCCGAGCTTTTCGTCCATGAAGTTGGTGACTTCCTTCACCGTCTCCGGGCTGTTGTGCGGGCTGGTGATCAGCTCCAGCAGCTGCATGTAGCGCGGCGGGTTGAAGAAGTGGGTGATGACGAAGTCTTTTTTGAACTGTTCGGACTGGTCGGCGATCAGGTTGTCGAGCGGGATCGTCGAGGTGTTGGAGGCGACGATGGAGCCCGGCTTGCGGTTCGCGTCGATCTTCTTGAAGATATCGGATTTCACCTTCGGGTCTTCGAACACGGCCTCGATGATGATGTCGCATTCCTTGAGGCGGCCGAGATCGTCCTCGGTGTTGCCGGCGCGCACTTTTTTCGCGTTGCGCTTGGACATGAAAGCCTGCTGCTGGCCTTTCATGTTGACCATTTTATCGATGGCGCCCTGCGAGATCGCACTGCGGTTGCCGGGGTTCTTGGGGTCGACGCGGTCGAGAAGCTCGACCTCGTAGCCGGCGTTGGCGAGATGCGCGGCGATGCCCGCTCCCATCACGCCCGCGCCGATCACTGCTGCTTTTTTGATAGCCATGTCGGTATTCCTCTAAATAAAAGTCAGGGTTTCGGGGCGGCGGGCGTGTATTTCTTCAGCACCGTCGTGATGCCTTGGCCCGCGCCGATGCACTGGGTCGAGATGGCGTAATCGCCGTCCTTGCCCTCATCATGCAGCAGCTGCGCGGCCTTGCCGGTGATGCGGGCGCCGGTGGCGCCCAAAGGATGGCCGAGTGCGATCGCGCCGCCGTGGACGTTCAGCTTTTCATCCGGGATGCCGAGTTCTTTTTGGCAAGCGACGGACTGCGAGGCGAATGCTTCGTTCATTTCGACAAAGGCGACGTTATCCATGGTGATGCCGGCCTTGGCCATCGCCTTTTTCGTGGCGGGGATGGGGCCGAGGCCCATGATGGTGGGGTCGAGACCGGTGACCGCGAAGGATTTTACTTCCGCCAGGATTTCGAGCTTGTTCTTGAGCGCGAATTCTTCCGAGCAGACCAGCACCGCCGTGGCGCCGTCGGTGACGGGCGAGGAGGTCGCGGCGGTGACCGTGCCGTCGGCTTTGAAGGCGGGCTTGAGTTTCTTGAGGCCATCCGCGCTCGAATCGGGGCGGATGCAGCCGTCTTCCGTCACCATTTTGCCCTTGGGCGTCTTGATGGCGATGATTTCGGCGTCATATTTGCCGGCTTTTTTCGCGGCTGCGGCCTTGAACTGCGATTTCAGCGAGAAGGCTTCCTGCTCTTCGCGGGAGACTTCTTTCTTCGCGGCCACGTTTTCGGCGGTTTCGCCCATGCCCATGTAGGCGCCGGGCGAGGATTTATAGAGCGCAGGGTTGGGTGCCGGGTTGAAGCCGCCCATCGGCACGCGCGTCATGGATTCGACGCCCGCGCAGATGACCGCGTCCTGCATGCCCATCGAGATGGCGCCGGCGGCGTCATGGATGGCTTGCATGGAAGAACCACAGAAGCGGTTGATGGTAACGCCGCCGATGTCTTCGGGTAGGCCGGCCTGCAGAACGACAAGGCGCGCCATGTTGAGGCCCTGCTCGCCTTCCGGCATCGCGCAGCCGAGTTTCAGATCGTCGATTTTATGCGGATCGACGCCGGTTTTTTTGATGAGGCCCTGGACCGTCTGCGCAACCATGTCGTCGGGGCGCACGTCGGCAAGTTCGCCTTTGACAGCCGGGGTGAAGGGGGAGCGCACATAGCCTGCGATAACAACCTTTTTCGATTCAGTCATGACTTGTCCTCGAGCCTCTCGTAAAAGTTAAACCTTTGCAGCACACCCTCACGCGCTCCGCCGGAATTGATTCTCCCGCCGTGCGCATGGTCGACCGTCTTTTTTATGTTGCCCGAGTATGAAGCATCGAAACCCTTGGGTAAAGTTGGAAAATTGATTTTGTGAAAAATCAGGAAACCCGCCAATGACGCGGGTTTCCGGCGTTCTATTTTCATATCCGCAAAACAAACTTGCGGGGATTATGGATAGTTTTTAGTCGCGCCGGCGCCTGGGCTGTTTCTTCGGCGCGGATGCGGGCTTTTTGCGCCAGGACAGGAGCGAGGGGAAGGCCGAAAACTTGCCGACCGACACGTCCGCGCCTTTTGTCCCGTCCGCGGCATCGCCGTCCTGCGCCGTTTTATGGAGCGAGAAAAGCGCGCCCGCGATCAGCGTCGACAGCGTAATCGCCAGCGACACGGCCGGCGAGATATGGAGCGCGTAATGGCCGATGGTCTCGCCCAAGGACTTGTCGAAGTGCCCCGCGACCGCACTCGCGAAGACCATGCCCTTGTCGGCCAGCACCTTGAGGCCGATGAAAATGAGCACGAGGGACAGCGCGTATTTGAGGTACTGGAACCGGTCCAGCATGGCTGAAAGCGTGAAATAGAGCGCGCGCAGGCCCATGATCGCGAACAGGTTCGAGGTATAGACGAGGAACGTGTCCTGCGTGATGGCGAGGATGGCCGGGATACTGTCGACCGCGAAGATGATGTCGACCACCTCGACCACGCAGAGCGCGATCATGAGCGGCGTGAAGTAAGTGACCATCTTGTGGGTCTTGGGGCTTTTCTTTTTGATCGTGAAGTTGCCGCCATGCAGTTCGCGCGTGACGCGCATGCGCTTTTCGAAGAATTTGACGATCGCGTTGTCGCTGATGTCATGCTCCTCGTCCTCGTCCATGAAGAGCATTTTGACGCCCGTGAAGACGAGGAAGGCGGCGAAGAGCAGCAGCACCCACTGGAAATGCGAGATGACCGTGATGCCGAGGCCGATCATGGCCGCGCGCAGCACGATGACGCCGAAGATGCCCCAGAACAGCACGCGGTGCTGGAAGTTCTTGGGCACGACGAAATAGTTGAGCACGAGCGAGATGACGAAGATATTGTCCATCGAGAGCGACTGCTCGACGAGGTAGCCCGTCACGAACAGGCCCGCGGACTCGGAGCTTTCGACCCACCACAGCCAGAAGCCGAAGAGGATGGCCACGATGCAATAGAGCACGCTGAGCTCGATGCTCTCGCGGATTTTCACGACATGGTCGCGGCGATTGAGGATGGCGAGATCGAAGACGAGCACGCTCAGGAAGACGGCGAAAAACGCCCCCCACATCCAGACCGGTCTTTCCATTTAAGGCTTGCCCCCTTTAAATGCGTCAGACCTTTGCGATCATTTGGACATGACGTCCATCGTCTGGCTGATGAGCGGCCAGAAGAAATCGCGCAGGAAGAAAAATGCGAAGAATGATCCCACGGTGACGCCCCAGAAGGCAAGGAAAGGGTTCATATTCGGCTTGTCGATGGCCCGGATCCATAACAGGGTGCAGAGCGGCATGACACCGCCCGCCAGGAAAAAGAGCAGGCCGCGCAGGGCCGGGACGATGAGGTAATCCTCATCCGCATTGCCGGTGATGTCGGGCACGCCGCCCTCGAACAGGTGGTCGATGCCGGCCATGCCGGTATGCAGGCCGGGGCCGCTGTTCTTCCATATGCCGACCTGCAGCAGGTACGCGAGGCCCACGCCCAGCGCGTATATAAGGACGACGGTCGCGATCCAGGGCTTTTTGCCCTCGCCCTTGGTTTCGATATGGTCGGACAAGCGGCCAGACTTGAGCATCTTGGCCTTCATGATCTTTTCTTTCGCGCCGACAAGCTTCTGCTTGTCCTTGCCGCCCATTCCAAACATTATGAATTCCCCCTTGAGGCAGTCGCGTTCCGCAAAAAATAGTGTAACCAAGCCCCTTTGGATTGAGAAGGAAAAAGCTCGGACATTATAGAAAGCTAGTCCTGCGGCTTTTCAAAAAAAGGGTTCGTCGCGGAGCGCATCAATCCCCATCGCCGTTTTACCAAAATAAGGTATTGGGCGCTGCGCGCCCGAAGAAAGTTTCGGAACTTCGGATCTTCGGGTAAAAACTCTTTAACCGGAAATTCTTACGCCTTGAAGATATTGTCGCGCGATTTGGCCTTGGACAGGGCATTGCGCGTGTCGATGACGAGCCTGGCGTGCTGCGCCACCATGCCATAATCCACATTGTCGTGGTCGGTGACGACGATGACCGCGTCCTGCGCGCGCAAGGTCTTGGGGTTGAGCGGCTGCGACGAGAGGCCGGCGAAGGCCATATGCTCATGCACCGCGGGAATGACATTGACGAACGGATCATGGAAGGTCACCTCGGCGCGGCGCTCTTTCAGCAGCTCCATGATCGCGAAAGCGGGGCTTTCGCGGATGTCGGCGACATTCTTCTTGTAGGCCATGCCGAGCAGCAGGACCTTCGCGCCATTCAGCGGCCGCGCGAAGCGGGCGTTGAGCGCCTGCGCCGTCCGCTCGACGACGAAACGCGGCATATAGACGTTGATTTCGCCCGCGAGCTCGATGAATTTCGTCGGCACGCCGAATTCGCGCGCCTTCCACGTCAGGTAGAAGGGATCGATCGGGATGCAGTGGCCCCCCAGCCCCGGGCCCGGATAGAAGGGCATATAGCCGAAGGGCTTGGTCTTCGCGGCCTCGATGACTTCCCAGATGTCGATGCCCATCGCGTCGTAGATGACTTTTAATTCGTTGACGAGCGCGATATTGACGGAGCGGAAAATATTCTCGGTGAGCTTCACCGCTTCCGCCGCTTCCGGCGAGGAAACCGCAACTGTTTTAACGAGAAACTGATCATACATCGTCTGCGCGAGCTTCAGCGCATCTTCGCCGTCGCCGCCGATGACCTTGGGAATGATCGCGGTATGGTATTTCGCATTGCCCGGATCTTCGCGCTCCGGCGAGAAAGCGATGAAGAAATCGATGCCGCTTTTGAGGCCCGAAGCTTCCTCGAGGATCGGGCGCATGACATCCCGCGTCGTGCCGGGATAGGTCGTCGATTCCAGCACAATGACCTGCCCGCGCTTGAGGTGCCGCGCGACCGTCTCCGATGTCTTGACGATATAGGTCATGTCGGGTTCGCGGTTGCGGTTGAGCGGCGTGGGCACGCAGAGCAGGATCGCGTCGACCTCTGCAAGACGCTTGAAATCCGAGGTCGGGTGGAACTTGCCGCCGCGCACGAATTCCGAGACCTTGTCGTTGTGGATGTTGCCGATATACGACTGGCCCTTTTTCAGCATCTGGATCTTGGGCTGGTCGATATCGAAGCCGATAGCCTGGAAGCCGGCGGCGCAAATCGCGCAGGCGAGCGGCAGGCCGACATAGCCCAAGCCGATCACGCCGATCTTCGCCTTGCGCGTTTCGAACTTGCGCAGCAGCGCGGCCACATCGACCGGCGCGGTTTTGACGGACTTCAGTTTGCGGACGGCCATGGCCTTTCCCTTCATAAAATACGCGTGATTACTAGCATAGTGGCCGCATTCAAGTCAAAAAAGCCTGTTATGTGGTTGTTTTGATCGGTAAAGAAATCGGTCAATGGGCATGAATTTAAACGGGTCGGCACGCCCTTTCACATTCCCACCCCGGCGAAAGCCGGGGTGGTAGGGCGTCTATTGTTTGGGTATCGGCGCTTTTTCGACTTCCGCGTCGCTGGTCACCGGGGCGGGGGCAGGCTTCCAGGCGTCGACTTGTTTGTCGATGGCGGCGACCTGTGCGGGCGTCAGGTGAAGGGCGGCGTAGTTCCGGCCCATGTAGGCGCCCTCGGACTCCCGCTGGTTGGCGTTGGCGGCGAGGCTCAGCCAGAAATAGGCCTGCTGCCAGTCCTGCGGGACGTTTTTGCCGTTGCTGAAGTCGAGACCCAACTGGAACTCGGACATGGTATCACCCTGCTGCGCCTGAGCCTGAAGCAATTCCATGGGATCTTTGTCCGACGCCGCCGTTTTCGCGGCGGTATGAGAAGTGCAGCCCGCCGCCAGCAGCAAGGACAGCATGCAGAAAATTGAAACCAGCGCTTTTTTCATGTTTTATCCGCCTGACAGGAATTCTTGCCCTAGCGGAGATAAACCCGCGGAGGCGTTCGTGTCAATTCAAGTTTATGCGAGGGGTCTTTACTCGCCCTGCCGCTTGAAATGCCCGGGACGGCCGAAGGTTTTCTTGTCGCGGCCCTGCTCGGGGCGGCGGGGCCGGGAGCCGCGCGTGCGGCGGGGCAGCGGCTGTGCTTGCGCGGGAGCCGTATCGTTCGCCGGCCGATTGCCATCCTGCTTGAAGTCGGGGATGCTTTCACGCGTTTCCTTCGCGAAGCGCGCCTTGGCTTCCGCGTCGAGACGGTCGCAAACGGCCGTTACATCCTTGCCGAGCTGTCGGAAGCTGCGCGTGAGGTCCGACGCCTCGGCGAAGGGCAGCGCCTCGACGTCGAGCTGAAGGTTCTTCATGTTCTTGCCGCGCACGAAGCGCGCGAACTTCCAGAAGGCGGCGCGTTCCTTAGGAGTGCCGGTCTTCGCCGAGAGCTTGGTGAACAGGCCCGTCACATAGGCGTTGACTTCCTTGACCGCGGGCTTGACCAGGTTTTCGACATGGTCCTCGACCTCCGGATTGCGCTTCACCGCGTCGGCGAAAGCCTTGCGCAGGTTGCCCGGCGCCTTGCCGTCGGCTTGGTCGGCGGCGAGATCGGCAACCTTCGTTTGCGCCGCGTCGGCCTGCGCAATCTGGCCGCGCACGAGCGTGCGCACGCCTTTCATGTCCTTCAGCTCCTCGAGTTCTTCGATCGTCGTGCGCACGACGAATTCGCCATGGTCGGTGCGCATGAAATCGTCGATCCGGCGCAGGTCGAGGCCCGCGAGACGGTGCGCCGCGTCCTGCGGCGGGCAGACGAAGCCCGGGAAAGCGGCATTGCGCTCGGGGATCATCATGAGGATCCAGCGGCTCTGGCCCAGCGGCGTGTCGCTGGCGCTCTGCAGATCGTTCAGCTCGTTTTTGAATTCGTGGATCTTTTCGGGCAGCAGGATGAAGTTGCCGAAATGGTTCGGGTGATACTTGGGCTTCGCCCCCGGCTGATCGGGATCCGCCTCCTGCACCATGCCCCAGGCGCCGGAGCCGTTGCGCTCGATGATATGGTCGACGTTGACCGAATAATGTTCGCCGTCGGCGTTCGTGGGATCGAGTCCGTGGCGCATGCGGTCAATGCCATGGTCGCAAATGCCGAGGGCCTTGAGCTCGCCTTCATGCTGCTCGGCCAGGAATTTCAGGAAACGCGGACGGACATTATAGGTATATTCGTGGGTGATCTTTTCCTTGTCGTCCTTGTCGATGCGCGCGTAGAGGACGGGCGAAAGGCGAAAGCCCTTGGGCACCTCTTTGAGCATCTGTTCGAACAGCTGCTGGTCGGCCAGCGCGCGGGTCAGCGAAATTCCCGGACCGTCGGGATGATGGTTGGGCGGCAGCGGCGCGCCCGGCACCGCGTTCGTGCGGGCTTCGGCCACGCGGTCGTCGAGGTCTTTGCGGATGCGGGTAATGAGCTGTTCGGTGGTTGGCGGGGGCGATTCGGCCGGTGTGCCGTCATGAAAGGACGGTTCTGCTGTGATTGCGGTGATAGTGTCGGCGGAAACGCGTTTCGCCACCTTATTCTCCGTCAGCCAGTATTTTTGAACACGGGCTCACCATAACATAAATTTTCCAAAAGTAAATGCCGAAATCCCGCAAGATTCTTGCTTTTTTCCATGAGATATCAGCCATGTGCCGGAAGAACTTGAGATTTTCATAAACCTGTCCTTGTATGCAAAATACAGGCACCGAAGGTCTGAATGGCAACATTAACCAAAGCCGGGCTATACTGGCCGCTAGGGTTTGGAACGATTGGATTTGAAACGAGGGGGATTCCAAAGACATGACGACCACGATCATCATTGCCGCCGTTGCCGCGGGCGTTATCGCCGCCACAATGTATCATCCGCCCAAGAACCCGAATGTGGTGGAGCTGAAAACCGCAGCCGATCGCGGCGCGAACGCCCACTGGGTCTACAGCCAGGGCATGTGGCATCACCCGAGCGATGATTTGCCCAAGGGCAAGCGCGCGGGCGCCCAATCCTATCCCTTCGCCAAGGAAGCGGGCGCGCATTTCGAAATTCCCTATACCTCCAGCGCCGGCTATTATAATGGCGAAAACACGCTCTGGGCCTACGAGCGCCAGCGCCTGGACAACGGCGGCTTCAGCAACAACCATGGCGTCCCCGTTTCCTACAATGGCGAAGGCTATCTGCCGCCCGGCAGCTGGACCGGCGCGCCGCTGGCCGATTTCCATGGAAGCGACACGCAGATGCTGACCTGGCGCCATGACGCGCAGGGCAGGATCCGCCCCGACGAGATCGCCGGCCGGACCGTGAACCTCGATACCATGATGGCCAAACCCGTCGCGCCGGCGCCTGCGCCCGCGAAATAACCGCCGCTTTTGGCCTTCCGCCATCCTCGATTGCGTATCCCGCCGTCCGCGCTAAAATAGCAGGGCCACCGGGGAATGAGGGTTATTTGCCAGCCCGCCGCCATATAATTCACAGCCGCGCAAGCGGCTTTACGCTGATCGAAGTCGCCGTCGCGCTGACGGTGGTGGGACTGCTGCTGGGGTCGTTCCTGAAATTCTATGCCATTCTCGACCAGAAAGAGCGCATCGAGACGACGCGCGAGCGGCTGGCGACCCTGCGCACGCAGCTGATCTACTACGTGATCATGCATGACCGGCTGCCCTGCCCCGCGAGCGGAATGAAGCGCAAGGGCGCCTCCGACGATGCGACCGACCCCTGCGCCTCCGACCAGACGAACCCGCCCGAAGGCGTCGATCTGTATTCGCCGGTGGTGGATAAAAAAACCGAGCACAGCGAATCCTTCGACATCTGGACGGGCGTGATGCCGGTGCGCGACCTGCAGCTGGACCCGCAGATGGGCGTCGACGGCTGGGGCAACAAATTCACCTACGCGGTCAGCCGCAACCTGACGATGCCGGGCGGGATGCGCGGGAACCCGATCCCCAAGGGCCATATCTCGGTCGTCGACGGCGACGGCGCGAACCTCCTGGAGACGCCGAACACCGGGCGCTACGTCATCATCTCGCACGGGCCGTCCGGCGCGGGCGCCTGGACGCCGGACGGCGGGCGGCGGTCGTGCCCGGGAGGAACCTTGTCCGAAAGCAACTGCAACAACAGCGGCAGCTTCGTCATCGCGCCCTTTTCGACCGCGCACGGCGAGAAGAATTTCGAAAACATCGTCATCGACGACGACGTGAACGCGGGCGGCACGCTGCTCGACCGCATGGCGATCTGCACGCGCAAGCTGATGTTCTACGAGCCCGGCCGCGTCGACGCGGACACGGACGGCTGCGTGCGCGCCAATCCTGACAACGGATCCTGGCACGGCATCTGCCTGAAGCCGGGCAATTCCGCGCTGCCCGTGAACCCGGTCCTGCGGCCCGCGATCGCAGTCGGCGACGCCTGCGGATGCCTGCAGGGCCTAGGGTACACGTCGATGCTCGTCGGCTCCTGGATGGAGGCGCCGTCGGTGCCGAATTCCTCCCCGCCCAGCAACTTCATGATGTCGCTTTATACCTGCGTGTTGCAGCAATGAGGACGCGGGCGGCGCAGCGCGGCTTTACGCTGATCGAGCTTGCCATCGTCATCACGGTGTCGTCCCTGCTGCTGGTCGGCTTCACGCATCTCTACGACACGCTGCGCCTGCAGCAGGCGCTGAAAATCACGCGCCAGCGCATGGAGGTGGTCCAGCAGCGACTCGACGATTACGCCGACACGAAGGAGCGCCTGCCCTGCCCGCTGCCGCCCGGCAGCTCGTCGCTGGCCAAAGAGCCGGATGCCTGTTCGAAGGCGGAGCTGAAGCCGGAGGAACGCGACGTCGCGATCGGGATTGTGCCGGTGGCGGCGCTCGGCCTGACGCCGCAGGAAGCGCTCGACGGCTGGGGCAACATGTTCACCTATGCGGTCAGCGCGAAGCTGACGAAAGAAAAAGGCATGCGCGGCGTCGAGCCGCCGGCGGGCATCATCGGCCTGGTCAATGCCTATGGCGACAATGCGCTCCCCGCCGCCGACAGCGGCAGATACGTCATCATTTCGCACGGACCGCACGGACTTGGCAGCTTCACGGCAACCGGCGCGCGCATCCCCTGCCCCGGCAAAACTTTAAGCGCGAAGAACTGCCGCGCGCAGGGCGTATTCGTGACGGCGCCCTGGAATTCGCACCCCGGCCCCTTCTTCTTCGACAATATCGTGACGGGCGACGGCGGACGGCGGCAGGCGCGCCTGCTCTGGCACATGGATTACTGCGGGCGGCAGGGCAAATATTACGCGCCCGGGCTTTTCCTGGCCGACCCGGACGGCTGCGTCGCCGACGACAGGGTGCATGGCGCCTGCACGCTGGAAAGCGCCTACATGCGCCACCCCAGCGCCTTCGACGGGCTGACCGGCGAGTGGGAAGAACTGCCGCAGCTGGGATGGGCGCCGGCGCAAACGCAATTCTGGCCACCGGATATTGTGGGCATCTGCAAGTGCGACAAGAACTGGGAGAAAATGGTCATTGGCACCTGGGAGCTGCCGCTGCACCCGCAGATGACCGCGAAGGATAGCTGCCTTTTCGTCCAGGCCCACGAAGCCGGCGCGATCCGGTCCAACGCCGGCTGCTATAAAACCCCGCCCAGCCTGGATATCCCGGTGAAGCTGTGGGAGTACCAATATGTCGCGGCCCCCGACGGCAGGGTCTGGCAGGAGAATGGCTTTGCCGTCAAAATCGCCGACCAGCGGGAATGGACGGTGCTGCCGATTTTCACCCGCGACCCGGACACGGGCGCGCTCATCAAGGCGAACGGCGCGGCGCACGTCGCGGGCCAGGGCCTGCGCCACATCATCTGGTCGGCGCCGCTGGTCGAGATCAACCGCAAGATGACGCTCTATACCTGCCTGCGCAAGTCCCAGGCGATGACGCCCTAAGTGCGGGCGAAGTAAAATCAAAACTCGGCGGCGCTGCGCAAGAAATGCGCCTATCTCCTCTCCCCTTGCGGGAGATAAGCGGTAAACCGAAGGTTTCCTGATCAGTCGAGAATCAGCGCGGGGCCGGTTTTGCCGGGCTTGCGCGCGGGCGGTGCGGGCGACTTTTTCACCTGCGTGACGCTGTCGCCGTTGACGGCGAATTCGATGGTCGCGCAATTGTCGATCTTGTTTTCGGCGTGCCAGTCCCAGAAGTCGAGCATGCTTTGCGGCGTCACGCCCTTATCGAACTTGCCGTCGAGCAGGTAGCAGAGGCAGTTCATCGTGTAGCCGTGGCAGAATACAAGAATGGTATCGCCCTGCGCTTTTTTCATCTTCTCGACCGTATCGCGGCAGCGCCCCACGAATTCGTTGAAGGTTTCGGAATCATCGCCGTCGCGGTGATCGGGATCGGCGTTCGTCCAGAATTTCATCAGGTCGGGGCGGCGTTCCTCGTTCGTCGTGTTCTTATATTTGTCGGCGGCGAGGAAGGTGAATTCGTGGATATTCCATTCCTCGGCCGGCACGCCCGCGAAACGCGCGAGAAAGGGTTCGGCCGTCTGCTGCGTGCGGATATAGGAGGAGGTCACGATGAGGTCGGGCGCGACATCAAGCGCCGCCGCCTTGTCGCGCGCCTGCTGGCGGCCCGTGTCGGTCAGGTTGATGGACTGGGGATGTTCGGTCTTCGCGCCGGCGTTTGATTCGCTTTCGCCGTGGCGAATAAAAAGAATGCGCTTTGCCATGGCCGGAGATATAGCATGGCGCCGTTAATTATGTCAATGGAATCGGGCTAGATCAGCCGAACACTTTTTCCCAGCTGGCTTTCAGCGCCTTGTCGACTTCCGCCATCGGCACCTTGATGCCGAGCTCGGCGAGCGAGGTCACACCGTACTGGGTGATGCCGCAGGGAACGATGCCGTTGTAGTGCGACAGGTCGGTGTTCACGTTGAGGGCGATGCCGTGATAGGCGACCCACTTTTTTACCCTGACACCAATCGCGGCGATTTTTGATTCGGTGCCTTTCGGGCGGCCATATTGTTTCATGTCTATCCAGATGCCGATGCGGCCTTCGCGCCGCTCGCCATTCACGTCGAAACATTTCAGCGTCTCGATCGCCCATTGTTCGAGGGAGTGGATATAGGCTTTCAGGTCGGGCTCGCGCTTTTGCAGGTCGAGCATGACGTAAGCGACGCGCTGGCCCGGACCGTGATAGGTATATTGCCCGCCGCGGCCCGCCGCGTAGACAGGGAAGCGCGACTGCAGCAGGTCTTTGGGATCGGCGCTGGTGCCCGCGGTGTACACCGGCGGATGTTCGAGCAGCCAGACGTAATCATTGTCGCCCTTCTCGCGGATCATGCCCACCTTCGCCTCCATGAAGGCGAGCGCGCGGTCATAAGCGACGGGCCGGTCGGCCACGTGCCAGTCGGGACGGCGATGGGTGGACTTAGGCTTCAGCGGGGCCTTGACCGCAACTTTTTGTGCGACAGCCATACGAAATCACTTTCCAAAAATGTAAAAAGAATTCGCATAACATAATCGAATCCAAAAGGGCTGAAAAGCCCCTCTTGACATAGGAGGCCGCAGTATTTAGAAAAAATTTGCATCCGGAGCGGCGTTTTATTCAAAAGTTACAGGAATCTGTAAAATAAAGGCGGATATTCCATGAGAAACATATTCAGACGCGTGGCCGACTCCTTTGACCAGGTCAAGCTGATGGTGACGCGCAAGCTGCCCATCCCCGACATGGAAGGAACCGGAAAATACGTCGAGTTCCAGGCCAAGCGCGACAAGCAGGGTTTCTGGACCATCACCAGCAAACACAATGTGACCTCGGTCACTTATGGATTCCAGACGGTGAGCCGCGCCTATCAGGCCGCGGTGCAGAAACACACCGGCAAGTCGGTGGACGGCGACGGCTTCCTGATGAATTTCGACACGGCCTTCCTGATCCTGAAGGACATGGAGGAATCGCTGCTGAAATACAACAATACGCCTGCCGGCAACGAGCCTGTGAATCACTTCATGGCCGCCTATCGCCTGCTGCCGCAGCAGTTCCGCGAAGGGCTCGATGACCTGTTCTTCAGCCGCACCGAGAAGAAAGGCCAGATCCTGTCCCCCAAGGCCCCCAAGCCGAAGGACGCCGCCAAGGAACCCACGCCCCAGCCGGCGTCGAAAAGCCCTGACAAGCCCAAGCCGAACTAGAGCTTCAAGACATCCCTTCGAACTGCAACCCCGGCGAAAGCCGGGGTCTAAGATCTTTCCGCGTATACGATAGCGCCGTCATTCGAATGGCAGCTACCGTTATTGCTTAGATATTCTAGACCCTGGCTTTCGCCGGGGTTGCATGGCGGTTTGAGCGCGGGTCTGAAAAAACTGGGTTTTTTCACCTTTCCTCCCCTACCCCCTTGACCTTTGCCCTCCCGATCTGATATTGGAATACGGTAATTTGGTTTCCAAACCGTTGCGGTCGTGGCGGAATTGGTAGACGCACTACCTTGAGGTGGTAGCGGGGCGACCCGTGAAAGTTCGAGTCTTTTCGACCGCACCATTCCTTCGCTTTCCCTTCGGGAAAGCCATGGATGGCAAGACGTTATTCGGAGGCCATCCTTCCTCGTCATGACAATCGTGTGGAAACCATGTTACCCTTTCAGGGGTTTATTGGTTTTATTTCAACAGCCTTCGCGCGACTTGCAATCGGCCTTCACCGGCAGGAGTGATCTATGGTTCTTAAAAAAGACAAGCTGTATGAAGCGGCGCTCGATTACCACAGGCACCCGAACGGACCCGGCAAGATTTCCATCACCCCCACCAAGGGGCTGATCTCGCAGCGCGACCTGGCGCTCGCCTATTCGCCGGGCGTGGCCGCCCCTTGCGAGGAGATTGCGGCGAACCCCAAGACCGTCTCCGAATATACCTCGCGCGGCAACCTGGTCGCGGTCGTGACCAACGGCACCGCCGTGCTGGGCCTCGGCGACATCGGTCCGCTCGCGGCCAAGCCGGTCATGGAAGGCAAGGCCGTGCTGTTCAAGAAATTCGCCGGCATCGACGCCATCGACATCGAGATCGACGAAAAGAACATCGACAAGATCGTTGATATTGTGGCGGCGCTCGAGCCCTCGTTCGGCGGCATCAACCTCGAGGACATCAAATCGCCCGAGTGTTTCGAGATCGAGCGGCGCCTCAAGGACCGTATGAAGATCCCGGTGTTCCACGACGACCAGCACGGCACGGCGATCATCGTTGGCGCGGCGTTTTTGAACTGGCTCAAATTGGCCAACCGCAAGATGAAGGACGTCAAGCTCGTCACCGCCGGCGCCGGCGCCGCCGCCATGGCCTGCGTGCATCTTCTTGTCGCATTGGGCCTGCCGAAAAAGAATATCATCCTGTGCGACCGGGCCGGCGTGGTCTGGAAAGGCCGCAACGAGCATATGGACGAGGAGAAGAAGCAATTCGCGGTCGACACGCCGCTGCGCACCATTCAGCAGGTCATCAAGGGCGCGGATGTGTTCCTGGGCCTGTCGGGTCCCGACGTGCTGACGCGCGCCGACGTGAAATCGATGGCGGATGCGCCCCTCATCATGGCGCTGGCCAATCCGGTGCCCGAAATCATGCCCGAGGAAGCGCGCGCGGCCAAGCCCAACGCCGTCATCTGCACGGGCCGTTCCGATTATCCGAACCAGGCGAACAACGCGCTGTGCTTCCCCTTCATGTTCCGGGGCGCGCTCGATGTCGGCGCCACCACCATCAACGAAGAGATGAAACTGGCCGCGGTGCGCGCGATCGCGGACCTCGCGCTCGAAGAGCCCACGGCCGAAGTCGCCGCCGTCTACGCGGACGAGCACCTGCACTTCGGCGCGGAATACCTGATCCCGAAGCCGTTCGATACGCGCCTGATCCTGAAAATCCCGCCCGCCGTCGCGAAAGCCGCCATGGATTCCGGCGTCGCGACAAGGCCCATCGCGGATTTCGACGCCTATGCCGAAAGCCTGACGAAATACGTCTTCAAGTCGGGCCAACTGATGCGCCCCATCTACGAGAAGGCGGCCGCGAACAAGAAGCGCATCGCCTTCGCGGAAGGCGAGGAAACCCGCGTGCTGCACGCGGCGCAGACCATCATCGACGACGAGCTCGGCATTCCCGTCCTCATCGGCCGCGAGTCGGTGATTACGCACCGCATCAAGAAACTGGGCCTGCGCCTGCAGAAGGGGCGCGATTACGAGCTGGTCAACCCCGAGAACGACCCGCGCTACAACGATTACTGGCAGACCTATCACAAGCTGCTCGCGCGCAAGGGCGTGACGCCCGCCATCGCCAAGCAGATGGTGCGCACGCGCAACACCGTGATTGCCGCCTTGATGGTGCACAAGGGCGACGCCGACGCGCTGATCTGCGGCACCATCGGCCGCTATGACAGGCATTTCAACTATGTGACCAGCATCCTGGGCCACGCGGCAGGCATGGAAACCTATGCCTCGATGACGGTGATGATCCTGACCAAGGGCACTTTCTTCCTGTGCGATCCTTTCGTGAACGCGGACCCCACGCCCGAGCAGCTCTGCGACATGACCATCATGGCGGCCGAAGAGGTGAAGCGCTTCGGCATCGAGCCGAAGGTGGCGCTCGTCTCGCATTCGGACTTCGGCAGCATGGACCGCCCCGGCGCGACCAAGATGCGCAAGGCGACCGAGCTGATCAAGGAGCGCGCGCCGGACCTGCAGATCGACGGGGAAATGACCGGCTCCGCCGCGCTCGACGAAGGCATCCGCCAGCTGATGCTTCCCGAGTCCGAACTCAAGGGCCAGGCCAACCTTTTGATCATGCCCAACATCGACGCAGCCAACGTGACCTTCCACATGATGAAGATTTTGTGCGACGGCATCACCGTCGGGCCCTTGCTGCTGGGCTCGACCAAGCCCGCGCATATCCTGATCCCCAGCGTGACCTCGCGCGGGATCGTGAATGCCGCGGCCTATGCCGCCGTGGGCGCGCTGGTCATCGACAAGGCCGAACCCAAGAAGGGAAAATCCAAGATCACCCGCCTGAAGCGCAAGCGCGCGTGACGGGACTCTAAGCGATGTCGGGGGAAAGCGAGCAGGAGGATAAGAGAGACGATCCGCCGGAGCAGCAGCCAGCGCCGGAGGACGAGCACGACGTCGGCCTGTCCGACCAGTTCATCGCCGAGATCCTCGAGCTTGAATCGCAGAATTACACCGACCGCATCCAGGAGCTGTGCCGCGACCTGTCGGCGCCCGACGCCGCCGAACTGCTGGCCAAGGTCGACGCCGAAAGGCGCCATCATCTGGTCCAGATATTAGAAACCGTCATCCCGCCCGACACTTTCACCTATCTCGACAAGTCGATGATGAACGATTTGTTCCAGCACATGTCGGGCACGCATATCGCGGGCATCGTCAACGAGCTGGATTCCGACGACGCCATCCACCTGATCGACGAGCTCGACGGCGACCGCCGCGCGGACATCATGCGCCACCTGTCGCGCCGCGTGCGCGCCGTCATCGAGGAAGGCCTGACCTTCCCCGAGGAGAGCGCGGGCCGCCTGATGCAGCGCGAATTCGTCGCCATCCCGCAGTTCTGGACCATCGGCAAGACCGTCGATTACCTGCGCGCAGCGGCGGACGCGCTGCCCGACCGGTTTTACGACCTGTTCATCGTCGATCCCGCGCATCGTTTCGTGGGTTCGGTCTCGCTCGACAAGCTGCTGTGCGCACAGCGGGCGGTGAAGGTCGATACGCTCGTGAACGAAGAGCATGTCACCATCCCCGTCACCATGAACCAGGAACAAGTCGCCTTCCAGTTCCGCCGCAAGGACCTGTTGTCCGCGCCCGTGGTGGACGAGGAAGGGCGGCTGATCGGCGTCATCACGGTCGACGACGTCGTCGACGTTATCGACGAGGAGGCGGAAAGAGACATCCTGAGCCTGGGCGGCGTATCGAACTCCGACATTCACCTCAGCATGGCGCAGACGGCGAAGCTGCGCTCGATCTGGCTGACCGTGAATCTCGGCACCGCCTTCCTCGACACGCTCGTCATCAACATGTTCTCAGGAGCCATCGAAAAAATCGTGGCGCTGGCCGCGCTGATGCCGATCGTCGCCTCGATGGGCGGCAATGCCGGTACGCAGACTTTGACGGTTGTTATTCGCGCGCTCGCCACCAAGGAAGTGTCCGCCGCCAACGCGCTGCGTGTGACCTGGAAGGAATGCGCGGTCGGCATCTTGAACGGCATCTTCTTCGCGGTGCTGATGTGGGTGATCGTGATGCTCTTCTATCACGACAACAAACTTGCCCTCGTCATGGGTGCTGCGCTCATCTTCAATCTCTTCGCGGCCGGCCTGTCGGGCGCGCTCATCCCCCTCGTCATCGCCAAGATCGGTCTCGACCCCGCCCCCTCTTCGGCCATCTTCCTCACGACGGTCACCGATGTCGTTGGATTTATGGCCTTTTTGGGACTGGCGACGTGGTTTTTGATGTAGCGTCGTTGTCGCAGAAATTGACATAACAATTACTCGCGCACTATAATCCTGTGCCACCCCGGCGAAGGCCGGGGCCCACGGACATGGCTCCCTCAGCTAAACCGTCGGAAACTGTTGCGGGTAAATGATGCTGTCCCGGGGACCCCCGGCCATCGCCGGGGTGGCACTAAAAGGAAGAAACGAAGACGAATGACCCAGCTGACCGACAGCGAAAAGAAAGACTTCTTCGAAGCCTGCACCGACGCGCGGATCGACATTGTCGCGGCAATCCTCGATAAGTCACCCGAGGCCGTCAACCTCCGCTCACCGGACGGCTGGACGCCCTTGTTCCTCGCGGTGCAATGGGCGCGCACGGAAACGGTCGAACTGTTGCTGGCGCGCGGCGCCGACATGGCGGCGCAGGACGGCAACGGCCGCACCCCGCTCGATCAGGCGCACCAGCTGAACTATGAAAGCATCACCGACATCTTTCGCGCCGCCGCGCAACAGCGAGACCAGGACGCCGCCCGGGAAGCGCATCAGCAGGCCGTCCGCCAGTTCTCGGATGGTCTCGACGCGCCGATGACACTGCCGCGCAAAACGCTGCGGCTGCAGAAATAACTGATATCCTTTTCGGCAAGTGACAGCGACGGGCGGAAACGCGCCGCTTTTATTTAAACGTCCGCTCGCGGCCGACGACGATGGCCGCGCGGGTTTCGAGGGCTTCGTATTTCAGATAGTCGGCCTTGCGCGAAAACTCCCGGGTGAGCTTGTTGCGCAGGCGGTTGGCCATCCAGGCGCCGCTGCCTCCGCCCCGTTCGAGCGCGAGCAGCGATTTATCCATGTTCGTGAAGGCTTCCGCAAAGGTCGCCGGCGTCACTTTTCCGCGGCTCATATAGGCGTTGGCGGCGAGATCCTCGATCGGGTTCCAGCGCCGAAGCTTATCCTCCGGACTTCCCGGCGCGGGCGGCAGCGTATCCGCCACCAGGTAATCAGCCGTGCCGGACTGCCAAGCGAGGTTCAGCGGCGACAGGGCCACGGTGCTGCTCAGCACGGCGCGCGGCGGCGGCTGCCGGTCCAGCTTGCGTCCCCAGCGCCAGTCCCAGGACTTGTGCGGTGCCTGGCGGGCGTCCTCCTCGGCTTGCTCGCGCGGGCGGTCGACATAGCGGGCCATCGCATCGGGATCCAGCGGCAGGCCCCAATTGTCCGCGCGTTCCATCATCCAGCCGAGCGAAAGGCGCGGCAGCGGGTCGTTATCCGCGTAGCCGCCGCCGAGATCGGAATGCGCCCCGGGAAACCACGCCTGCTCCAGCGTCAGGTTGCCGGTGGAGACCTCGCGCGGTCTGAACAGCACCGGGGCGAATTCCCGGCGGTGCTCGTCCTTCGCCACGGCGTGAACGGCATGTTCGATGCCGGGGGTCAGTTCCGGATTCAGGAACCCGTAGCGGCCGTCGACGCCGCCGTGGATGGCGCTCAACCCTAAGGAGGCGACGGTGTCCCAGACGCCCAGAATTTTCACCGATGCGCGAACGATGCCATATTTGCCGAGCGACTGCTTGCGCGCATTGCGATGCTTCACGTCGCGATAGGCTTTGAAAATCTTGTTCGTCAGGCCATCGACGAAGTGATCGTCGGGAAACCGCGTGGGCACGCCGAAATCGGTGATCATGTTGGCGAAGCAGCGCGCCGTGAAGGCGCCGCGGCTGAAGCCGAAAACGCAGATTTCATCGCCGGGCTCGTAGATCTTGCTCAGGTCGCGATAGGCCTGCCGCATCCTGTCGACGACGCCTTCGCCGACCGCGCCTTCCCAGCCGCGGCGAAGCTTGCCGCCCTCGCTGCCGACGCCGGGATAATAACGGATGTCGCGTTGCAATTCGCCGCCGGGACCGCGCCATTCAATATGATTTGGTTCTTCCGTACGGACCGAGGCTTCCGAGGTGGGCTCCCTCGTATCCGCCGCCCAGAACATTTTCCGGACGTTCGTGCAACTGTCGGGGACGTTCCATGTCCCGTCAAAGCAAATGACGATTTTTTTAGGCACCCGGTTTCTCCACGTCCAGCGTTGCCACCATTATATGACGCAAAGATTAACATATTATGAAAACTCATACGGCGTCGATTCTGGATGCGCATTCCTGCGCCGGTGGCGCCATGCCGCATAAACGAATGCCGTCGCCCGCGATGAAGGCTACATATCCGCCGTCGCGATTTTGCGTACGAGGCGCGTCAGCGCGTTGGGTTTTTTGTTGAGGTAGACGGTCGCGCCCGCGATGGTGTGGACCGGGGCGATTTCGACGAGGGCCGGGAATTTGGTTTTAAGGCTGGCGCAGGCGTCGGCCAATTCGTTCTCGCGCCCGACGTAACTGGATGCCGTGGTGAAGGAGATGCTGTTGTGCCTGCGGTCGAGCGCCTTGCGGATCGCCGATTCGGCGGCGGCGAGGAGGTCTTCCTGCTCTTCCCGGGGCGCTGCGAGGGTGCCGATATCCAGTCCCATATCCCGCTCCTTAAATGAAAATCCCGAAAATCCATTTCCTTAATCCGCGGCACCCTACCCAAATGCCAATATTATGTCAACCGCTTTCGCCAGTCGCGATTTGGGCCGGTTTTGAGTATGGTGGCGGAGCACAATAACGCCGTCACCCGTGGAAGAAAGCCCATGAAAACCCAGCTGAAGCCAGAACCCCACGCCGAGAAAACCAGAGAGGCCCCTGCCGTGAGCAAGAAAGAATCCTTCGTCCCCAAGGCCCTCGATTACCCCTCGCTGAAATTCGATCTGGGCGAGAATGCCGAGATGATTCGCGATACGGTGCGCAGGTTCGCGCAAGGCACACTGGCGCCCATCGCCGCCGACGTCGACCACCAGAATGAATTCCCCAACCATCTGTGGCCGAAGTTCGGCGAGCTGGGTCTGCTCGGCATCACGGTCGAGGAGGAATATGGCGGATCGGGCCTCGGCTATATCGAGCACATCATCGCGATGGAAGAAATCAGCCGCGCCTCGGCGAGCATCGGCTTGTCGTACGGCGCCTTCTCGAACCTCTGCGTGAACCAGATCCGCCTCAATGGCACGCAAGCGCAGAAGAAAAAATACCTGCCCGATCTTTGCGCGGGCAAAAAGATCGGCGCGCTCGCCATGTCCGAGCCCGGTGCCGGATCGGACGTCGTGTCGATGAAGCTGAAGGCCGAGAAGAAGGGCGACCGCTACATCCTGAACGGCAACAAAATGTGGATCACCAACGGCCCGGACGCGCATACGCTGGTCGTCTATGCGAAGACCGATCCGGCAGCGAATTCCAAGGGCATCACCGCCTTCATCATCGAAAAAGGATTCAAGGGTTTTTCGACCGCGCAGAAGCTGGACAAGCTGGGCATGCGCGGCTCGAACACCTGCGAGCTGGTGTTCCAGGATTGCGAAGTGCCGGAAGAAAACATTCTCGGTCACCTCGGCAAGGGCGTGAATGTGCTGATGAGCGGCCTCGATTACGAGCGCGCGGTCCTTTCCGCCGGCCCCTTGGGCATCATGCAGGCCTGCATGGATGTCGTTCTTCCGTACGTGCACGAGCGCAAGCAGTTCGGCCAGAGCATCGGCGAATTCCAGCTGATGCAGGGCAAGATCGCGGATATGTACGTGGCGCTGAACACCGCGCGCGCCTATGTTTACGCCGTGGGCAAGGCCTGCGACCGCAAGGAGATCACCCGCAAGGACGCGGCGGGCGCGATTTTGTATGCCGCCGAAAAGGCGACCTGGATGGCGCTGGAGGCGATCCAGGCGCTGGGCGGCAACGGCTATATCAACGACTTCCCGACGGGCCGCCTGTTGCGCGACGCGAAACTGTATGAAATCGGCGCGGGAACATCCGAAATCCGCCGCATGCTGATCGGCCGCGAGCTGTTCAAGGAAACGACTTAGGCCTCGATCGCGGCTTACAAAATATAGTTGACATAATCAATCCCTATCGGATATGATGCGCCTCAGCAGTGGGCGTTTTGCCTTGGCGCGTGTTTAGTGTTTCCCGCGCCAATCCTTGCCAGACCCCTGTAAAACCCCGAAATATTCCAGAGCTTCAACTTTTGCAGGAGATAGAGCATGACTCCCGGTAAGAAATTCCTCGTGACAATTTTTGCCCCCATCGCGATCGTGGGCGGCGGTAACTTGTGGCTGATGTCGCCGCGCCCGGATCCGCAGGGCGCCTTCGACACGGTGAGCAAAACCACCAACCTGCACGATGTCAAAATCGACCCCAAAGGGCCTTGGGCCGGCTGCGGCGGACATGCCGACTTCTGGCGCACGCGCTTCAGTGGCATCAACGACAGGGGCCAGACGGTGAAAGGGATCGTCTGCAAAGGCCTCGGCACGAGTTCCACCATTCGTTACGAATAACGGCGGATTAGACCGGTCGGGTCGGCGGCGGCGTTTTTCTTACCGGCGGGTTTCCGGCGATCGCCTGTTCGCGCAAGGCGCGCGCAGCCTTTTCCGCTTCGCCCACGCGGAAATAGCCGTCGTCCGGGTCCTTGTTGCTGAGCTCCTTCGTGCGCGCCAGGATGTCGAGACGGGATTCGGCGAATTGCTGCTCGGTCAGCCGGTCGATATTCTTCACGGTCTCCTCGACTCTGTCGAGCGCCTCGCGCTCGTCGATCGGCTGCGCGGCCCAGAAAGCGACCGCCAGCGCGCGCGGCGATACTGACTTAAATTGATCGCCATATAATTTTGCCAGTTCCGCGCTGCCTTTCGCGCCGCCTTGGGCCGAGAGTTCCACCTGCTGCTTGAAATCGCCGAGCCCGCGCTCGGGCAGGAAGCGCAGCCGCAGCCGCTGGAAATAATTGGCGCGATAGCTCATCAGCCCGTCGAGCATCAGGTGCGTGAACAGGGAACGCGCGAACGTTGCGTCGTCCTTGAATTGCTCATAGGGATTGCCCCGAAGAAAGCGCGCGATGTCGCGGTGCGCGCCGTCGGGCAGATAGCCCTTGAACATTGCGTCGAAATACTCGGGCTTGCCGGCTTTTCTTTGCTGCAGGGCCATCAGCGTTTCGGCGGTGAAAGCGTCGGCTTCCTGCATCATGCTCATAAGCACGGCGGTGCGCGGATCCTTCAGCTGCCCCGCATACATCATGCCCACGCCGGGGTTCGCGGCATCCTGCTGCATATGGCGCAATTCGTGCCAGAGCGAAACGGCCATGGCGGCGGAGTTGCCGGTGTTCGCGATGTAAATGACCGGTTTGTCGCCGAGGCGGTCATAGGTGCCTTGCGCGCCCACGTCTTTTTCGGGCGCGACAAGAATATCGACGCCAAGCTTCTGCGCCTGATCCAGCAGTTCGGGTCCGCCCGGAAACGTCCGCACGCGCTCGAGCATTTCGGCGCGGCGCACGTCGTGCCTGCCGTGGCGCTTTTGATAAAGCCACGCCCCGAAGCCAGCCGCGGCGCGATTGAAAAGACCCGTGTTGTTTGTCGGCATTGTCGCGAAGATCCTTAGTTTCTTCACGACAATTATAACATGCGCCCGCTTGGCTAATCCTTAACAGTCCTGATGTCTTTGAGTTTACAAGGAGAAGGGACGGTCAGGCGGCCGTGACGACAGGTTCGGCCTGCCTGGCTGCGTTGGGGGGCTTTTTTGCCTTCTCGGCAATGGGCATTTTATCAAGGTAGTAGTCGCAAGCCTCGTTGAACTTCTCTTTCAAATCCGTCATCTGGCTGCCCCAGATTCTCATTGCGCCATTGGCTTCTTCGCTCAGGAAAGGATAAATCTTGTCGTAGACGCCTTCGAGATAATCGGGTGCGCCCGCGGACGCGTAGATTTTGCTATAGGCTTTGGCCTGCGCAACGAGAGTATCGGCGGGCTGTTTGAACTTGCCATCGCGGAACCGCTGGAAGAGGTTGCGGAGCGAGTGCGCCTTTGCTTCTCCCGGCTGCTTCGATGCCTCGACGAACACCGGCCATATGATGTTTTTCCATTGGCGCACGTAGCTTTCATCGTAACACTCGTTGACGAGCGGCGACGTGAAAAGCGCGGGCGCAGCCGCCTGCATCGCGAGCGCCATGTTTTTATCTTTTTCCCGCCACGTTTCGGCGAATCTTCGGTACATTTCGGAGCGGTCAACCTGCTGGACAGCCGCTCCGAACAGCGTTTCGAGGTCGCTGAGCGGCGGAAGCGGCTTACTCAGCTCCGTAAAGTGGCCGCTCTTCGTTTCGAGCGCGTGGTCGGCGACGAAATAGACCGCGAAGGCGTCGGCGTCCATTTCCCGCATACGGTTCATTACCACGAAGTTAACCGGGTGCAGGGATTCCGGTATGTTTTCGAGGACCAGGTCGGCCTCATATTGCGCCGAATGGCGCACTTCATGCGCAAAATAGTGCATGAGCTTGTGAAGCGGCGCGCGGGCGCTCAAGTTGATGCGGCGGGCGGCGGGATCCCAATAGCCCCCCAGATCGCCTTCCCCTTGGTTGTCGTGCGAGAGCTCGTTCGACAAGACGAGTTCGATGCCGCGGCGCTTCAGGTCGTCGAGCAGGAATCTTCCCAGCGCGCTCTTTGCTATTTCGGCGACAAGCGTCTCTTTTACCTCCGCGCAGTCCGGGGTTGAGTTGTCGACAGCGTTGAACGTGTTGAAAGACATGGGGGCCAGCATATACCAACTCCAGATATTATGTCAAATGGCAAAAGAAGTCACTGTTTTCACAGTTTTTTTCTGGCGACCGGGCGGCATGGCGCCGCGCCGCGGCGGTGGCTCTGGCTGGCGCTGCGAAATTGATTCGATAGTTTTTCGGTTCGTTTAAGGATGTCGGTCCGCGCGGCGGCGAATTCATCTTCGGTCATCTTGTCCGCCTGGCGGACAGTTTCCTCGATCAGTGTCAGCGCATCGCGCACGTCCGGCTCCTGCGCGCGGTAATAGGCTTTGGCGAGTTGCGGTACGGAGGCGATATCGCCGCCCTTGCGGCCATAAAGATCCATGAGGGTGCTCGACGCTGGAAAATCGGGCGCTTCGCGCGTGATGCCGGCCATCTGGCGCAACTGCGCCAGAGTCGCGGCTTTGTTAAAAATCCGATGGTAGCTCCTGAAATATTTCGCCTGGTAGCCGGGCATGTTCGTCTTCATGATGTCGCCGAACAACGCGCGGGCGAAGGTGCCGTCGTCGGGGAAGCTTTCGTAAGGACGGTGCGCGAGGAGAGTGCGCGCGGCCTCGGCCGCGCCCTTGCCGGTCGCGAGGAATTTATCGAGATATTCGGGATGGCCCGCCTTCTTCTCGCGCAGACACATCAATGTTTGCGCAGTGAAGGCATCGGCCTCGATCATGAGGGAGATCATATGCTGCTTGCGCGTGCCGTGCAGCCGCGAGACGCCGCCTTTGAGGTCGCCGCGCTCGAGATGCTGGCGCAGGTGCCGCAGTTCGTGCCAGAGCGTCGCGGTCATTTGCGCCATGTCGCCGCTGGCCGAGACGCGCACGCGGGGCCGCGCCGTGCCGCGCGAAAAACGGCCCCGGACGCCATCGATGCGGCGCTTTGACACCACGCTGATCTGCGCCTTGGCCTGCTGCGCGGCCTTCAGCGCTTCTTTGCCGCCCTCGATCTCTTCAAGGCGCGCGACCATCGCCGCCTTTTGCGATTCGAAGGAGCCGTAGCGCAGTTGCACCGCCGCATCGTCGGCCATGCGAAACAAGCGCTTGGCGCGGCGGCGGATGTCCTGCAGCCAGTCTTTCGGGTTGATCTGGATCATCCGGAATAATGTACCGGGACGGTTATATTATGTCAAAATAAATAAGTCCTGACCATTGAAACTATTGGCTTTCCAATGCTGTAACAATCAGGCCTTCGCGCCGGTGCGCAACGCAAGAGGCCCCAGCGCGGCGACCGCCTGGGTGACGATATGCTGGGCATTGAGAGCGGCCTGGTCATACTGCTTGAGCGGCGCATCCTGGTCGATGAAGATGTCGGGCAGCACCATGGTGCGGATTTTGAGGCCCGCATCCAGCGCGCCCGCCTTCGCCAGATATTGCAGCACGAAAGCGCCGAAGCCGCCGACCGAGCCTTCCTCGATGGTGATGAGGACCTCATGCTCGCGCGCGAGGCGGCTGACGAGGTCTTCGTCGAGCGGCTTGGCGAAGCGCGCGTCGGCCACCGTCGCCGACAAGCCCATTGCGTTCAACTGCTCCGCAGCTTTCAAACATTCCTGCAGGCGCGTGCCGTAGCTGAGCAGCGCGATCTTGGTGCCTTCGCGCAAGACGCGGCCTTTGCCGATCTGAACCGGCACGCCATGAGGCAATAGTTCCAAACCGACGCCTTCGCCGCGTGGGTAGCGGAAGGCGATAGGGCCCTCGGAATAAGCGGCGGCGGTGGCGGTCATGTTCTGCAGCTCGACTTCGTCGGCGGCCGCCATCAGCACGAAGTTCGGCAGGCAGCCAAGGTAAGCGATGTCGAAGGAGCCCGCGTGCGTCGCGCCGTCGGCGCCGACGAGGCCTGCGCGGTCCATCGCGAAACGGACGGGGAGATTTTGTATCGCCACGTCATGCACGACTTGGTCATAGGCGCGCTGCAGGAAGGTCGAATAAATGACGACAAAAGGTTTATAGCCTTCGGTTGCGAGGCCGGCCGCGAAAGTCACCGCATGCTGTTCGGCGATGCCGACGTCAAAGGTGCGGTCGGGGTAGGCTTTTTCGAACAGGTCGAGGCCCGTGCCCGACGGCATCGCCGCGGTGATCGCCACAATCTTGGTATCCTTCGCGGCTTCTGCGATCAGCGCGTCGGCGAAGACGCGCGTGTAGCTGGGGATATTGGATTTCGATTTCGCCTGCGCGCCGGTGACCACATCGAATTTGGCGACGCCATGCATCTTGTCGGCGGCGGTTTCGGCGGGCGGATAACCTTTGCCCTTTTTCGTCACGACATGGATGAGGATCGGGCCCTCGTAAATCGTGTCACGCACATTTTCAAGCACGGGCAGCAGGTGGTCGAGGTTGTGACCGTCGACGGGACCGACGTAATAAAAGCCGAGTTCTTCGAACAGCGTGCCGCCGGTGACCATGCCGCGCGCATATTCTTCGGCGCGTTTGGCCGCGAGCTGCAACGGCGCCGGCAGTTTCTCGGAAAATTTCTTGCCGATCTCGCGCATGCTTAAGTAAGGCTTCGATGAAATCAGGCGCGAGAGGTAAGCACTCATTGCGCCGACCGGCGGCGCGATGGACATGTCATTGTCGTTGAGGATCACGATGAGGCGGCTCTTCAGCGCGCCCGCGTTGTTCATGGCTTCATAGGCCATGCCAGCGCTCATGGCGCCGTCGCCGATGACGCAGATGACCTTGTGACCGCCGCCGCCGAAGTCGCGCGCGACGGCCATGCCGAGACCAGCCGAGATCGAGGTGGAACTGTGCGCCGCGCCGAAAGGATCGTATTCGCTTTCCGAACGTTTCGTGAATCCGGACAGGCCGCCGCCCTGGCGCAGCGTGCGGATGCGGTCGCGGCGCCCGGTGATGATCTTGTGCGGATAGGCCTGATGGCCGACGTCCCAGATGAGGCGGTCGTTGGGCGTATCGAAAACATAATGGAGCGCGGTCGTGAGCTCGACCACGCCAAGCCCCGCGCCCAGATGCCCGCAGGTGATCGAGACAGCCTCGATCATTTCCGCCCGCACTTCGTCCGCGAATCGCTGCAGCTCGTGGCGCGCCAGCTTTTTGAGATCCTGTGGCGAGCTGGCCTTATCCAGGAGGGGCTTGGTCATTTCTTACTGTCCTTTTGTTGAACATATATACACCTTTTCAGGAAAATTGCAGGCGCTTTTTCCGGTCCGGTGCGGCGAGAATGAGGGACCCTATGTTTTTATTATACCCCTGAATTCAGGACCTATTATGTCGGTGTTGTGCAGATTTTCCGTCTTTTTGTAGGCAAAGCCGGCGCACATTGACATATTATTTCTTCGACGATGCGTGGCGAAAGTCCGTGGCTGCCGCGGGGCGGACGATGCGCCGTTCGGACAACGCCTTGTGGGAGTCGCGAAGACTAAAGAGCGGGCGTCTTGGAAGACGGCGCGCGAGCGGATATGGCGTTCTGGTTGGCTGGCCCCGCCATTGCGGCCGCGAAGGAAGCCGACGCACCAGCATCGGCCAGCGGTGGCGCGGCTTTCACCGACGGCGCTGCCGCAGGCTGCAGGACTTCCTGCCTGAAGCGCTCGACGAGCGTTCCATTGTCGAGGTCGCGCTGCAGTGCATGGTCGGCGCGGTCGCGGCTAACGATGCAGGAGCCCAGCATTCCTGTCGCACCGGCAACCATGGCAAGCAGGCTGCCAAAAAGGATCGCGGGGGCGGCCGGGACTCCAAAAACAGCAGCTCCAATGCCGCCGACAAGGCCCCAGAAGCCGCCGCCAAACAGGAAGGCGGAAGGAATTGCGATCGCCATTTCGGCGCGGCCTGCGGGCGTTTTTTCCTGATACTCCTTGTCGTAGGCCCGGCGGGCAAGTTCCCTGATCGCGGCATCGTTCATGGTCGGCATCTTTCCTTATGCGGTTACGGGTTGAAGCTGCGGTTTCAGCTGGCGCGGCAGCAATGTCTGTTCCGGCGACGCGTGCGGCACGTTGAAGGACTTGCCGAGCGAGAGATCGCCGAGTTTTGGCTGAACCGGGTCGATCCGGGGCGATGCCTGGATAAGGCCCCGGTCGAAATCCTCCAGCAGTGCCGCTTCGACGCGCTTGTCGTGCAGCGACGCGCCGAGCGACATCAGCGGCAGGCCGGCTGCGGCGGCGATCAGCGCGCCGGCAAAGACAAAGCCCGCCGCGCCCACGCCGAACAGCATCGCGCCCAGCGCGAGGCCTGCCACGGCAAGGCCGCCCTTCAAAAGCGCGGCGGCCGGGTACAGGAAAAACTTTTCCCGCCAGCCCGGCCGCGTCTTCAATAGATATTCACTGCGATGTGCGTTGAACGCTTGAGTCTTCAGCGCGTCGAGATTCATGCCCTTGTTTTCCCCTCTTCAGTGTTGGCGAATCGCGGCTTCTCGAAATCACAGTTATCCTAGCAACAAAATATGATATTGACAAATTTGCTATGGCAAATCGGGAAGGCGCTGTCCGGCCAGTGGTGCCGGTGGGTTAACAAAGGCGCCGTCAGATGGTTAATTTCCCTTCCCAAAACCCGTCCGAAATATATCTCCTTTGTCAGAAACAATTCAGAAATACATTTTTCTGCTTAAAAAGGATAAATGTGAATCCCATATAAGCACTTGTAAAATAAGTAAGAATTTAATTCTTAACGAAAGATACCAAGCAAAGTTAAAAACATATCAACATTCTTCCGGCAAAATGAGAATTAGATGAGAGAAGTTGAACTTCTGGAAAAATAGCTGCGATTTTTGGAGGGAAAAGTGGGAAAAGGAACAAGACATCACGCCTCGCAAAGAGGCTTCACGCTCGTCGAATTGGCGATCGTGATGACCATCATCGGCCTGCTGATCGGGGGTATCCTGAAAGGCCAGGAACTGATGATGAACGCGCGTATCACGGCGACGGTTTCGCAAGTGAAGTCATACAGCGCGGCTGTC